>JAFSIK010000028.1 GCA_017439805.1 Oscillospiraceae bacterium
ACGGAACCTAAATCCGTCGAGTCTACCAATTCCACCACGCCCGCATATATAAGTCGGTGCTTAGCACCGGCTGTTTTTTATGATAATTGTACGCCCTGAAAATCCTACACTAAGGTGACACGACCTAAATCTCGCATGTCTGCCAATTCCATCACAGGCGCCGATTGCGGGCGTCAGTCAACACCCAGATATTCCTCATAGCAAAGGCCGCTGTCACGCATGGCAAGGGAAGTTTCCACACCAACGTAGCGGTAATGCCAGGGTTCGTAAATTATGCCGGTAATATCACTTTTATTTGTGGGATAGCGGAGAATAAAACCGTAATCCCAGCAGTTTTCCATCAGCCACTTCTGGGTGTCGGTATTTTCCTGGGAACTGTTCAGATTTTGATTTCTGCTGTCCACAATATCCACGGCCAGTCCCAGCTGATGCTCACTTGTGCCGGGAACGGCCACTATCTCCGCCGCTCTTACTTCAGCCGTCTGGCGGGAGTAGCCGTAACCGATGAACTGATTTACTTTTCTGTTATAAAGCCAGGTCTGAGTGTTGTAGGAGCGGTACGCAGAACATATCAAAGGGCGGTTTCCCGCTTCACGGCAGGCATCAAGCATCTCGTTAAGTGCGTCATAGCACTGCTTGTCCACATAATAACCGTTTGTGACGTGGATAAGGTCTGCCTCATAATCCTCGGGAACAGGGTTCCACGGATTTACAAGCACCATCTCGCGGGGAAGTTCCTGCTTGATAATAATAGCGGGAAAATCCATATTCACTTCAGGTAAAATTTCGTTGACCTGACCGCAGGCGGTAATAGTGCATGCCACGGCAAGTCCAACGATAAATTTTGTGATGTTCATCAACGCGATACCTTTCAGTTGCAATAGATTAATTTTGGCACATAAAATCAGAAAGGTCAACGCAAATTTTGTTAATAATTTCGTTTTTGTTTCGGAAAGATTTACCTCTGTTTTTAAAGAATATACCGGAGCGCCGTTTCACAAAATACAGAAAAATCCCTGAAAGGACGTTTGTGATATGAAGCGCAGAAATACGGCGGCGATGGGTTTTATGGTTATTCTTTTCTTCAGCATTGCGGCTTTTACCGTTTCGGGTATTTCCCCCGATGCCGATGCTGCCAGCTATAAACGGGGCTCCTACGGCAGTACCGTGAGCCAGATTCAGCAAAAACTGAAGGATTGGGGCTATTACAGCGCCGAAGTAGACGGCATATACGGCAGCAGCACAGAAAAAGCCGTACGGTATTTTCAATCTAAAAACGGCCTTGAAGTGGACGGTGTGGCAGGCGAGCAAACCCTTGCCGCACTTGGTATGAGCAGTGGCAGTTCTTCCGGCGGCGGCTATGCCTCCAACTCCGAAAACGACGTGCAGTTGCTGGCACGGCTGATTTCCGGCGAGGCCAGGGGCGAACCCTACACCGGTCAGGTAGCGGTAGGTGCGGTAGTGCTCAACAGAGTTGACCACCCATCCTTCCCCAATTCCATCTCCGGCGTAATATATCAGTCCGGTGCCTTCGACGCGGTGTCAGACGGCCAGATAAACATGAATCCCACCGACAGCTGCGTTCGAGCCGCACGGGAAGCACTGGCCGGCAGCGACCCCTCCGGCGGCGCGATTTATTACTATAATCCCGCCACCGCAACCAGCAAATGGATATGGTCGCGGGAGATAATCTGCACCATCGGAAAGCATAATTTTGCAATCTGAAACAGTATAACAATATTATAAATAAAATTGCGAAAAAAGATTGACAGGACGGCAAGGGTAAGTTATAATTACCCTTGCTGCATTTTTATTGTCAACTACGGCAGTAATGCTGTTGAGTATTTGAAATTCCGGAGGTGTAAACATTGAAACGCACTTATCAGCCCAAAAAGCGTCAGCGCTCCAAGGAGCACGGTTTCCGCAAGAGAATGGCCACCCGTAACGGCCGCAAGGTGCTGGCTCGCCGCCGCGCCAAGGGCAGAGCTCGTCTGACCTACTGATCTCTCGCACGCATCGCATCTGCACGGGAGGAAACGCAGTGGCTTCAATCACCTCTCTTAAAAAAAACTTTGAGTTCAAACGGCTTTATACAAGGGGTGAATCCGCGGTTTCACCCTTTTTGGCTGTTTATGCCAAAAAGAACCGCTACGGATTTAACCGCCTGGGCATAACCGTTGGAACCAAAGTTGGTAAGGCTGTAACACGCAATCTGGTGCGCAGACGCATCAGAGAGGCTTACCGTCTTAACCAGGACAGGCTCTGCCAGGGCTGCGACATTGTTATCGTGGCACGGGTCAGAGCCGCTTCTGCAAGCTACCGGCAAATTGAGGCATCCATGCTGAAACTGCTGGGCAAGCTTGACCTTTTGAGGGACGTGGAATGAAAACTTTGTGTTTAAAGCTGATACATTTTTACAGAAAATGTATCTCGCCCGCCAAAGCGCCATGCTGCCGCTTCTCCCCGACCTGTTCAGCCTACGCGCTGGAAGCCATTGAAAGATACGGTGTCCTTCGCGGAGGGTGGCTGTCACTCAAACGAATCCTGCGCTGTAATCCCTTTTTCAAGGGTGGTTACGACCCGGTGCCGGAATTAAGTGAAAGGATCGGTAGAAAGAAGTAATGTCAACTATTCTTATTCCCTTTGCATGGGTGCTCCGCCAGCTGTACTTGCTTTTTAATAACTACGGCCTGGCGCTGATCGCTCTTACTCTGGTGCTGAGACTTATTCTCACTCCTTTCCAGATGAAGAGCAAAAAGAGCA
>JAFSIK010000029.1 GCA_017439805.1 Oscillospiraceae bacterium
CTGCACTCCAAAGCGAGAGATTTTTTCGCAGGACAAGACAAAAAGCCACGGCAAGGCTGACGCCTGCCGTGGCTTTTTAACGAAGTATTGCGGAAAAAGATTCGGTTTGGAGCGTATAAATCCCTGTGTGAGGCCGCCCTTCGGTGAGGTTTTTATTATTTTGCATAGGACACAACCTTAGGCTCTCCGTTTTCGAGCCACTGAGCCACCACGCAGGAGCTGTACTGCACGCCCTCCTCAACGCTCACAAGTTCATCGTCTTCGTTCATTGTAAGGGTGCAGGTTTGGGCGGAGTACTCTGCGCCGTTGAAAGTGATTGTAAAATCTCCCTCTGCAACAACAGCTCCCATTTCGGTGCAAACCACGTCCATGGGCATACGGGCAACCACATAGGGCATATCGTCCACGTCAATATTTTTCTCGTTGAGGGAAATTTTTACAACCGCGTTTTCGCCAAAGAGGCAGGTGCCGTCGATAATCAACGCACTGTCTTCCACTCCCCTGAATTCAAGGTCTTTTTCAAAGGTGGTGTTTTCGAAGGTCAGTGTACCGTTCTCCGCGCCGTTTACCAGAAGAACCTGGTCGTAAATCTTGTCTACGTTATAAACGTCCTTGTTTTTTTCGCAGTTTATATAGAAGTTTCTTTCGATAATGCTGCCGCTGCAACCGGCAACGCCAATCACCATCACGGCAGCCAGTATAATGGCAGTGATTTTTTTCATTTCTCTTCTTCCTTACTTTGCCATATTGTCAAGGGTATCGCCGGTAAGACGGTACACCGTCCATTCGTTCATTGGGGCGGCATCCAGAGACAGGTAGAAATCAATGCTCGGTCTGTTCCAGTTGAGGCACGCCCACTCAAGTCTGCCGCAGCCCCGTTCTTTCGCAATACGGGCAAGTTCTCTCAAAAGCCCCTTACCGTAACCTTTGCCCCGATGCTCCGGCAGAACAAAAAGGTCTTCAAGATAAACCCCGGCTCGTCCCAAAAAAGTGGAGAAATTG
This sequence comes from Oscillospiraceae bacterium, assembly GCA_017439805.1. GTDB lineage: Bacteria > Bacillota > Clostridia > Oscillospirales > Oscillospiraceae > RGIG3171. The sequence goes on from JAFSIK010000029.1 coordinate 1,003, forward strand.
TGGAAAAACAGGGCAAATCCCACTTCTTTGTTGTCCTCCAGAGCAAAAATTACCTCGGCCTTTTGCTTTTGGAATATCCACTCGGTAAGAATTTCCTCCGTGGCAACAACCTGGTCGGACATTTTTTCATATTCGGCAAGGGCGCGGATAAAACGCAGTATAAGTCCTGCATCTGCAGGCTCGGCAAATCTGAATTTCATAAAATCAACCCAAGGCAGGCACGGCCTTGGTGGATATAACATCCACGCCGGTGCCGGCAACGTTTTTAAGGATAACATCGCCAACCTTTACAGGCGCCTGAGGACGGGCGGCACGCATGGCGCGGACAACCTCGAAAATCTTTTCCTTGGGAACCTCTTTGGCGGTTTTGAGGCTGCCCATGGCAAGTTTTCCCCCTCTGACGGGTACGGCGCAGGTGACCATACGCAGAGGGCGCGTAAGCTCTCTGCGGGCATATACCTCACCTCTGCGGCAGGTATGACCGCTTATTTCAGTTATGTTTCCTTTTTCAAAAACCACCTTGATGGCGCAGCCCAGGGGGCACACTATACAGGTAAGTTCCTTTTCCATCTTTACTCCTCCACAAAAACGGTGACGGACGCTGCGTTTTCAAGAGCTGCGCCATCGATTATCAGCTCCTCCATTTCGCCGGGAGCCATAACCATACGTTTTTTCTTTGACAACACCTTACCCTCCGCCAATGCGCAGGTGGAGGCGTTTTTATATCTGTCGGCAACGCGGAAGCGCACCGTGACTTTTTCGCCGATATTTCCCTTTTCAACGTAGGAGGGCACGGTGTAACGAACGCCGGGGCCGGGTGTTATATATACCCTCTCCCCTGCCGGTTTTTTACCGTTTTTAACGAAGTCTGCGGCATTTTTTCCCGCAGTTTCAGCCTCCAGAGAAACCCAGTCCACAAGGTCGTGGACGTGCAGTACGTTCCCGCAGGCAAAAACGCCGGGAATGCTGGTGGACAGGTCTCCGTCAACAACGGGGCCGCCGGTGACGGAACTGAGCTCCACTCCGGCCTGTCGGGACAATTCGTTTTCCGGCAGCAGACCAACGGAAAGCAGAAGCGTATCGCAGGGAATATGCTTTTCCGTGCCGGCAATGGGTTTGAGCTTTTCGTCCACCTGTGCCAGCGTGACGCCGGTCAGGCGCTCGCGACCGTGTATTTCCACCACGGTGTGACTTAAAAGCAGAGGAATATCAAAATCATCAAGACACTGCACGATATTGCGCCGAAGTCCGCCGGAATAGGGCATAAGCTCCGCAACGCAGCGTACTCTGGCATCCTCCAGAGCCATACGGCGGGCGGTGATAAGGCCGATATCGCCCGAGCCCAGGATAACAACGTCCCGTCCGGGCATATAGCCGTCGATATTTATAAGACGCTGCGCCGTGCCGGCGGTATAAATACCCGCCGGGCGGTAGCCGGGGATATTCAGCGCGCCTCTCGGTCTTTCACGGCAGCCCATGGCAAGGATAATAGCGCCTGCGTGTATGCGGCGCAGTCCCTTTTCCGGGCTGACCACGGTAAGGACGCGGTCGGCGTCAAAATCCAGCACCATGGTGTCCAGCTCCGCAGGGATATTCATATCCTCCACCATCCGGACATATCTGTCGGCATATTCGGGACCGGTAAGTTCCTCGCCGAAAGTGTGGATACCAAAGCCGTTGTGGACACACTGGTTGAGTATTCCGCCGAGAACCTTGTCGCGCTCTATTATAAGGACGCTGTCAATGCCGGCGCGGCGTGCGGAAACCGCAGCCGCAAGACCCGCCGGGCCTCCGCCGATGACAACTATGTCAAATCTTTCTTCCATAAAGTTCACCTTTCGAGCTTATCCGACAAAAGCAGAGAGTGCTCTCCCGATTTTATAAGCTCCGTCTCTTCCCGGCCCGTTTCCCGGGAAATAATCTCCATAATTTTCGGGGCGCAGAAACCGCCCTGGCAGCGGCCCATACCGCTGCGGGTACGGCGCTTGACACCGTCAAGGGTTGTTGCGCCGAGAGGACGGCGGATAGCATCGATTATCTCGCCCTCGGAAATAACCTCGCATCGGCAGATTATATTGCCGTAGGCGTGGTTGCGGGCGATAAGCTGCTGATGCTCCTCAAAGCTCAGACTTTTAGGGTCAACGGAAGCCTTGCGTCTTTCTATGAAATCCGTCTTTTCGGCAGGGTTTAATTTTCCTTTAATTATATCAGCCACATACAGGCCGATGGCCGGCGCGCTGGTAAGACCCGGGGATTCGATACCTACAGCATCGATGAAGCCGGGGCAATCAGATACTTCGCCAATCATAAAATCCTTCTTTTCCCGGGAAATGTGTGCGCGCAGTCCGGCAAAGGAAGTTATGACGGTTTTTACGGGCAGTTTGGGAATACTCAAAACCGCTTTCTCCGTCAGATTTTTCAGTCCGCGGGCAGTTGTATCCACGCCCTCCTTGTCCAGGATATCCTCGGCGGTTGGGCCGATGAGGGTATTGCCGTGTACGGTGGGGGTAACAAGAACTCCCTTGCCCAGCTTGCCGGGAAGCTGGAAAACCGTGGCGTTTACCACTTCGCCGTTGCTCTTGTCCAGCAGGCAGTATTCGCCCTTGCGGGGGATTATCTCAATCTTCTCTCCGGAGACCATATTGTGAAGAGTGTCGCCGTAAAGTCCGGCGGCATTTATGACAGTTTTAGACACAATACGCCCGCGGGAGGTGGAAATTTCAAAGTCCTCCCCTGTTTTTTTCACACTTTCGACCTGGGTGGAAAATTTAAATTCCACGCCGTTGACCGCGGCGTTTTCCGCCATGGCAATTGTAAGGCCAAAAGGACATACGATACCGCCGTCCGGGGCGTAAAGCGCCGCAACGGCAAGGTCTGAAACGTTTGGTTCAAGAGCTTTCAGCTCTTCCCTTTCTATTATTGAAAGATTTTTCACTCCGTTTTTAATTCCGCGCTGCAGAAGCTCCTCAAGCTGAGGGCGGTCCTCATCGCTGAAGCACAGCACCAGAGAGCCGTTTCGTCTGAAGTGGAAATCCAGCATTTCGGAGTACTGCTCCATCAGCGCCGCGCCCTGAATATTAAGCTTTGCGTGGAGAGTGCCGGGAACAGAGTCAAAGCCCGCGTGCACAATACCGCTGTTAGCCTTGGAGGTGCCGCAGCATACGTCGGTCTCCTTTTCAATCAGGCATATTTTCAGCTGGTATTTTGAAAGCTCGCGGGCAATTGAGCAGCCGGTAACACCGGCGCCAATTATGACAACATCATACATTGCAGTTCCTCCGAATTTTACAGCTATACAATCGCGCTGTAATTGTAGCACTAACTGCAATAAAAATCAATGTTATGTGGTGGTGTCTCCTCCATATCCCTTAATGTTGAGCATCGTGGCGGAAGACAGGTCGCTGGAGCGGCGAAGGGATTTATTTTCGGCAATTGCCTCCATATATTTTATCAGGCGGCAGGAATTGAGAATGCGGTATACGCTTTCCATATCGGTCAGGCTGATATTGAACAGTTCCTTTACCCTGTTAATACGGTAGGCAATGGTGTTTTTGTGAGTAAAAAGCTTTTCCGCCGTCTGCACATAGCTCTTGTCGCAGAGAAGGAAATTGTAAACCGTATTCAGATAGTCCGTACCGTTTGTGCGGTCATATTCACGTATTATCTGCACCTCTTCGGATACATAGTTTTCAAGGGCGGTTTCGTCATATCCAACAGCGGTCATAGCCATATCGAAAAACTTATACTGCTCATAGGAAAAAGTGGTGGAATTGTCCATGCTTATCTCAGCCAGAGATATTGCGCAGCGGTTTTTATTGTAGTGATAAGGCAGGTTCAGAAGCTCGGTAAAAGCATCGCTGCTGCACATACAAAGATTGTAGGGTTTAAGCACCGCCTCGACGCTTTCGATGGGAATATTGAAATTGTAAAGAGGCTGCTTTGCCATTACCAGTACCAGCAGCTGGTCCTCGTAATATATCATCCAGTTTTTAATAAAAATCTGGTCAAAGGTACGTTTCAGACTGCCGGCGGTAATTCGGGCGCTCGGATGCAGAGGTATTGTATGCAGACGGAAGTATTTATAGCTTTTATCAAGGCCGGCGGCAGCAAGTCGGCTCTGCAGCACGCCCTGGGTATGCACATTTCCTTTGATAAGGTCAGTAAAAATCAGCTCGTACATAACAGAGTCGCTGAAGGCTACATCCTTTGGGGAAATGTCGGACATTTTCACCGTAAGGTCGCTTATAAACGGCATAAGTTCCAGCAGTTCCTGCTGGTTTTCCTCATCTGTACAAAGAACCACCAGGGAGCCGTAAGCCTTGCCGCCGAAAATAAGGCGGCTGACTATGCGCTTGTACCGGGAAAGCAGCGGGCCGCGCTCAACCGGATCGTGGTTATCGATAAGCACGTCACGGGTGCTGCTTTGCACCAAAATCTGCAGTACCAGCTCGTCGCTGTAATAACCCTGCTCCACAGCCTGGCACCACACAGGGTCGTCAACCCCCTCTGTAGAGGACGCGGCAAGGACTTTAAATACGTTATCAACAACAATGAGAGGTTTTTTAATGACATCCGCCACACCGAGTATAAACTCTTCCAGATCAGATGCTTCCAAAAAAGTTGAAAACACCCGCGCCGAGTTTTCGTTGAAATTAAAAGTACTGTAATACTGATTTTTCACGGCAACCTCCTTTTTGTTTTATAGCTCAAACACAAAATGAGCAAGCAATATTGTTTTAATAACCCAAAGTAAACCTCCCCAGTAAGCCGGGGAGGTTTACATTTTTTGATATTAGGCCATAGTGCCGGGCAGCCAGGTGCAGATTCCGGGGAAGAAGCAGCACAGCAGAATTGCCAGAGCAAAAATCACAATATAGGGAATAACGCCCTTAATGATTGTACCCATGGGGATGCCGACGGCCCCCTTCATAACAAAGAGGTTCATACCAACGGGAGGAGTGATCATTCCGATGGCGCAGTTGATGGTAATAACAGCGCCCAGCCACAGGGGATCGAAACCCATCTGGGTCAGGAAAGGATAAGTAAACGGCAGCACGATGTACATGATGCTCAGAGGCTCCATGAAGCAGCCCAGAACCAGGAAGATGATCATAACAACTATGAACAGCACCCACTTGTTGGGATCAGCTTCGATAATGGTGGTGGACAGTGCCTGGGGCAGGCCCTGAACGGTGAGGAACTGGGCAAATACCAGACCGCCGAACATAAGGAACCAAATCATGCAGCTGTTGCTGGCGGCGCCCAGGAAGCTCTTCTTCAGGCATTCCTTGGTCATTCTCTTCTGGATGAGAACGATAACAACCGCGCAGATAGCGCCGATGGCGGCGGACTCGGTAGCGGTGCAGATGCCGCTGTACAGAGTGCCGAAAATAAGGAGGATGAGGATGACCATGGGAAGTACGGTGATAAGGTCAAACTTGACAGAGTACTTCTTATTTTCCTCTTCAACAGCAGCCGCCGGAGGAGGAACGATCATCTTCTTGTCAACCTTGTTGCGGATGAGCATATAGGCGATCATCATAATGGCGATCAGGATGCCGGGGCCAACGCCGGCCATGAACAGGCTGACAACGTTGGTTTCGGTAACCAGGCCAAAGATGATAAGGTTTACAGAGGGAGGAATCAGAATGCCAAGGTTGCCGCCTGCAGCCTGAGTACCGGCCGCGAAGGAAAGGTCATAGCCTCTCTTCTGCATGGCGGGAATACTGATGCGGCCCAGGGTGGCAGCGGTGGCGGGAGCGGAACCGCAGACTGCGGCAAAGATTGCGCTGGAGATAACGCTGGCGATACCCAGATTGCAGGGCAGCTTTTTAAGTCTGCGGGCAATAACATCATAAAGATCGCCGGCGATATTGGAGTTTGCAAGGAATTCCGCCATTATGATAAACAGAGGTATCATGATGGTGGTAGGGCTGGTGCACTGGTTGTAGGCAGTGGTACAGATCTGATCCAGCAGAACGGGCTTATTCAAAATCAGAGTAATGCCGGCTACGCCAAGGAAACCGATGCCCAGAGAAATTGGAGTACCGAGAAACAGTACGATAAGAAGGACGACAAATACGCCGATAAGCATTCCAACCATTAGATTTCTTCGTCCTCCTCTTCTACGATGTCGTGCTTACCCTGCCACTGCTCAACAATGCGCAAAATGAGGGTAAGGAAGAGCAGTGCGGAGCCAAGGGCCATAACACCGTACAGAATAACGGAAGGCAGAGGCAGGTTGCCCTGGGCTTTCCAGTTGTTCTGGGCTGCTCTGACTGCGAAACCAAAACAGGATTTGGTCATAAAGAATGTAAATACCATGGACAGCAGATAGCCGATGGTATAACAGATATTGCGAGCAACTTTGGGCAGCTTGTCAACGATGATTTCAACGTGGACATGGCCGCCGGCCTGCAGAGCGTAGGCAGTGCCAAGGAAGGCAGAGCCGAGGATCAAAAATGCTGCGATATAGTTAGCGTAGAGGTTGGGCTGACCGAATATGTATCGGCTGATAACGTCAAACAGCATAACTAAACCCGAAGCAAGAATAAGTCCACCGGCAATGTACGCCAACACTTTATTGATCTTGGACAGTATCATTGGGTTATCCTCCTCAGGATTTGAAAGAGGGCGGCGCAGAGGCACCGCCCTCCGGCGTCAACTTAAATCAAGTGTTGCTTTTCCTTCAGACTTATCTGTAGTTGGAAGGAGCGGCCAGGAAAGCGTCAATCAGAGCGTTGCCCAGATCGCCGCAAGCCTCACGAACCTGATCGATCAGAGGAGCACAGGCGTCAACAAAAGCCTGATTCTCTTCGGTGGTCATAATGTAGATGGAGCCGCCCAGGTCGGCAACTTCCTGCTCGAACTTGGCATAGGACTCGATAATGCCTTCGTTGATCATGGCCTCGGCCTCTTCAACAGCCTGCAGCATAATAGCCTGCTGGCCGGCGGACATGCCGTTCCATACGTCCAGGTTAATGGTCAGGGGGCTGAAGCAGGACTTGGCCAGCTCAGTGTAAGTAATGTTGGGAGCAACCTCGTGGCAGCGGTAGGTCTGGGAGAAGCCCCAGCCGGTGTAGCCGCCGTCAACGGTGCCGCGCTCCAGAGCGACGGTCAGGTCGGCGGGCATAACGGTCATGGGAGAAGCACCCATGGCGGTGATGGACTTGCCGATCCACAGGCCGTGGTCACGCAGACGCAGGCCGGACAGGTCGGAGGGAGCATGGATCTCTTTGGCGTTCTTGTCGTTGAGGTAGAAGATCATGTTGGATTCGTCGGGGTTGAGCAGGAGCTTCTGATTCTGGGTAGCCAGAATGGCGTCCAGAGCGGGGGTAACAGCCTCATTGACCTCTGCGAAGTAAGCGGGGTCATAGATGCCGGTTACGTCAACGGGAGCCAGATCGGGAACCTCAGAAACGTTGAAGGACAGAGCGCCAACGCCCATGTCGGCAACGCCGCTGGCAACGGACTTCAGAGCGTCCTGAGAGGTGGTCAGGGTCTGAGAGGGGAAGGTGGTGATGGTGATGTTGCCATCGGACAGCTCAGCGCAGCGGGTAGCAATGTACTCATAGGCAGCGCCACGGTAGTCGGTGGTGGGGAACAGATGACCCAGAGTCAGGGAAACAGGATCTCCCAGATCAGCGGGCTCGTCACCGGTGTCGGCAGGGGGTGCGTCAGGGGTGGTGTCAGCGGGAGGGGGAGTTGCAGTACCGGAGTCTGCGGGGGGAGTAGAGGGGGCGGGCTCGCTGCCGCAGGCGGCGAATACGCAGCACAGCATCATGACAGCAAGAATCAGTGCAATAACTTTCTTCATTTCAGTCCTCCTATAAAATTCCAGATATAATCTGGTTTTATATTGCTTTATGTGCTATCTGCACATTTAAAGCCAAATTTGGAAAAAACTGTCTATATTGCATAACGACAAATACCAGACAGCGCAGCTGCGGCCTAATTTAATACTTTATTCACAACTATACTGTGATTATACTAATTGTTCTTTCCGAAGTATATGTGCTGGCGCACCAAATCCCACCACCACATTTTGTTGTCAGTTACCACTATAGGCTTAAAATATGCTTAAATTCTGTCCTTTTTTGTCCGAAAGAATCTTTAGTGCATGTTGCACAGAATATTGCATTGTTTTTGTGAATTTAAATAACATTTGCAAGCTTTTATCATTTTTTGGACATAAAAAGGGCCCATTTATGCAGTATCAGCAATAAACAGGCTTATAAATATATTGTTTTTTATTTGATGCTGTTCGCACATGCGACAGTTATGGAAAATGTGCTTCATCATACAGCAATAAAACGCCAGGGACGTGAAATATCCTCCGGCGAAGCATATCCGATTCCGACTCTTGGAGCAGTTTTAATTTCTGCTATAAAGCCGTCATCCTCAAGCCACAGTTCAGAGCAGCAACATATTTCCAGAGCGTTAAAACTTTTATCAATCTGCAGGGCCTTTGTCAGTTTTCCGGGGCCGTTTGCCGCTTCGCAGGCACGTATTAACACAGCTTGAGGCTGTTCTTCAATGCCGGTAACAACATTTAACATCCAATGAATTCCGTAGCACAGGTACACATATACCGTGCCGCCATCCATATAGAGCGTTTCAGTGCGTTTAGTGCGGCCCTTGTGAGCATGGCAGGCGGTGTCCTCCTCTCCGCGGTAGGCTTCAGTCTCAGTTATGCGCAGGCGAATATCGCCTTCCGGCGTATGACGAACCAATACTTTGCCCACCAATTCCGGAGCTACCTGCAATACATCCCGTCTGAAAAAGTTTTTATCCGAAATTTTCACTGCCTCACCACCTAACGTTTTAATTATATAATGAAAAAAGTCTGTAATCAATGATTACAGACTTTTTTCCTGGCAGGGGCAGAAGGGATCGAACCCTCGGCCTACGGTTTTGGAGACCGTCGCTCTACCAGCTGAGCTATACCCCTAAATGGTGGGCCTTCGGGGACTTGAACCCAGGACCGACCGGTTATGAGCCGGTTGCTCTAACCAACTGAGCTAAAGGCCCGCGTGGCAACACATCTGATTTTATTGGAATTGCCGCCTCGATGGGAGACGGCAATTCCATGGCTCCCCCTGTTGGACTCGA
>JAFSIK010000030.1 GCA_017439805.1 Oscillospiraceae bacterium
CATACTGAGGTGCGGGAGGCTCGGGAGGTGCGGGAGGTACGTTTACCTCGCGGTTATAGTTGAGGGTGATGGTGCGGGTCTCGCTGTCGATTACGATCTCGCCCAGGTCAACGTAGGTGTTTTCGCTGTAGGTGTAGACTCTGGCATACTGGTCAGCCGCAGGCTGCTGGCCAACCTCTACGCTTACAGTACCGGAGGTGCTGCCCTCAAGGTCGGTGCCGTTGAGGTAGTAGTTGTGGATAACAGTCCAGTCCTCATACTGAGGTGCGGGAGGCTCGGGAGGTGCGGGAGGCAGCTCTTTGTCATAGTTGTTGGTGAAAGTCACGTAGGAGGTGGAGCCCTTTGCTACGTCAACGGTAGTGGTATATCCCACTTCACCCAGCTCCAGAAGCTGCTGGTTGGCGTATACGGTAAGGGTATCGGTGCCGTTTGCGGCGGCGCCGGTCTCGGTGACGGTGTAGGTGCCGGCGGGTACGATGATTTCCTCGGTCTGACCGTTGGTCAGAACCATGGTGGCAACGGTCTCACCCTGGGCATTTTTAATGTCAAAGCTGTATCTGCCGTTATATCCGGAGGCTGCGGTGCCGCCAACAAATTTGGTAACACTCAGAGAACCCTTGTCGACCAGCTTCATGTTGTAGAAGGTAACGCTTCCGGCGGTGCCGTCCACTTTGCTGACGGACTGAACTTCCTGTACATACAGTGCATCGGTCCAGCTCTGGCCGTTGTAGGCAACGGGCTTATAGCCTTCGGTGGCGGACTCGGTTACGGTGTAAAGGCCGCTGTTCAGACCGGTGAAGCTGCCGTTTTCGCCGCCCTTAAGGCTGATGGGGCTGCCGATGGTGCCGCCGATGTTGCCGATGGTGAAGGTGAAGTCACGGTCATCTTCAATTACCTGTCCGGACTCGTCTACAACGATCTTGTTAACCACAACAAAGTCAGTGACGGGGGTCAGGATTGCTTCGGGGGTGATGTTGAAGTCATAGCCCTTGGTGTTGCCCCAGCCGGTGCATACGTTGGTGGAGGGGGCATAGTTATTCAGGGTCAGGCGGTAGTATTCGCCGCCGTCGTTGGAGCTGGCGGAGTATACTTCATCAGCTTCGTAGGTAGCGGTGGGAAGGCTCTCAAACTCGGCACGCAGCACTTCGGGGAGAGCTTCAACCTGGCTCTTTGGAACCAGAACGGTGCCGCTGATGGTAAATTCATGTGCATGGTGGTAATCGGAAAGTTTCAGTCCCAGCAGGCGGAATTCGCCTTCCTGGTTCTGGTATCCGCTGGGAGAAACGATATGGGTCTTGCCATCATCGCTCTTGCCGCCGGTGGGTACGGTTACAGAGAACACGTCTGCCGCGTCAGCGCTGAATGCGATGGTCAGGTCATAGCTGTCGCTGCCAAGTACCAGATGGTAGTCAGAGGCTTTTACGCGGATATCAATATGGTCAAAGGTGTAGGTGCCGCTGGGGTAGCAGGACTTGCTGTGGGTATGTTCGACGTTGCCGCAGATGGCAACAACGTTTTCGCCTTCTTTAAGTTCGCAGGAAAAATCTCTGCCGGGGCATTCGGGATATTCATACTGGATGGTGCAGGAGTAAATGATCTCTTCCTCATCATATCCGCAGTCCAGTTCAACGGTGCCTTCCAGCTCGCAGCTTATGCCGTAGCAATCTCTGCCGTGGCGGTGGCCGTCGCGGTCACGGGATTCTTCTTCGCCGCAGACGATGCCGTAGCAGTTTCTGCCGTGCTGATGAGCCTCGTAGCAGTCATCGCCGTGCTGGTGAGTGGTATAGGCGCAGGTGTCGGTGCTGTGGACATGTCTTTCGGTTTCGCACCATCTGTTGTGTACATGATCCGAATAGCACTCGCTTGCTTCGTCGCCGTGGGTGTGCTCAATGGTAGTGTAGCAGCTGTCTGCATGAGTGTGCTCGGGTAGACCGCAGTTCATATCGGCGGCAAGGGCCGCCACCTGGAACATGCTGAATACCATAATCAGGGTCAGCAGAACCGTCAAACTCTTTCTTCCGATCTTTCTGTTTTTCTTTGCCATTATTTCATTCTCCTTTCAAATTAGGTGAACGAAATATCGGCAGCCGCGCCATCATAGTTTTTTAACCTTAGACCGCTTGCTTTGCGTCCCGTCCTTTCGGGCGGTTTGCCATTTTCAATATTTCACTTTCATTTCCTTATTAAAAATTTTTTATTTTCTTTTCATGACGCAATTTCAACCGTAATTGCGCTGTCTATAAGAAGCAGCAGTTCCAGAACGCTTCTGAAGCTTTGTTCCTGCTTCCCTTCCATCCAGATAAGCGACCCCTGCCAGCTGGCGTTTTGCCGGAAGAGTATTCTTATCTGGAAGGTTGCCGCGTCGCCCGGTCTGAATTCTGCTTCCGGAGGACCCGTGTCGTGTTCCACGCAGGGTGTGAAACGCCTGATTTCGTTGAATGCCTTTGGAGATTCCATTTTGTCGAGCGTTCGCTCCATTTCTATAAGAAATTGCGCCGCACTTTTAAACGTTACTCCTTCCGGCCCCTGTTTGTTGTAAAACCGACCTTTCATCTCTGCGTTTTCGTAGGAATCAACACACAGTGTGATTGTTCTGTTTCCGTCTGCGCAGGCCCTGTCTGTCACCGGCACCCCTCCTTCCAATGCGGATTTCGTGTTTCTGATTTATTTATAGCACCCTGCGGTTTTAAAACCGGTAAAATTTTTTATATTTATATTCAAAATTTAATTTTTTCCAAAAAATTTTTTCACCTCCGGAAAAACTGCATCATTCATGCTTGCGCCCGGATTTCTCATTTGATAACATATGATTAATTAAGCTGCACAAGGAGAATCCGGTATGATTTCAAGACTTAAGGACACATTGCTGCTTGTAGGCGACGCGGAAAGCGACCGCGCTTCGCTGCGCGACATTTTTGAAGCCAGCTTCGACCTGCTGGAAGCCGAAAACGTTTCACAGGCTCTTATGCTGCTCGATTCCAATATTGACTGTATCTGTGCTGTTCTGGCAGATATCCCGCTGGCTGACGGCGATGAGCTGCGCGCCCTTTCCGGCGCATGCCTTGCCGGAACCGAGCATGAGGTTCCCATTATTATTTTTGTTTCGCCGGATGCCCGAATCAGTGAGGACAAAATTTTCTCCCTCGGCGCCACCAATGTGGTAAACAAGCCCTATTCCCCTGCGGTTATACTGCACCAGACGGAGTCCCTTATCGACCTTTATCTGCACAAGTGGCACCTGCAGAAGCTTGTGGCCGAGCAGAGCGAAGCCATCCGCAACACAAACCAGGTTATGGTTGACGCTCTGTCCACAATAATCGAGCACCGTAGCACAGAATCCGGCAACCATGTTATGCGAATCCGCCGTTTTACAAAAGTGCTTCTTGAAAATATTGCAAAAAACTGTCCGGAGTACGGTCTTACAGATTATATAATCGACAGCATTTCCGGCGCTTCCGCCCTGCACGATATCGGCAAGGTGTCGATACCCGATGCCATTTTGAACAAACCCGGCAGGCTTACCGAGGAAGAGTTTGAAGTTATGAAAACCCACTCCGTCGTGGGCAGCGAGCTTATACAGCATCTCAGCAGCATCGGCGACGTGGAATATCTGCGCTATGCTTACAACATCGCCCTGTATCACCACGAGCGTTGGGATGGGGGCGGCTATCCCTACGGTCTGAAGGGTGATGAAATCCCCATCTGTGCTCAGGTGGTGGGTCTTGCCGACGCCTTTGACGCCCTTACCACGCATCGGGTATACAAATCCGCTCTGTCTTACAACAAGGCAATCAACATGATACTCAACGGCGAATGCGGTGTTTTTTCGCCGATACTTCTGGAATGTTTTAAAAATACCCGCTCAAAGTTTGTGGAGCTGGCACACAAGTACGCAGACGGTTACTCTCCCAAGGACGACGCCATCTCATTACCTCTGCCGGGACCCAACTGGAAAAACAATTCCCTCAATACCGCACAGATTTCCCACGTTAAATACCAGACCATACTGCACTATCTCAACGACACCGTTATGGAGCTGGATCTGGATATAAATCTCTGTCATGTGGTTTTCAATCCAAACCCCGATCTGGACAACATACTGCCTCACTCTCAGACCGACGGTCTGCACAGCATTCTGAAAACAGCGGATATACATCCCGAAGACGCAGGTGTTGTGGACGAAATAAACCGGTTTATAAAGGAAGATTTCTTCCGTCTTAATCTGCGCCGCAAGGCTTTCGCCTGCCGAATTTTCAGCCCTACTTCCGGGGATTACATGCCTTACGAGCTTATATTCCTGCGCGTAAACACCGGCGACGGCAACCGCAAACAAGTGCTTGCCATATGGCACAGGCTGTATGCCGCCCTTGAAAGTCTCGGCAGCTCGCCGGCACGCAGCAACCTGCACTCCTCGCCCGCTCTTTACGGTCTTGTCAGCTCCGCCCTGCGCTGCAACTGTGACAATCTTCTCACCATAGATTCCGGCTCTTCAGACCTTTATCACCTCACAGGATATACAAGCGAAGAGATTGAGCAGGTTTTCGGCGGTTGCCTTCTGAACATGGTACTGGAAAAGGACAAAGGTTCCCTTTTTGATTCCCTGCAGGTTCTTTTCACCTCCGGCGGCAAGTCGGAAAACGAATTCCGCATACTGCGAAAGAATGCCGACCCTCTGTGGGTTCTTGCCAAAAGCCGCAAATACATCGAAAATGACGGACAGGAGTATATTTATCTGGCTATCCGTGACAATGCCCGCGGCAAGGCCATTGAGCAGGAACTTAAATACACCATGAAGCGAAACCAGACCATTATCGACCAGTCCGGCGGTATCGTTTTCGAATGGGACATCGGCTCCGACACCATGTACTGCTCGCCCAGGTGGGCCGAGCGCTTCGGCTATATGCCCGTATCTAAAAACTATGGCAGCCAGATGGGTATTGCCACACATTTCCACCCGGATGACCTGCCTCTGGTCCGCGATGCCATCAGCGAGCTTAAAACCAACCTCTCCTCTCTTTCTCTGGACGTTCGTATTGCCGACGTCAATGCCAAATATCTTTGGACAAGGATAATCGCCACCGCACATACCGATGATGACGGCAATCTTGTTAAAATTATCGGCATCCTGCAGGATATTGACAGTGTAAAACATGCGGAGCTTGCACTGAAGGAAAGAGCGGAGCGCGACTCTCTTACAAAGCTTCTCAACAAGCTTTCCACCCAGGAACTTGTTTCCGAAAACCTGACCGTTCATTCCACCGGAACCTCCGCAATACTGCTCCTTGACCTGGATAATTTCAAGGCAATCAATGATAATTTCGGCCATCTTTACGGCGACTCCATTCTTGCCCAGGTCGGTCTTACTCTTAAGCGTCTTTTCCGTGCAAACGATATAATCGGACGCGTGGGCGGAGATGAATTTCTTATTTACTTTAAAGACATCCCCGGATATGACCTGGTTCACAACCGCTGTCAGCAGCTTTTGGAAACTTTCCGTCTGCTCTTTGAAGAAAGTACGCCGGGTGCAAACGCCTCCTGCTCCATCGGTGTCGCGCTGGTACCCGAACACGGCAAAAACTATACCGAACTGTTCCGCAAGGCCGACGAAGCCCTTTATATTTCCAAAAAACTGGGCAAAAACAGGTATTCCATATACAACCCCGACAGTGACATTGAGGTTCTCGTTCCCTCAGACCGGGCCGTTACCAACATCGACTCCGACGAACAGCCCGGCATGGCCGACGCGTCGTTTGTGCGGTATACTTTCCGCAAACTGTACGACAGTACCAATATCACCGAAACAATAAACGAAATACTGGCTTATGTGGGACAGCAGCTTAATGTCAGCCGTGTGTACATATTCGAAAACAACGATGACAACACCTGCTGCAGCAACACCTTTGAATGGTGCGGCAGGGGCATTGAGCCGGAAATAGATAATCTGCAAAACATCAGCTATATAACGGATATTGCCGGATGGCCCGATGTTTTCGATGAAAACGGTGTATTTTGCTGTTCGGATATTTCGTCTCTTCAGCCCCATTTCCGCGCTATTCTTGAACCTCAGAATATTAAATCCATGCTGCAGTGCGCCATTACGGACAACGGTATTTTCCGCGGATATGTTGGTTTTGACGAATGCGCGATACACAGAATGTGGTCTCAGGAACAGATAAACATGCTGCAATTTTTGTCGGAAGTTCTTGTAATGTTCCTGCTTAAAAAACGCAGCCAGGACAAAGCCATTGAGCAGGCCCGCAGTCTGCGCAGTATTCTCGATCAGCAGGACGCCTGGATTTACGTCATCGATCCGGACACTTTCACTTTGAAATTCCTCAACGCCAATGCAAAGGCGCTTGCTCATGATTCAAAAATCGGTGATGTTTGCTACCATACCCTTATGGGCCGCGAAGAGCGGTGCATGGGCTGTCCTGCAGTTGATATACGCAAAAACAAAAACGCAGTTGCGGGAATTACCAACCCAAAGTTCGGCGTCCGCGCCAGGGCCAGAGCCGCCGAAATCGACTGGGAAGGCAGTTCCGCCTGTCTTATGACCTGCCACGAGCTTCCCAAATCGGAATAATTTCCAATCAAACAGCGCCGCCGGATGCGGCGCTGTTTCTTTAAAAACGGGCATAAAAAAAGCGCCCTTACAGGCGCACTTGCATAAAAAAAGAACTGACCCTTGACCGACAACGTCTTGCAACCGTGCGATCAAGGGTCAGTTCTCTGAATTCTTATTATCTAACATCATTTTAACCTCTCTTTCCTGAAATCGTCATTCGACGCCGGCGGCATAATCTGAAATCCGTTCCACTTACACTTTATATCAACTTTCCCGAACGCGGGAACCTCATACATGCCGGAACATTTCCTCTGCCGACCTTTGCGTCACGGTCCATGGATTTTAGAACCGCAGGTTTACCTGTACATTGGTATCACCCTTTCTGACTATAATTTAGCACAAGTTCGGAGCTTTGGCAATATGTAAAATTGTATAAATTACACAAAGAAATGCTGTGCAAAACACAGAAATGAAGCTTTTGCAGTTTTTGGTTGATTGACAAAACAGTATATGTTCTGGTATTCTGAATGTGTTGGGCCGGTCAAAAAACCGGCCTCTTCCCTTTTTCAGACAGTAAAAAGCGCCCGCGTTTGCGGGCGCTTTTTTGATTTTACAGATTGTAATAGCGGTCGAACTCGGCGGGGTGAGGAATTGCTGCCATCTGGCGGCATTCTTCGCGCTTGCCCTTGATGAAGTTTCTGATGAGC
>JAFSIK010000031.1 GCA_017439805.1 Oscillospiraceae bacterium
ATAAGGGTGGAAGTGGGCACATTGCCGCAGATGCAGGCAACCTGACCGACGGTTTCCTTGGCCTTCTTCATGTCCACCTTTTCGAACATGTAGATGACCTTGCCCTTGGGTACGTCGCAAAGCTGCTCAAGACGGGTGTTGTAGTTGCCTTCGCAGAATACGTAAGGAGTCAGTCCTGCTTCAATGCCGGCAAGCATCAGCTTTTTAAGGCCGGGCCAGTAGAATTCGGTGTAAGTTTCCTTGCTCATAAACTCGTCAACGCCGTTGTGCAGAGGAATGAACAGATACTTGTGGCCCATGGCTTTCAGGCCGCCCAAAGCATTCTTGATGCACAGCTCGGTCATTACGTCCAGTGCCTCGTGGAGCTCGTCGGGCTGGGTCATAGTGTCCATTACGGCGTTTACCATGCCGCGGTAGTTGTCAGCCAGCATATCGAAGGGGCAGGTCTGGCCGATGGTGGGGCCAAGGGGTACGCCTTCCTCGATGCAGGCCTGATAGAAGGCGCCGTTGCCGGCCATCCACTTCTTTGCGTGGTAGGCGGCGGTCTGCAGGGCGGTTACAGCCTCGCGTACGTCGGGGTCGTCAAAGCAGGAAATGCCGGAATACAGGCCGAACTCGATAAGGTCCTGGAAGTTCAGCTTGGCAAGGCCGGCCAGTTTCTTGTTGCGGCGGGGCAGCCACTTGGTAAGAATGAAGTGGGTGGGGTCGAGGCAGAATTCGGGATACTCATCCTCATACATAAATTCGCCGTCAACAACCTGGAAGGATTCGTCCAGGCCGATGTTGAAAGAACCGGGGCAGCGAATATAGTTGGAGCCCAGAGCCTCAACGGCGTGCATGGGATACTGAGCGGGGGCCCAGACAGCGTCGGGCTGAAATTCGCGCAGGTAAGCCTTTACCGCCGGTACCAGAGTGGCGGGGTCGGACATGGAGGCGTAGCTGTTTACGCCGTACATGCTGCCGTAGAAGAAATTCATTTTGGGAACGATGGGTACACGGTCATAGGTTTCAAGTCTGACCGCAGCTTCCATTCGTTTGACCCTTTCGTTATAGAGCTCCTGATTGGTGGGCATAACGTGTCCTCCTTATTCGTATTTCACATACCGGTATGCGCGCTTCAAGGGGCAACGGACAGCGGTATGCTCAATTTCCACAATTTTAAGATACCAAACCCTCGGTATGTTGTGAAATATAAATATAGAATTACCCCATTCCTAAAAGGAATGGGGTAATGGCTTTTTGGTAAAAAATTCTATTTTTCAGTAAACGGATCCGGATTTTCCTCGAAAAATTTATCGCACTCTTCAAGGAAGAGGTCAAGGAGCGGGTCTGTGGGACCCTGCCGCCAGATAAGAGAAACGCCGCTCTTTGTGCCCTCAAGGTCGTAGCCCTTAAGAGGCAGGGAGTCCTCCAGCTTGGCCGCTCTGTCAACCACGAAAACCTGGTCGTTTTCGCTTAAACTCAAAACAAAGGATGTGGCGTCCTCAACGTATTCGCTCTCCATAGGCACAAAGCCGTAGGGACGGCACATATCCACGATAAGCCGCTGGTAGGCGGGGACCTTGCTGGGCGTGTGGATAATAAAGCGCTGGTAGCGCAGGTCGGAAACGGAAACCTTCTCCTTCTGGGCAAGAGGGTTGGTGGTCAGCATTATCGCCCGCAGGGGGAACTCCAGCACTTCCCTCACCTGAAAACGCTCGCTTTCAAGGACGCGGATATTGTCACTTTCAAAGCGTGACGTAAAGGCAAGGTCGATGTAGCCGGAATTTACCCGGCTTCGCAGGTCGGGGAAGCTGTAACACTTGGTGTACAGCTTTATGAGGGGATATTTTTCTCTGAACCTGCTGACGATGGGGATGAAAAAGGGGCTGATGTCGTAAATGTTATGGATGCCGATGGTCAGCTGACCCATAACGCCGCTCTGGACGGTATGAGCCTTTTCGATGCTCTGCTCCATAACCGGCAGTATGCCGCCCCAGAACTCCCGCAGGTACCGTCCCGCCGGGGTCAGACGCACGGTGCCTTTATCGCGGATGAAAAGTATCAGTTCCAGATTGTTTTCAAGCTGGGCGATGCTTTTGCTTATGACGGGCTGGGCAATATTGAGCTTCTGGGCGGCCTTGGTGAAGCTGGACAGCTCCGCCACGGCCAGAAATCGCTGTATCTGATACATGCTTATGGAGAAAAAGTCAACGTTACTCACGGCCGGTCCTCCGTTCACAGAAAAACTTTTCCGGGATTATACGATATTCTATAGTGTTTTTCATATGCATGCATATTGACAAAATAGCCAAAAAACAGCGCGCAAAATTTACTTAATGCAAAAAAGGAGAGCCGGGGCTCTCCTTTTGCGGGATTTTATTTTGCTCCGGGCAGAATATCCGAAGCCGGTTTTTCCTTAAGGGGCGGTTCAGTCTTCCATCTGCCTGCCCAGAAAACCGCTGACGGCCTGGGCCAGTTTGTACTCGGTGTCCCCCATGGAGCAGGAGTTTTCCGCTCCGCAAAGGAACATAACACAGCCCAGCACGTCGCCCTGAGTCACGATGGGCGCGGCGATGGACACCACATATTTCTCCGTACCCTCGGCGGCATAGATGCGCGAGGCGCTGCGGGCGGCGGAGTATATCTGGCGATCCTCCATGATGTGCTCCACCTCGGGGCGGATCATTTTGTCGCACAGCTCTCTTTTGGGCACGCCGGAAACGGCGATGATGGTGTCACGGTCGCACACGGCGGTGATATGACCGCTGGTTTTAAATAACGTATCGCAGATCTGGGAGGCAAAATCCCCCAGCTCACCCATGGGCGAATACTTTTTGAAAATGACCTCGCCGTCCTTGTCTGTGTAAATCTCCAGCGGGTCGCCCTCGCGGATACGCATGGTGCGGCGGATCTCCTTGGGTATTACGACTCTGCCCAGGTCGTCGATACGGCGGACAATACCTGTTGCTTTCATATATAATTCTCTCCTTATTTGGTCTTGCCTTTCTATTGTCCGCAGAAAAAAACAAAATATACTGATTCTGCCTATAGTCCCAAATATGGCGCAACCCACCTGCCATTGCAAAAACCACCGTGCCGGCAGTTCTTATACCACCGGGCTTCACGGACAGTAAGAATGATGTGCCTGCTAATTTCTGTGAACGGACGGAGATTATTCCGCAAGATTTACTTTTTAAAATCGCTGTGCTACAATAAACAAAAAGCTGGTGTTACAATGCAAGAAATTTTTCAGGCCATTAATGATTACGCAGAAAAATATATTGACTTTCTCTGCGAAATCTGTTCCTTTGAAGCAAAGGCCCTCGACAAGCAGACCATTGATAAAATGGTCGATTATATCTCTTCCTTTGCCAAAGCCGAGGGTTTCGGCGTGGCGCGTACCGCTATGGAGCGATGCGGCGATTTTCTGTCGGTAAATATTAATGAAGGCGCGCCGAAGGGCTGCGTCTTTCTGGCCCATACCGATACTGTCCACGAAAAAGGCGCTTTTGGCGCAAACCCCGTAACCCGACTGGCGGACAGGATCATCGCCCCGGGAGCCATCGACTGCAAAAGCGGCATTGCCATCGCCCTTTTGATTATGAAAGCCCTTAAGCAGTCCGGTTACAAAAAGCATTTGCGGCTTTTGCTGACTTCGGATGAGGAAATGTCCAACATGCTCGGCGGGCAGGCGGAAATAGATTATTTTAATGATAACTGCGCCGGTTTCCCCTATGCCGTCAATTGCGAAACATCCGAAAAGGATGAAGTGGTTGTCTCCCGAAAAGGAATCCTGAGATATCAAATCCATATCCGTGGCGTGGGCGGTCATTCCGGAATCCACTATTTCCAGTGCAGAAACGCCATCGCGGAGGCGGCTCATAAAATCATTGCGCTGGAAAGCAAAAGCCGTCCGGACTCAATTACGTACAGCTGCAATATGATTCAGGGCGGCCAGCGCATCAACATCGTTCCGGACCATTGCTCTGTCTCGGTGGATATCCGTGTGCCCCGACACGCTGATATGGCAGCGGCAGACGCCGCTTTGCGGCAAATCGCAGCGACATCCTTTATAGAGGGCACCTCCGCCACGGTCGAGTGCATCAGCCGGCGGCCGCCTATGGAGAAAAATCAGCAAACCATGGAATTTTTTGACGGGCTTTTATCCGTCTGCCGCCGCTATGGTCTGGGAAGTCTGACGCCGGTGGAATCCGGCGGCGGCTCAGACTCCTGCTATACCCAGGCTGCCGGAATAGCT
Source organism: Oscillospiraceae bacterium (assembly GCA_017439805.1). Classification (GTDB taxonomy): domain Bacteria; phylum Bacillota; class Clostridia; order Oscillospirales; family Oscillospiraceae; genus RGIG3171. The sequence goes on from JAFSIK010000031.1 coordinate 4,241, forward strand.
TCTATATGCGGAATGGGTGGCTGCGGAGAATTTTGTCACACCGACAAAGAATATGTGCTGACGCAATCCATACCCCTCAGAGCCAAAATTCTGTCCGCCTTTTTAAAAGAACAAAGCTGATACAAACAGCGGAGTGAACATTCACTCCGCTGTTATTCTTTGGGGAAGGCTGTGTATCAACCGGCAAAATCGGTCACAGCCGCGGTAAAATCCGACAGAAAAATAAGGGCAGAGGTTCCTCCGCCCTTACATATATATTATATGTTTTTCGAAAGCCAAATCTGGCCCAGATTCAGACTTTCATCCAAAACCAGATTTTTTACCAGCGGCTGATAGCCCGGATGGCGTATTTCAAGGGTGCATTTTTCCCCGGCGGAGAGATATTTAAACTGGAAATCGCAAATTAAAAACAGCTCCTCACGGAGCTGTTTTTTTAATGCAAAAGCTCCCGGCATTTAAATCTGCCGGGAGCTTTTGCCGGTTTAATGGGAGAGGGTGAAGAAAGTTTTTATAATCTCCGCTTGATACCAAAAAGATCCACGTTGAAAAAGCGGTTTACAACGCCCATGATGCCCTTGGGGGCAAGGATAATGATAATGATGGCGATGACGCCCATTATCAGCATTGAGAAACCGGGGAAGGAATAAAGAAGCTGGTTGAGGATAACGTAGATTATCGCGCCGATGATGGGACCCTCAACGGTGCCGATGCCGCCGATAACCACGATGAAGCACATTGCAACCGTCCAGCTGATATTGAATGCCGAGGGCGGGGTGATGTAGGCGATATTCAGATACAGACCCGCGCCGGCGATGCCGGTGATGGCGGAGGCGATGAGGAAGCAGATGAGCTTGGTGCGGTAGAGCTTTACGCCGCGGATTTCCGCAGCGGCTTCGTTATCGCGCATGGCCATAAGACTCAATCCGAACTTGGAACGCAGCAGCAGAACCACGACCACTATCGCGCCGACACAGATGGCAAGCGCCACATAATATATAGCGGCGGGAGTCAGCTTGTAGGTGGCGGAGATGTTGTAGCCTGCGCTGTAGTTTACAAATTTCCAGATGCTGAACAGCACCAGCAGGCACTCTGCAACAATCCAGGTTCCGACGGTGAAATACACGCCCTTCATTTTAAATATGGGCATTGAAATTATAAGTGCGAAAATCACGCTTATCACAGCGCCCGCCACAAAGCCCGTCCACAGGGGCAGGCCGTATACCTGGGAAAGCATCGCCAGGCTGTAGCCGCCCAGGCCGACGAAGGCCTGCGCACCAAGGGATACAAGTCCCGAATAACCCGCCAGCAGATTCCACATCTGGGCAATGGCCATGTAGAGGAACACCAGAATAAGCACACTGGTCATTCGTATGCGGCCGCCGCCGATTGGAATTACCACCAGCACCGCCAGCACAACGATAAGGACGATAAGCTTTATAATGTTTTTCGTCCTGCGGGAAGAGGTTTTTTCAGTCATAGCTTTCCCTCCTCACTTTCTCTTGGCCTTACCCAGCAGGCCCTGAGGTCTGAGAGTAAGGAGGATAAGAAGCACCACGTAGCCGGTGAGCATCTGATAGGGCGTGCCGAAGATGCTGGCGCCCAGAAGCTGGGTTACGCCCAGAATTATGCCGCCGATGAGGGTGCCGGGTATGGAGCCCATGCCGCCGATTACAACAACGCCGAAGGCAATAATCAGGTACTGGGTGCCGCTGGAGGGATAGAACACAAAGGTGGAGCCAACCAGAAGACCGGCAATACAGGTGGCGGTCATGGTCAGAGCCATGGCGATGATATACATGCGCTTGGTGTTTATGCCCATAAGCTCCGCCGCCATAACGTCGTTGGAGGTGGCGCGGATGCCGCGTCCCAGTGAGGTGCGGTTTATGAGTATGGTAAGAATAACGATTATCACAACAGCCACAACGAAGTTGAGCAGATACTGACCGGACATGGAAAGCTGCCCGTGACGGAAAATGTTCACTTCGGAAATGGCGGTGCTGATAAGCTGGGAGTTGGGGCCGAACTTAAGTATCATTGCGTTCTGGAGAACGATGGACAGACCGAAGGTTACCAGAAGCGCCGGCTCGGAGCCCTTGTCGATAACGCTGTTAATAAGGAACTTCTGAACCAGCACGCCGATGACGATCATAATGATTATGCTGACGATAAGGGCCAGAATTATGCTCTTGAACAGGTTTGCCGTGAGCATAAGCGTGAAAAAGGCCGACAGGATCATCAGGTCGCCGTGGGCGATATTGGTTATTTTCATTATGCCGAAAATGAGGGACATACCCACGCCGATCAGGGCGTAAAGCCCGCCCAGCAGGATGCCGGTCATTATGGCCTGAACTATACTTGCCACATTATCACCTCTGTTTCCGCATCAGGCAAATTCGCCGATGCCGAAGTACGCGTCGGATACCTTGTCCTCGGGAAGCTCGCTGCACTTGCCTTCCATAACGATTCCGCCCTTGACCATTACATAGCCGTAGTCGGTGTATTTCAGGCAGCGCTTTACCTCCTGCTCCACCAGCAGGAAGGTCACTCCGCTTTCGCAGATTTTGCGCAGGGAGGCGTAGATATCCTTAATGACCACCGGGGCAAGACCCAGAGATATTTCGTCGCAGATTATCATCTCCGGAGAGGCCATTATGGCCCGTCCGATGGCAAGCATCTGGCGCTGACCGCCGGACAAAAAGGACGCCAGCTGGGTGCGTTTTTCTTTCAGCACGGGGAAAATATCGTATACTTTCTCCTCCGCATCAGCCTTTGCCTCCCGGCTTTTGTTGGTCCAGGAGCCTACCTGCAGGTTTTCACGGACGGTCATATCCTCAAAGATATGGCTACCCTCCGGGGTGAGGGTAAGTCCTCTGGACACTATTTTGTTGGTGGAAAGGCCGGTGATGTCCTGTCCTTTCCAGAAAATCTTGCCGTTTTTTGGCTTGTTTACACCCATGATGGTAGTCAGCAGGGTGGATTTGCCGGCGCCGTTGGCGCCTATAAGAGAAACCATGGAGCCCTTTTCAATCTTCAGGCTGACGTCATGTATAGCCTGCAGGTCACCGTAAAAGACATCCAGGTTGGAGACCTCGAGAATAATTTCACTCATTGTCGTCTGCTCCCAAATAAACCATGTTGACCTCGTCGGAGGCCATTACCACTTCCGCCGGGGCGGTAATTATATCTTTGCCGCCGGCCATCAGCATTACCCGGTCTGTGCCCTCAATCATTGTCTGCATGACATGCTCGATCCAGATGATGCTTATTCCCCGGGCCTTGATATTGCTGACGATCTGGAGAATTTCGGTAACCTCGGACTTTGTAAGTCCGCCGGCAACCTCGTCCAGAAGCAGCAGCCTGGGATCGGAGGCCAGGGCGATACCGATCTCAAGGCGCTTTCTGCCGATAAGATTCAGCTTTCCGGCAGGCTGATTGCGCTTGTCGTAAAGGTCGATAAAATTCAGAATTTCACAGGCCTTTTCCTTGGCCGCCTTTTCGGAAATACCGTTGCCGTATGCCGCGCCGATGACCACGTTTTCAAAAACACTCATGGCTTCAAAGGAACGGGGCACCTGGAAGGTGCGGCCTATGCCGGCGTAGGTGCGCTCAACAATTTTCTTTTCCAGCAGATCCTCGCCCAGGAAGGTCAGGGAACCGTGGGTGGGCTTGAGAATACCGGAAATGATATTGAGCATAACGGTCTTGCCGGCGCCGTTGGGGCCGATGACGCCCAGAACTTCGTTTTCATAGACGTCAAAATTTATGGATTTAAGCACCTCGTTGCTGCCGAAGGAGATGCCCAGGTCGCGAACTGATAAAATTTCTTTCATACGTTACCTCCGTCTGCTGGAGAATTGAGGCAGCGGATATGCCGGACAAGCCGGCATATCCGCGTCAGTTTAAATTCAGCCGTTGATCTTATCCCAGGGTACGGGCTGGAGAGCAACGCTCTCGGTAAGTTCGGGAACGTACTTGGCGTTGACGACGGTACGGTTGAAGCCGCCCTCGCCGTCGGAGATGTACTGGCCAAGGAATACGGGGGTGGTGTAAACGTGCTCTTCGTTGAAGGTTACATGGCCATAGATGGTGTCAAGGTCAGTTTCGATGAAAGCCTGACGGATGTCTTCCTTGTCAATGCTGGGGGCGCGGGTAAGTACGTCGGCAACGACATCCAGCATGCCGAAGTCCCAGCCGATGGTCAGGTCGGGAGCCTCGCCGGTGGTGGCGGTGAAGTCCTCGGACAGCTCAACAGCGTCCATACCCAGCAGGGAGGATACGAAGGGATATTCGGGAGTCCACTGGCTGTCGCAGCAGAGCCATGCGAATTCGCCGCACTGTGCAACGTCGCCGGACAGGTTCATGCCCTTGGAGAAGCAGGCAATCTTGGGGTTGTAGCCCATCTGTACCATCTGCTTCCACAGAGTTACCTCATAAGGAGTGGTCATGCAGGTAATGATGATGTCGGCGTCGTCCTCAATCATCTGAGCAATAACGGCGGAGTAGTCGGTGGTGCCTTCGGGGAAGCGGCCGGGATCGACGATCTCGTAGCCGTAATCGGGAGCCATATCCTTAAGCAGGTCTGTTACCAGAACGGAGTCAACGTTACTGTCAAGGCAAAGGGCGATCTTGCGGTTGGTTTCAATGGTGTCGAAGCCCAGGAACCATTCCTCCATGGAGAGGATGTTGTCGAACAGCATGGCGAAGGACCACTCATAGGGGCCGGCGGACAGCCAGGAAGCCTGAGGACCGTTGGAAACCAGGGTGGGTACCTTGTAGCGCTCGCCAACGACGGATACGGGGTTGATGGTATCGGGGGTGTACTCGCCGATGAGGATGTCGACCTTGTCCTCGGTGACCAGCTTGGTTGCAACCTCGGAAGCCTTGGTGGGGTTGGATTCGCTGTCAGCCATAATGAATTCAACGGGGATGTTGGCATCATAAGCCTCGAAGTAGATGCCGCCGTCGGCGTTCATCACGGGCAGAGCCAGCTCGATTGCGCGGGCGATGCCTACGGTCTGGTTGGCAAGAGGACCGGTGAGAGGAGCGACCCAGCCGATTTTGATGGATTCGGGTACGTCCTTGGCGTTTCCTTTGTCAGCGGGTGCGGGGGTGGTAGTGCCGCTGTCGGCGGGAGGAGTGGTGGTGCCGGAGGGTGCTCCGCAGGCGGCCAGCATACCTACTGCCAGTACTACTACCAGAAGAAGGGCTATAATTTTTTTACGCATATTCTTTTCCTCCTTTTCTGCATTAAGCAGATGTTAACTATTTTTCAAGGGGTCGTCTTTCGACAATTTCATAAAAATGTGCCCAGGGCTGTATCTGCTGGAAGGCGGCGCTGGCGCGCAGTACATCTTCATCGCAGAAACGGCGTCCGACTATCTGCAATCCTACGGGCAGACCGTTTTTGGTAAGACCCGCGGGAACCGATGCGGCAGGTGTGCCGATCATATTGCTGAAGAAGGTGGGGCAGAATCCGATAAGCCTGTCGACCCGGTTGCCGTTTATGGTTTCGGGCCCCATTGTGTTGCCGTCGGAGGCGTTTTTCACCGGTTCGCAGGACACGGTGGGCGCCAGTATCAGGTCGTACTTTTCAAAAGCGTCCAGCATAACGTCAAACACATGGGTGCGGATGTTGTCCGTCGCGGCGTAGGTAAGGTAATCTCCGCGGCGGGCCTTTTCAACCTGAGCGATAATCTGGGGCGGCAGGTCGTCGGCGTGATCCTTTATCAGATCCATTCCGCCGGCCTTCATTCCCTCCAGAACGTCCAGGAAGTTGAGCATTACCTGCTCCAGCCAGCAGTCAGCCAGTTCGTTTTCCGTGTAATTGAACCTGAAATCGATCTCCTCCACCACTGCTCCCGCCTCGGCAAAGCGCATCGCCGCGGCGCGGGTAAGCGCTTCAATCTCCGGGTCAACGGAGAACACGCCGAAGTTGGGGGTGTAGGCTATCTTCATGCCCTTTATGGGACGCTTGATTATCTCGCGGAAGTCCCTTTTGGGCTGGGGCAGGCTGTTTATATCACGGGGGTCGTAATATGCCATGTGGTTAAGCACCAGCGCGGTGTCCTCCACAGTACGGCTGAGCACGCCGGCAAAGCAGTAGGGATGGGTTTCGGCCCAGGCATTGGGGCGGGCGGGGGACGGAATGGTGCCGATGGAGGCCTTGAAGCCGTATATTCCGCACCATGCCGCCGGTATGCGGATGGAACCGCCTCCGTCGGTGCCCTCGGCTATGGGCAAAAGTCCGTCGGCCACAGCCGCGGCCGCACCGCCGCTGCTGCCTCCGGAGTTTCGGGTAATGTCAAAAGGATTTCCGGTGGGGCCGTAGAGATAGTTGTCACACAGCCCGCGGAAGGCAAAGGTTGGGGAGTTGGTCTTGCCGATGACAATACCGTGCTGCCCCTCCACCGCCTTGGTGTAGGTGGAGTTTACCGGATCCGGAGTGCCTGCAAGGCATTTTACGCCGCCGGAGGTGCCCGGCCAGCCTTTCTTGCCCGGCAGAAAATCCTTCAGCGCAGTGGGTATGCCGCAAAGGTCACCCATCTGCTGACCGCTCATTATGGCCTTTTCAAGCTCCCGCGCCCTGTCCATAGCGTAATCAAAATCGGTATAGACGATGGCGTTGAGGCTGGGATTTCGCCGCTGAATTCTTGCGATGGTGCTTTCCATCACTTCAACCGGCGAAATTTCCTTTTTCTTTATGGCAGCGGAAAGTTCCGTTGCCGTCATGGCAAAAAATTCTTTCATTTTCAACTCCTCTCCCGGTAAACTTGCTCCGGAATCTTACGCCTTCTTAATAACGGCGATGGCTTCTACCTCAACCAGGAACTGGGGGGTAGCCAGACAACCGGCCTGCAGGATGGTGCTTGCAGGGGGATGGGCAACCAGCTCGGGGCAGTATTCCTGATAGAATTTCAGCTCGGTGGCGCGCATTACGGGGTAGTCCTTGATGTCCTTGAGCATGATGAAGGTTTTAACCATGTTCTCCAGGCAGCTGCCGGCCTCTTCCAGAGCGTTTTTCAGCTTGGTCATGGCGACCCACATCTGGTCCTGC
>JAFSIK010000032.1 GCA_017439805.1 Oscillospiraceae bacterium
CAAAACCGAAATGGGCTCAATGCCCTCGGAAATGGATGAGATTCGCCGCAGAATAATGCAGCACGAGATTGAAGAAGCCGCTCTAAAAAAAGAGGAGGACAAACTTTCTCAGGAGCATCTTGAGGAAATCAGACAGGAACTTGTCCGGCTTCGTGAACAGTTTGACTCCATGTCCGCAAAATGGGAAGGGGAGAAGCAGTCCATCGGACGGGTGCAGAAACTCCGTGAAGAGATAGAGCAGACCCACGCCCTTATTGAAAAGGCTGAAAACGAGTATGATCTCAACAAGGCTGCCGAACTGAAATACGGTCGCCTGCCGGAACTGCAAAAGCAGCTTGCCTCCCAGGAAGAGCAGGCAGAGAAAAATGCCGCCACTCTTCTGCGTGACAGCGTTACCGAGGACGAGATTGCAGGAGTTGTTGCAAAGTGGACGGGCATACCCGTAAGCAAGCTTATGGAGGGTGAGCGGGAAAAACTGCTCCATATGGACGAAGTTTTGAAAAAGCGTGTGGTCGGACAGGACGAAGCCGTTATTAAGGTTTCTGATGCCATACTCCGCTCCCGTGCGGGCATTCAGGACCCCGGCAGGCCTCTGGGCAGCTTTATGTTCCTGGGGCCAACCGGCGTAGGCAAAACAGAGCTTGCAAAAGCTCTTGCAGAGTCTCTTTTCGACGATGAAAAGAACATCGTTCGAATAGATATGAGCGAGTATATGGAGAAATTTTCCGTTTCCCGCCTCATCGGCGCCCCTCCGGGATACGTGGGTTATGACGAGGGTGGCCAGCTTACCGAGGCGGTGCGCCGCAGACCCTATTGTGTGGTGCTCTTTGATGAAATAGAGAAAGCACATCCTGATGTGTTCAATATCCTGCTGCAGGTACTTGACGACGGCCGCATAACCGACAGCCAGGGACGAACCGTTGACTTCAAAAACACAATTATCATTATGACATCCAACCTTGGCTCGGACTTCATTCTGGAGGGCGTTACTGGAGACGGAGAACTTTCTGCCCCGGCGGTTGAACACACGATGGAGCTTCTGCGCCGCAGCTTCCGTCCGGAGTTTTTAAACCGTTTGGACGAGATAATTATGTTCAGACCCCTCAGCCAGGAAAGCATGATGCGTATCTGCGACCTGCTGATTGCCGGAATAGAAAAGCGTCTCGGAGAGATGCAGCTTAAACTCTCTGTTACCGACGCCGCAAAGTCGTATTTTATTGAACACGGCTATGACCCGGCCTACGGAGCAAGGCCTCTGCGCCGCTTCCTGCAGCAGAGCCTTGAAACCAAACTCGCCCGCAGTCTTCTGGCGGGAAATCACTCTCAGGGAGACACTGTGACGGTTGATGCCGAAAACGGCGAACTGATCATAAAATAACAAACCCCCCGGAGCATGACTCCGGGGGAAAGTTTTATTTTTCTTTAAAAACGCCCGACATTGTCAAAGCCGAAAAAATAAGAAGTATGATCCCTGCACAGAAAAGAAACGCACCCATTCCACTGTCAAGTTTTCCGGCAAAAACGCCAATAAGAACGCCGCCGCCGGCACAGCCGAGCATGCAGAAAAAATCTTTGAATTTCAAATTTTCAATTCTCCTTTTTTAAAGCGAAGCGCCTCTGACGGTTTCCGTGTACGGGGGATAAAGCACGCCGTGCTCTGTGATAATGCCGTTTATCATCCAGCCGGGAGTAACGTCAAATGCGGGGGTATAAATACGGGCTTCCTCCGGAGTCAGCTGCTCGCCGGCACAAAGCCGAATATCGTCACCGGCGGTCTGGGCAAGAGGAAGGCTGTGCCCGTCCGGGGCGGCAAGGTCTATGACGTTGGAGCTTGCCGCAAAGTAGAAAGGCAGGCCGTGCTGTCTGCACATGCAGGCAAGGGCGTATGTTCCGGGGGAGGCGGCAACATCGCCGTTGGCGGTAATTTTTGACGCAGGCACTATCACCGCGTCCACCATACCCAAACTCATAAGTCTTCCCGCGGCTCCGTCGGCCAGCACCGTGACGGGTATCTGTGCCTTTGCAAGCTCTGTGGCTACAAGGCGGGAACCTGTAAAATATGGTCTGGTTTCGCAGACAAAAACCATCTTGACTCTGCCGGAGGGGAAAGCGGTTTTCAATATGCCGCTTACTGTGCCGAAACCGCCGCCGGACAGCGCGCCGCCGGGTCCGAAGGTAAGGATCTTTGCGCCCTTTGTCAGAAGCGCCGCGCCAAAAACGGACAGCTTTTTGTTGCAGTCCACATCCTCAAAATGTATCTGAAGCGCCTCTTCCAGAAGTTTATCGCACACAGTTGGCTTCCAATCGTGGCGAATGACGATGTTTTCCATTCTGGACAGACATTTTGACAGATAGACAGAGGTGGGGTCTATGGAGAAAAGCTCCTTTTTTGTTCGCACCATGGATGCAGAAAACATATCCGCAGGCAGAGCGGTATATGCCTGTGCGGCCAGAAAATAGCCGTAGGCGGCGCAAACTGCGGTAATGGCGTTTCCGGCCACTATACCCTCTTTCAGAGCGGAGATTATTCGCTTGTAATCGCTGAACTCGTTCCAGACCTCGTCCCTGGGTAAAAGGCGCTGGTCGAGGATATAGAGACAGCCGTTTTCAAATTTTATCGACTTCAAATCCTCAAACCCCCTTTAAATCGATTATATATTTTGTTAGAATATATTTCAATATGATTTTTGCGAGGCAAGTATGACGGACATTATCGTATCCAACGTTACAAAGGCGTTTGGAACTGAAAACAATATACTTGACGGCATAAGCTTCGAAGTGGAGCGCGGCCGGCACCTTGGCGTCCTGGGCAGAAACGGCGCGGGCAAAACCACCCTTTTCAAGCTCCTTACCGGTGAGCTTGAGCCGGATACCGGTCATATCACCATCGGCCCGGGATGCACCATAGGTCTGGTTTCGCAAATGCCGGTGTTTCCGGCGGGCTTTGACGTGGAGCAGGTGATAAGAGGTGCTTTCTGCCGTATCGAGCAGGCCGAAAGGGATTTAAGAGAGCTTGAAAAAGCCATGCTTACCGACAGTGGCAGGGAAGTTCTTGACCGATATCAGCGCGCCCAGCAGCGATTTGAGGCCTTCGGTGGGTATGATATGGAGGTTGAATTTGCCAAGGTCTGCAACGGTCTTAGTATTTCAGGCGATATGCTCAAACGCAAATTTTCCACCCTTTCCGGCGGAGAGCAGACCCGGGTAAACCTTGCGAAACTGCTCCTTGAGCGAACCGATATCCTGCTGATGGACGAACCGACCAACCATTTGGATATGAAAAACGTTGAATGGCTGGAAGAGTACCTGCAAAGTTTTCGCGGCACCGTTCTTGTCATAAGCCATGACCGATACTTCCTTGACCGGGTGGTAGACGGGGTTATAGAGCTTGAGGGCGGAAAGGCAGAATATTTCAAAGGCAATTATTCCAAATACAGCGAGGAAAAAGAACGCCGCTTCAACGAGGAACTCAAGCGCTGGCAGCGCGACAGCAAAAAGCTTGAGCAGCTCCAGCAGGCGGCGGATAAACTTCACCTATGGGCCTTCATGGGCAATGACAAATTGCATAAGCGTGCATTTTCCATGGAAAAGCGCATGGAAAAGCTTAAATCTTCCCCTAAACCCAGACAGGAACGGGAGCTGAAAGGCCGATTTAACCAGGTAGTTGACCAGGCAGATATCGCCGTTACGGCAAAGGGGTTGAAAAAAGCCTTCGGCGAAAAAGTGATTTCGGAAGGCTGCGAATTCATTGTAAAACCCGGAGAAAAAATTGCCATCGTTGGCGATAACGGCGCGGGCAAAAGTACATTCATAAAAATGATAATCGGGCAGCTGCAGCCGGATGCCGGCTATGCCCGTTTAGGCCCTGCGGTGCGCCTTGCCTATCTGCCCCAGAAGGTTTCCTTCGAGGCCCCTCACGAAACCCTTGTTGACACGGTTACCATGGGACTTCACTGCTCCGTGCAGGAGGCCCGTGACAGACTCGGCGCCTTTAATTTCCGCGGCGAGGATGTTTTCAAAACTGTTGGCAGTCTGTCCGGAGGCGAGCAGAGCCGCCTGCGGCTGTGCCTGCTGATGAGCGAGAAAACCAACCTTCTCATTCTTGACGAACCTACAAACCACCTTGACATAGCATCGCGCAAGTGGATAGAAAATGCCGTTGCGGATTTCGAGGGGACTCTTATTTTCGTCAGCCACGACCGCTATTTCGTCAGTCTTTTTGCCGAGCGTATATGGGAACTTGAGGACGGACGCTTCAATGATTACCGATGCAGTTTTGAGGATTACCGCCTTATGAAGGCGGCTCAGCGGCAGACAGAGTCTGAAAAAAACGTACCTGCGGAGAAAAAAACCAAGCAGACCGGCTATAAAAGTGTTCGCGACCCGGCAAAGGCTGTCCTTAAACGCATTTCCGACACGGAAAAGAAGATTGCCGCCGCGGAGGAGGAAATCGCGGCACTTGACGCCGCCATTGACGAAAACGCTTCCGATTACGTAAAGCTTACGGAACTCTTTGCACAAAAAGAAGAGAAGAACGCCGCTCTTGAGGAGCTTTATGCTCTCTGGGAGGAACTCACGGAGCAGAGCGAAAGTATGTGAATATGAAAAAGACCGGACAAATTGTCCGGTCTTTTATTTTAAAATCAAAGCATCTTGGTGGCGTAGTACACGGCGGTGGCAATAAAGTATGCCAGCATCACAAACATCAGAATGTAAGCGACAAGGGAGCCGGCAAGAAGACCGACGAAGCTTACCACGATAACCACGGCGCAGGTAATATAAACGGGGGTGTAAATTGCCTTACTGCCGAAAACGCGGATGCCTTCCAGACGGGTGGAGAGCATGCCGTCCTTTTTGCGGATAACCTGGCACAGCAGGGCGATGACCACGCAGATAACAGCCAGAATACATACAGCCAGAGTTGCGCTGAAGCCGCCCAGAGTACGGCTGAGAGAGAACTGCAGATAGGCACATGCGGCGGTCAGCAGGCTGATAAGGAAAAATTCCTTCTGGAAAATGTAGTACACCAGAAACAGCACTGCAACTATGGGATAGAGGACCAGCAGACGTCCGAAACCGTGAGCGCCCATGTTGTAAATGGTGGAGCCGGTAAAAGCAAGGATTATGCCGGCAACTATGCAACTGAGAGGCGCAGAGCCGATGCGTCCCTTTTTGACAACGTTGACGATGAAAAGTACAATGCCCAGAACCAGCAGTACTATGCCCAGGATACCCACGGCACAGAAGAAGTAGTATGCGCCCCAGGAGGTGGCGGCGGTATTGAACATATTTTCCAGCATCTTTATAACAAGGATGGAAATAAATGCCGCAACGACCACGATAAGGATACGGTAAGTCAGCGCATCCTGCTGTTTGCGGCGAGCCTCCTTGGCGGCACGCTTTTCTACATTTGTCTTAGCCATTTTCAAATTCTCCTTTAGAGATTATCAGTATGGAACATCAGCGCAGACAGTGCGCAGATCGGTGCGGTTTCGCATCTGAGTATGCGGGGGCCGAGAGAAGCGCTGACACAGCCGGAATCCACGGCCTGTTTCGCCTCGTCGGGGTCAAATCCGCCCTCGGGACCGATTATAAGGGAAACGGAATTATATTTTCCGCCGGAGAGCACGTTTTTATATCCGTTGTCGCGCTCATCCTCGTAGAGAAATACGGAAAGTTCGCTTTCGCCCGCCAATTTCAACGCCTGGGCATAGTTTGCAGCGGCCTTTACCTCCGGCACAATGCCCCTGCCGCACTGCATGGCGGCTTCAAGAGCGATTTTGTTCCAGCGCACAAGCTTCTTTTCAACGCTCTTGGCGTCCGGCACGGAAACACAGCGTCTGGAAGGGAAGGCGGTAACGGAGTGGACACCCAGTTCCACGGCTTTCTGAATGACAAATTCCATTTTGTCGCCTTTGGAAAAGGCCAGAAAGAGGTTTGCCTGCAAATCCGGCTCGCCAACGGAGGGGGCGCTGGACAGCTTTTTAAGATGACAGCTGCCGGAGGAGATTTCCTCAATTACACAGACATAATCCGTTTTGCGCCCGTCGCAAAGAATCAGTTCATCCCCGACACGGAGCCTTAAAACCTTTATATGGTTGAAAGCGTCCCCGGAAAGTATAAAGCTTTCCATATCCGGGGAGGATACATCAGCGAAAAATCTGGGCAAGGCAGCAGCCCCTTTTCAAAAATTACCTAAACATTTTAACAGAATACGACGAAAATAGCAATAGCATTTAACATTGACATAATGAGAACTCTTTGTTATATTTATCTTTGCGGATACGCGCCCGTGGCTCAATGGATAGAGCATCAGATTCCGGTTCTGAGGGTTGGGGGTTCGAGTCCCTTCGGGCGTGCCATGCCGGTCCGGCTCGGATTAACCGCGCCGGGCCTGCGCATTTTAGCCGTCTTTTATTATTCTACCGCGAGGAGAGATATATATGTCCGGTCATTCCAAATGGCATAATATTCAGAAAACCAAGGGCGCTGCCGACGCAAAGAGAGCTCAGGCCTTCACCAAAATTGCCCGTGAGCTTATCGTAGCCGTTAAGGAAGGCGGCAGCGGCGACCCCGCCAACAACTCCCGTCTTGCCACCGTTATCGTAAAGGCCAAGGCTGTAAATATGCCTAACGATAACATCAAGAGAAGCATTGAAAAGGCTCTGGGCAGCGGCAACAGCGATAACTACGAAAGCGTAAGATATGAGGGTTACGGCCCCTGCGGCGTGGCTGTTATCGTTGACGCCATGACCGATAACCGCAACCGTACCGCCTCCGAGGTTCGCCACTGCTTTGACAAATACGGCGGAAACATGGGCGCTGCCGGCTGTGTATCCTGGAGCTTTGACAACAAGGGTGTCATTGTCATCGACAACAGCGAGGAAGAACTGGACGAGGATACCGTAATGATGGACGCTCTGGACTCCGGCGCTGAGGACTTCACCGCTGAGGGCGAAGTTTTTGAGATTTACACCGATCCCGACAGCTTTATGACCGTTTGCGATGCCCTTACAGCCAAGGGATACAAGTTTGCCTCCGCTCAGGTTGAAATGGTTCCCCAGAACTATATCCAGGTTACCGGCGAAGACAACCTTAAGAACATGGAAAAGATGATTGATATGTTCGAGGACAACGACGACGTGCAGAATATCTGGCACAACTGGGACATGGATTAAAAGAAAATCCTTACTGCCAGCGCAGAAACTACATAGCTTACAAAATCGGCAAGCAGTGCGGCAAAAACCGCCTTTTTCAGCTTGCCGGTTTTTGTTGCTCCAAAATATACCGCCAGCACGTAAAAGGTTGTTTCGGTGCTGCCCATCATCACCGACGCGGTGCGGCCTACGTAGGAATTTGCGCCGTACCGGGTTAAAAGCTCCGATACCACTGCCAGCGCTCCGGTGCCGCTGAAAGGGCGTATAAGGATAATCGGCGTTGTCTCCGCAGGAATGCCAAAAAGCGAGAGAACGGGAGAGATCAGCCTTGTAAAAAGTTCAAAAAATCCGCTCTGCCGCAGCAATGTCACGGCGGACAGCATTATAATTACCGGCGGCAGTATTTTTGCGGCGGTTTTCAGACCTTCGCCCGCGCCCTTTATCATTGCCGCGTACACGTCCACTCCACGGCAGGCGCCGAATACCGTCACAAAGGCCAGCAGCGCCGGTACCAGCATCAAAAGCGCCTTATCCATCTTTTCTGTAAAGAAGCCGCACTGCGATAACGCCTGCCGTTACCGAGCATATGGACGCTATCCACACCGGAATGATTATATCAAATCCGTTTGCGGCCCCGGCGCTTTGCCGTATCGCCGCAATGGTGGTCGGCAGAAGCTGCATTGAGGCTGAATTTATCACAATCAGCATTGCCAGGTCCCGCCCCTTCAGTCTTTGTGCCGCTCTCAGACCCGCAGGCGTGGCGGCGTTGCCAAGTCCAAGAAGATTTGCCGACATATTTTCCGCAATGGCTTTTCCCGCGGCATCGTCATTTTTTGCACCGGGAAACAAAAATTTTATAATCGGACGCAATATCCGGGAAAGCCCACCGGCAAGTCCGCTTTGCTCCATTACTTCCATAACCCCGCTCCAAAAGCAGATGGCTCCCGTGATGGAAATTACCAGAGCAACCGCGTCTCCGGCCCCTGTGATGGCGGCGGCGGAGGCTTCCTGAGCACTGCCGGTCAGCAGTGCGAAAACCGCTGAAATCGCGAACATTCCCGCCAGTATATATGACATTACCATGTTATCACCCCGCAAAGAGTATATTGCCGCTGCGGCATAAGTAATGTCTGGACAGGTTTTGAAAAATCTGGTATAATTTTTATATAAATGTAAAAAAGATACACAACAGGGATGAAAGATAGGAGGATTTGTCAATGAAAGCAACAGGTATTGTACGTAGAATTGACGAGCTGGGCAGAGTTGTTTTGCCTATAGAGCTTAGAAAGAACCTCGATCTGAAAGAAAAAGACCCTCTGGAAATTTACGTTGACGGCAACAGCATTATTTTAAAGAAGTTTGAGCCTGCCTGCATCTTCTGCGGCAGCAACGATGAAATAGTAAATTACAAGGGAAAGAACATCTGCGGTCAGTGCATCCGCGAGATGACCAAATAATATGGACGAAATTGTCGAACTTATCGGCGGATTCAAGCTCAGGCAGGACGACCTTTCCTTCCGTTTCGGAATGGACAGCGCCCTGCTTTCGGCTTTTCCGGTGCTGAAACCGAAAATGAAGGTCTGCGACCTTGGTGCGGGCGGAGGCTGCATTGCCCTTATGCTCCTTTCCAGACAGCCGGATCTGCAAATGGACGCAATTGAAATATCCGGCCACGCTTGCGGCCTTATCCGTGAAAATGCGGATATGAACGGCGTGGAGATTGGCGTTTATAATATGGATTATCGGAATGTGGGCCGGGATATGCTTGGGAAATACGACCTTGTGGTATCAAATCCGCCCTATTTTGCCAAAAATTCCGGTAAAACCGCCCGGGAAAGTGTTGCAGCTGCCCGTGGAGAGGAAGCGGGCACAGTGGAGGATTTCTGCAGCGCCGCAGCAAAAATTTTAAAATACGGCGGTGAACTGTGCCTGGTTTACCGTCCGGAGCGCCTGGTGGATCTTTTCTGCGCTATGCGCGGGGTGAATATTGAGCCTAAAGTCCTCAGATATGTGACAAATACTCTTGGGGGAGAGCCGATTCTGGCCCTTGTTCAGGGCAAAAAGGGTGGCAAGTCCAGCCTGAAAACCCAGCGTCCTCTGGCGGTTAGAGATGACCACGGGAATTTTTCCCGGGAAATGGAGCAGATTTATTATGGCAAATGAAATATCAGCCGGTAAGCTCTATCTGGTGGGCACTCCCATCGGAAACCTTGGAGATATATCCCCCCGTGCGGCTCAGACTCTTGAGGCGGTGGATTTCATCGCCGCGGAGGACACCCGGGTATCTCTTAAGCTTTTAAATCACCTTGGCATTAAAAAGCCTCTCATCAGCTACCATGAACACAATCAGTTGGAAAGCGGAGAAAAAATACTGCGCCGGCTTCTGGCGGGGGAGAGCTGCGCTGTGGTTACCGATGCCGGTATGCCCGCTGTCAGTGATCCGGGAGAGGGAATTGTTGTAATGTGCCGTGAAAGCGGCGTTCCTGTGGAAGTTATCCCCGGCCCCTGCGCCCTTGTGTGCGCTGCGGCGCTGTCCCCCATACCGACTCAGCGCTTTACCTTTGAGGGGTTTTTAAGCCGCAACACAAAAAGCCGCCGTGAGCATCTGGCGGGACTTGTAAATGAGAAGCGTGCGATGATTTTTTACGAAGCACCCCATAAACTTCTTCATACCTTAAACGACCTGCGTGAATATCTGGGTGACCGTCGGGCGTCCCTGTGCCGGGAAATAACCAAGCTTCACGAGGAGGTAATTACAGACACTCTTACAAACCTCATCGCCCTGTACGATGAAAAATCCCCCAAGGGCGAGTACGTTATCGTAATTGAGGGGGCAAACGAAGAGGTGCAGGAGATTACAATGGACGAAGGCGTGTCCATGGTGCTTGAACAGCTGACTGCCGGTAGCCGGCTTAAAGACGCGGTAAAAATGATTTCAGATAAAACAGGGCTTAATAAAAACGCCCTTTATGACGCTGCGCTGAAAAGTAAAGAATAATAAAAACGAGGTTATCACTGATAACCTCGTTTCTTTGTTGAAAGACCCGGCGTGGGTTTCATTTTAACGCTGGACACTACGCCCATCGCCATGAAAAGGGCAATCATTGACGAGCCGCCGTAGCTGAAAAACGGCAGCGTCAGACCGATAACCGGAAACAATCCCATACACATGAAAATGTTTTCAAAGGTCTGGAAGATTAGCATACCCGCGATACCGAAACACATCATGGCGGACATAGGCTTTTTGCATTTTACACCCACGTGGATGCACCGGGCGATAATTGCCAGAAGCAGCACGATGATGCCAATACAGCCCACCATGCCCAGTTCTTCGCCGCAGACGGAGAATATAAAGTCCGTATGCTGGGCGGGAATTGCACCGCTCTGGGTCTGGGTTCCCTGATACAGACCCTGACCGAAAATGCCGCCGGAGCCGAGAGCAATCTTGCTCTGAGCCGCCTGCCAGCCGATGCTCTGGTTGGTTGGGTCTATGCTGGGGTCAAAAATTATCATTACTCGGTCTATCTGATCCTGTCGCAGGATGTCGGACTTTATAAGCAGGGGAAGGGCGACCGCCACAAAAGCCGCCGCGGCCAGATACCACCAGAAAGAAACTCCTGCCGCCAGCGCCACGAAAAGGTAGATGAAAAGATAAACCAGTGCGGAGCCGTAGTCAGAGGAGCAAAACACGATAAGGCACACCATGAAAACCGCATGCAGTACGGTTGTAAACAGAGGAATGGGGCGGTTTATGCGGCCTTTAAAAGAGTGAAAGTGCTTTGCCAGGAGGATGGTAAATGTAACTTTAACAACCTCCGCCGGCTGTATGCTGAAGGGCAACCAGGAAAAGCTAAGCCAGCTCTGGTTTCCGCTGCCGCCGTCAACGCCCAGAAAGTGCAGGCATCCTATAAAAACGATATTGAAAATTATTATGATGGGCCAGGCTCTGGCGATGTGTTCAAAATCCAGCAGGGAAAATATTATGAAAATCACAATTCCGAGAATAAGGGAGAGTATCTGTACCCGCAGATAACCCCATGCTCCGACGGGACGACCCGCGCTGGAAATCAGAATTATACCGTAAACGGAGGCCAGCACGCAAAGCGCCAGAAGTAGCATGTCCGCCCTGCGGAAAAAATAAAGAAGCTTTCCGGCGGTCTTTGAAACCAGATTTTTTTTCTTTCCGGCGGCCACGTGCACCCTCCTTTCAAAAATTAGATAACAAATCTATTATAACATGCCATTTATGAAATTGAAACTGTTTACCGAAGGAAAAAATAGTGGTATAATACCAGCGACAATATTCGGAAAAACCCGCAGGAGGTGCGCTGTGCCGATAATTGAAATAGTATCCAGATCTCCCGCAGATACTGAGGCGGTGGGGCGCGCACTGGCAGAAAGATTGCTGCCCGGCAGCGTGGTTGCAATGTACGGCGACCTTGGCGCGGGAAAAACGGCCTTTGTTCGCGGATTGGGGGCCGGGCTGGGTGTCTCCGGGGTTAAAAGTCCCACCTACACCATCGTGGACGAGCATATTGGTGGCAAAATGCCCCTTTTTCACTTTGATATGTACCGCCTGAGCGGCGAGGATGAGCTTTTTGATATCGGCTGGGAGGATTACCTTGCCCGTGGCGGAGTGTGCGCCGTGGAATGGAGCGAGATTGTCCCCGAGGCTCTGCCTGCCGACTGCGTGAAAGTGCGCCTTGAAAAAGACCTTTCCGATGAAAATATCCGTAAAATCACTCTGGAGGGCATCGTATGGTAATACTTGCTCTTGAAAGTTCCGCCACCCCGGTATCAGCCGCGGTATACGACGGAGAAAAGCAGCTTTCCTTTGAATTTGAAAATAACGGACTTACCCACAGCGCCACTTTGCTGCCCATGGCTGACAGAGTGCTGAGCGCTGCGGGAAAGACTATGGATGATATTGATGCAGTCGCCGTTGCAATCGGCCCGGGTAGTTTTACCGGCCTTCGTATCGGCGCTTCCACCGCGAAGGGTCTTGCCTGGGGCAAGGACAAACCCTGCATCGGCGTTTCCACCCTTGCCGCAATGGCGCGTCAGGCAAGCTGTGTAGACGGAATTCTTGTACCCGTTATGGATGCCCGACGGGGGCAGTTTTACAACGCGCTGTTCAGGAGTTCCGGCGGTGAGCTGAAGCGCCTTACGGAGGACAGAGCCGTTGCATATGATCAGCTGATTTCCGAGCTGGGTAAATATGAAGACGAAAACATCATCATTATGGGTGACGGAACGGCGAAATTCATGGAGCTGACAGGCGGCGCCGCGGGGACTCCGGCAGATGAGAAATACCGCTGGCAGTCTGCCGCAGGTGTGGCGCTTGAGGCGATAAATGCCGAAACGGTTCCCGCCGATAAACTGGTGCCCAATTACATCCGTCTGTCACAGGCGGAGCGGGAGCGCCTTGAAAGGGAAAACAACAAATAAAGATATACAAAGGAGAAGGATTATGGGTACGCTTACTATCTTTGACCATCCTCTTATCCAGCATAAACTTTCCATACTGCGCGACAAAGAAACGGGCGTTAAGGAATTTCGCGAGATTGTTTCCGAAATTGCCAATCTTATGTGCTATGAGGCCACCCGCGATCTTCAGATTGAGGAAATTGAAATAGAAACTCCTGTGGCGACTGCCAAGTGCGGACGTCTGGCCGGTAAAAAGCTTGCCATAGTCCCAATTTTGCGTGCAGGTCTTGGTATGGTAGAGGGTATGCTTGACCTTATCCCCTCCGCCAAGGTGGGGCATATCGGTCTCTACCGTGACCCGGAGACTCTCCAGCCTGTTGAATATTACTGCAAGCTTCCCCCCGATATCGGTCAGCGCGACGTTTTTGTGGTTGACCCCATGCTTGCAACCGGCGGCAGCGCTGCCGCGGCGATAACCTTCCTGAAGGAGCACGGCTGCCATCACATACGCCTGATGAATATCATTGCTGCTCCCGAGGGAGTTGAAAAGGTACAGAGCGAGCATCCGGACGTGGATATTTACACCGCCGCCCTTGATGAAAAGCTCAATGACCACGGATATATCGTTCCCGGTCTGGGGGATGCCGGAGACAGAATTTTCGGAACCAAATAAAACAAACCGGAAGACGAAAGTCTTCCGGTTTTTCGTTTTTTACACCACGTAAAGCATTCTGCCGTAGGAAGGGAAAGGCCAGAGCGCTTTGCTGACGATGGTTTCAAGTTCGTCGGCAGCCTCGCGCAGGATGTTCATACGGGTGATGATCTCCCGACGGTAGAAAAGAGCCTTTTCTTCAATGTCGGAAATGTTTTCACTGCGCTTATGAGCCTCGTCAAGGCTGCAAGTGGCATCATAGAGCCTGTCCGACAGGGTGGACACGCGCTTTAAAAGCTCAGTCTCGGCTTTACAGGGCAGGTCGGCGCCGGCGGCATGCTTGGCAATGAGAGACTCGGAAAGTTCTCTGCAGCAGGCGATGGCGGCGGGCTGAATATCGCTTCGCACCATTTCCAGCATGGTCAGAGTTTCGATATTCACCTGTTTTACGTAGTTTTCAAGCAGGATGCCGCATCGGGACTTTACCTCGGTGGGGGTGAAGATGCCGTATTTTGCGAAAAGCTCCAGATTTTTCTGGTCTTTCAGATGGGGGACAGCTTCGGGAGTGCTCTTGAAAGAGAGCAGACCCCGGTTTTCCGCTTCCTTTTCCCAGTTTTCGCCGTAGCCGTTGCCGTTGAAGATTATGCGCTTGTTTTCACGAATGGTATCACGGATAAGTTTGTTGAGAGATTCGTTGAAATTTTCCGCATTTTCAAGGATTCCGGCAAACTCGTCCAAGACATTGGTCAGAGCGGTGTTGAGCATGGTTACGGGAGTGGAGATGTTCTGAGCCGCGCCGGGCATACGGAACTCAAATTTGTTGCCGGTGAAGGCAAAGGGAGAGGTGCGGTTGCGGTCGGTGGAGTCCCTGGGAATACGGGGCAGGGCGTCAACTCCGATATTGATTTCAACTTTTTCGCGCTTGTCGTAGTTCTTGCCGGTCTCAATGGCTTCCAGAATGCTCTGCAGCTCATCGCCGAGGAAAATGGAAACTACCGCGGGAGGAGCCTCATTGCCGCCCAGACGGTGGTCGTTGCCGGCGCTGCAAACGGAAATGCGCAGCAGATCCTGGTGCAGGTTCACAGCCTTTATAACGGCGCACAGGAACAGCAGGAACTGTGCGTTGCTCTCGGGAGTGTCACCGGGGGCGAAAAGGTTGGTGCCGTCATCGGTGGATATGGACCAGTTTACGTGCTTGCCGCTGCCGTTGACTCCGGCGAAGGGACGCTCATGCAGCAGGCAGGTGAGGCCGTGGCGTTTGGCCACCTTACGCATGATTTCCATCATGGCCTGGTTCTGGTCGCAGGCAAGGTTTGCTCTGCTGAACATGGGAGCAATCTCATGCTGTGCGGGAGCAACCTCGTTGTGCTCGGTTTTTGCCAGAATGCCGACTTTCCACAGCTCCTCGTCAAGCTCCTTCATATAAGCGCTGACACGGATTTTGATGCTGCCGTAGTAATGGTCGTCCAGTTCCTGACCCTTGGGAGGCTTGGCACCGAACAGGGTGCGGCCGGTGAAAAGCAGGTCTTTTCTGCGATTGTATATCTCACGGTCAACAAGAAAGTATTCCTGTTCCGCGCCCACATTGGGGAATACCCTGCGGCATTCCTTGCCGAAAAGTTTAAGTATTCTGAGGGTCTGCACATTCAGCGCGTCCATGCTGCGAAGCAGGGGACTTTTAAGGTCGAGGGATTCGCCGCCGAAGCTGCAGAACGCGGTGGGAATGCACAGAGTCTTGTCCTTTATAAACGCGTAGGAAGTGGGGTCCCATGCAGTGTAACCGCGAGCCTCAAAGGTTGCGCGCAGACCGCCGGAGGGAAAGCTGGAAGCGTCGGACTCGCCCTTGATCAGTTCACTGCCGGAAAAGTCCATGATGATGTCACCGGACTTGGTAAAGGAGAGAAAGCTGTCGTGCTTTTCAGCGGTAACGCCGGTAAGGGGCTGGAACCAATGAGTGAAATGAGTAGCGCCGTTTTCGATGGCCCAATCTTTCATTGCGGCAGCCACTTCGTTGGCGATGCTCAGATCCAGAGGCTTGCCCTCATCGATAGTCTTTTTCAGGGCGTCATAAACATCTTTGGGCAGACGCTCTTTCATAACCTTGTCATTGAAGGTCAGCTTGCTGAAATTGGCGATGACTTCGTTCATACTTATCACTCCGTTAAGTACATATCGTATCTGAGAAATATACCACATTTTCCGCCGTTGGTAAATACTTTGCGGGCTGCGGTGAGTAAATTTTTAGTACAAAAGGGGGATTTTTTACCCTCCGGCGGCAGATAATAACAGGGAAAAATATTACCGGAGGTCAATATGGAAGAAAATGTCGTACTCACCGAGCAGGAAAAGGCTCAGATCACAGACCTTGGCGCATCTGCTTCCGGCGGCATCCAATGTCTGAGCATAATCGGTCAGATTGAAGGTCACCAGATTCTCGGTGAAAATACAAAAACCACCAAATACGAGCACGTCATGCCCCTGCTGGCGGCAATTGAGGAGTGCGAGGAGGCAAAAGGACTTCTGATTTTGCTCAACACAGTTGGCGGTGACATAGAGGCGGGTCTTGCCATCGCAGAGCTTATTGCAAGTATGAAAAAGCCCACGGTTTCTCTGGTGCTGGGAGGGGGACACTCAATAGGTGTACCTTTGGCTGTGGCGGCGAAAAAATCCTTTATTGCACCCTCGGCATCAATGACAATCCATCCCGTGCGCATTTCCGGAGTGGTTATCGGCGCCCGGCAGACATATAATTACTTCGAAAAGATACAGGAGCGCATCATTGATTTTGTAACACTCCATTCCGGAGTACAGCGGGAAAAATTCCGCGACCTTATGATGGAAACAGATGAGCTTGCCCAGGATATCGGCAGCGTTATTTACGGCAGGGAAGCGGTGGATATCGGCCTTGTGGACAGTCTTGGAGGACTTTCCGACGCGCTTGGGGAACTGCACCGGATGATAGATGAAGGGAAAAAACCAACATCTTGATGAAAATAAAATAATTGTAGATATTATATTATATATATGGTATAATTTGCTTTAACGAATTTCCAGAGGCGGAGGTGCCGGATTTTGAGTTATCTTATGTCGATATTCCTGGGTTTTGTCCAGGGCGTTGCGGAGTTTCTGCCCATATCCAGTTCCGGACACCTGTCCATTTTCCAGAACTTCCTGAATGTGCAGACGGAAGGCCCCGGAAATATGTTTTTCGACGTGCTTTTGCATCTGGGAACTCTGGTGGCTGTTATAATCGTCTATCACAGGGACGTCTGGGGAATGATAAAGCAGCTTTTCTGCGTAATCGGCGAGGTTGTCCGCCTGAAACCCAAAGACCAAAATCCACCTCCTACCCGCAGAATGCTTTTGCTGCTGGTAATTGCAACAATTCCTCTTGTTATAATCGTACCTTTCAATGACAGGATAGCATTTCTTTCAGACAGCACTGTTTTTGTGGGCTGCGCGCTGCTTGTAACGGGTATTCTGCTCTTTGTTTCTGACCGTGTAAAAAAGGGAAATAAAAACGCTAAAACCGCCAAAGTGCTGGATGCCCTAATTGTGGGTATCAGCCAGTGCTTTGCCACCGTTCCCGGTATTTCCCGCAGCGGCACAACCATTGCCACCGGTCTTTTCCGGGGGCTTGACAGAGAATTTGCCGTAAAGCTGTCCTTTCTTATGTCCATTCCGGCGGTGCTGGGCGCAGGTGTGCTCAGCATTGCCGATGCCGTCCGCGAAGGCATCAATACCGAGCTTCTGGGCGTCTATGCCATCGGTTTTGTTACCAGCATCTTTTTTGGCTACATATCCATCAAGCTTGTGGATATGATAGTGAAAAAAGGCAAATTCGGCGGATTTTCCTACTACTGCTGGGCAGTAGGCATTTTAACAATCGTTTTGAGCTTCGTTCTTTGAGGTGATTATTAATGGCAACTTCTACCAAAAAGAAGCCGGCGGCAAAAAAAGCACCGGCAAAATCCAAGTCCGCATCTACTGCCCAGTCCAAATTCACCGGGCGTGATGCGGTAGGCGTTGTGTTCATCGTTTTTGCGTTTCTTTTCATACTTTCATGGTTTTTGCAGGCGGTACTGCTGAAATTTTTTGCAAACGTGGGCACCGGGCTTTTCGGCTACGGATATTACATACTTCCCATCGTTATGCTTATCGCAGCGTTTTTCCTGCTGTTTAAAAAGACCTCAGGTTATGGCGCCCGCACGGTTTGCGCCCTGCTTTTGGCGCCCTTTGCGGGTATGTTCGGTCATCTGTGTAAAAACGGCCCCGCAGCCTATGAAATTACATTTAAGTCCATTGCGTCTCTCTACCGGGACGGCGTTCTGCTGGAAAGCGGCGGAGCCTTCAGCGGATTTTTTGCATCTGCCTTTGCCATCGCCATCAGCCGACCCGGCGCTTTTGTGTTGGTTATCGTTGCCTTTATAGTGTGCCTGATGGTGGCGCTGAAGCTGTCTTTCGGTATTTTCCCCGGAATGTTCAAAAAGCTTTTCGGAAAAAGGGAAAAGACTCCTAAAGAGAAAAAACAGCGCAGGGAAGAGGCGGACGAGCCTACCGCACCTATTCGTATGCCTGTTGCGGAGCAGCCCACCCCTGCTGTCAAAAAGCGTGCCTTTTACGACATACCTGTTGACGATAACGGTGCGCCTGCGCCCGAACCCAAGGCACCCGCTGCGCCTCCTGAGCCTCTGCCCATGACAGATACGCCCGCCGCAGCGCCGGCTGCTGTTAAAGCTGCCGCAGATGAGTCCGAGGAGATACCCGAAGAGGCGGCCGTACCTGCAAAGACAAAGCAGGAGATTGCCGCTGAGGACAAAAAAGTGTCCGAGCAGATGGCGAAGCTTATCGACAAGAATCTGGGCGAGGCAGCTCCCGCGGCTTACCAGTATCCCCCCATTGACCTGCTTACACCCGGTAGCGGAGCCTCCGTTGACGGCAGCGATGAAATAAGGGAAAATATCCGCCGCCTTAGCGAAACTCTTTCCAGTTTCGCAATTTCCGCTCAGATTACAAACGCTACCCGCGGTCCTTCTGTTACCCGCTACGAGGTAGTTCTGGACAAGGGCGTTAAACTCAGCAAACTCACCGGGTTGGCCGATGATATTGCCCTTTCTCTGGGTTCCAGCGGCGTCCGTATTGCCCCCATTCCCAACAAAATTTCCATGGTAGGCATTGAGGTACCCAATAAGGCCGTATCCACCGTTATGCTCCGGGATATAATTGCCTCCAAGGAGTTCCAGACATCCTCATCCAAGCTGACCTTTGCCGTGGGCAAAAATATTGGCGGCGAAAACATTGTGGGCAATATCGCAAGACTACCCCATATGCTCATTGCCGGCACCACTGGCTCCGGCAAGTCCGTCTGTATGAACTCCATAATCCTCAGCCTTCTTTATAAGGCATCTCCCTCAGAGGTACGCCTTATAATGATTGACCCCAAAATGGTTGAGCTTGGTATCTACAACGGCATTCCCCACCTGCTTGTACCCGTTGTCACCGACCCCAAAAAGGCCAGCGGCGCACTGCAGTGGGCCGTTGTGGAGATGATGAAGCGATATAAGCTGTTCTCCGAGGCCGGCGTGCGAGACATTTCCGGTTACAACCAGATGTGCGAGCGCACCGGAAACGGCGAAAAAATACCCCAGGTAGTAGTTGTGATCGACGAGCTGGCAGACCTTATGATGGTTGCTGCCAAGGAAGTTGAAGAATCCATCTGCCGTGTGGCCCAGATGGGCCGTGCCTCCGGTATGCACCTCATAATCGCAACTCAGCGTCCCTCCGCGGATGTTATCACCGGCCTTATGAAAGCAAATATTCCTTCCCGTATCGCGCTTGTCGTGGCCAACGCCATGGAATCCCGCATTATACTTGACAATCAGGGTGCGGAAAAACTGGTGGGTAACGGCGATATGCTTTACCTGCCTCTCGGTTCCGGCAAACCCACCCGTGTGCAGGGCACCTTTGTCACAGACCAGGAGAGGGAGGACGTTATCGAGTTTGTGAAAAAGAGCGGCTCCGCTTCTTACGACGACGACGTTATTGCCCACATGGAAAAAGCTGCCGAGGACAAAAATCATCCTCAGATCAAGGATGCAGACCCATCAGCACCGGTGGAGGACGACTGCGACGAGCTGCTGCCCGCCGCTGTGGACGTTATTTTGGAGACCGGTCAGGCCTCTGTATCCATGCTGCAGCGCAGGCTGAAGCTGGGCTATTCCCGTGCCGCCCGTTTGGTGGACCAGATGGAAGAACGGGGCATCGTAGGCCCCTTTGAAGGCTCAAAACCCCGCCAGATGCTCATAACCAAGGAGCAGTGGCAGGAAATGAAGGCAAGGGGTGTATACTCCGGCAAAACAGAGGAAATTCCCCAGCAGCAGACCTTTGAGGATCTGGCAACCATTGAGGAAATGGCGGCTGAAACAGAAACCTACGACGAGGCTGAATGACGGTAATACAATAAAACAAACGGGTTCCATGTACTTCTC
Source organism: Oscillospiraceae bacterium (assembly GCA_017439805.1). Lineage (GTDB taxonomy): Bacteria > Bacillota > Clostridia > Oscillospirales > Oscillospiraceae > RGIG3171. The sequence goes on from JAFSIK010000032.1 coordinate 19,725, forward strand.
GGGACCCGTTTTAATTTAAATGTAAACCCGCCCGGAGCAGTTTATACGCTCCGGGCGGGTTTATTGGGCGAAAAAGCTGGAAACGGGTTATGCGGTGGGGGCTTTGTAAGTGCCGTTCAGCTCAGCTACCACAACGTCAGCGTTCTTGGAAGCTTCGTCCTCGTAAATGCTGCGGCCGTACTCGGTGTCATAAGCGGAGGGATCGCCGATATAGCCCCAGGGAGCCATTTCCATGGCAACCTCTGCGCTGCCGCGAACCTTGGCGAAGCCTTCGGCGGTGATCTTACTGTCACCGTACTTCTTGGCCATTTCGGTGTCTACGTCATTGGGGAAGTAGTGAGCCATCATGCTGGTTTCATAGGTGCCGGCATGTGGATCAACATAGGGAGAGGCAGAGCCTTCCACAATGCCGCCGTAGCTTACGCCGGAGGCTTCAGGAATGAGGATGTACTCTTCCTGAGCAACGCCCCAGGCCTTTGCGTCTTCACCGTTGAGGAGATAGTAGGTGTTGATGCCGGATTCTTCCTTGGCAATCTTAAGACCTTCCATCATGGCGAAGGAGTGGTTCCTGTTGCCGTGGTGGTTTACGATGTAGACGTCTTCAAAGCCCCAGCTGGCCAGGGAGTTGAGAATGTCGGTCATGAGAGCGGTGGTGGTGCTTTCTCTTGTAACGAAGGAGCCTTCCCATGCGGCGGTGAATACGTTTACGCCCCAGTACATGGGAGGAGCGATAATGGCTTCAATACCTCTGGATTCCAGTTCATCTTTCAGAAGCTTGCTTCTCAGCCATGCACCGTAAGTGTCAACACCGATGCCCATATGGGGTCCGTGCTCCTCGATAACGCCGGTAGGCAGAAGTACGACTGCACCGCGGTCAGCGGCGGCCTTAACTTCGGGCCAGCTCATCTCTACCATGGTATCGGCAAAGATGGAATAACCCGCTTTGGTCAGATCGGAGGTGGCGGGTACGGTTGCGCCTTCTTCAATATAGCGAGCTTCACTGTCGATCTGGACGCTGTTATCTTCTTCTATGTAGGTTACGCCAAAGTCAACAAGACGTCCCACATCACGGAGTTTCACATAGTTATTACCGTTAATGTTGTAAGCTTCGATGTCTACTTCCTCGCCATCCAGATAGAATGTTTGAAGAGTGGGAATTGCATCAAATGAATCGTCTGCTGAGACGAACATGGTGCTGGTGCCAATAAGCAGGATTGCACACAGGAAAACAATAAAAGCTTTTTTCTTCATAAGAATGGAACCTCCTTTATTTTTTAATGATCCGGGTGTATTTTCAACAGGCTTTTTCGCCCGAAAGCCTTAAATTTTGAGTTTGAGTTCAAAACAGGCCGATGTTATATTAACGACACACTCGGTTTGATAATAAAAAACCGCCTGATGCAACTTGTGCATAGGCGGTTTTTGGATGCTTTTAAATAGAAGCTATGCGGTTTTTATTTAATACGCTTGCCGGTTATGGCGGCACCCACGGCGTGGGGAGGGATAACACCCTGAGCAGTAAGCATAAATATACAAACAAGTTTCTTCGCAGCGTTCATTTTTAAGTCCTCCATTTTATTGTTTGCGCTGTTGTTCTTTCTGATTTTATTATAGCAGAACTTTTCCGCAGCGGTAATTCATCTTAGGGTGTTAGTAATTCAACTATTGAATTAAATGCAAAAAAACTGAATAAAGCTATTCACGCCGCAAATAAGTGACGGCAAGAGCAATTGCTCTTGCCGTTTTTCATGAATACTTCCGGGCAAAGGAGAAAAAGGCTTCCACTGCCGGACTTCTGTTATAAACCTTTTTAGCCAGATGCATAGGCAGAAATTTTTGCGGATGGTCTTCGTTAAGGGGGATGAAGCGCAGGTTCATATTGCTTATTACTTCCGTTTCCTCATAGACTACTGCAACACCTTCACCCATTTCGATAGAGAACAGGAATTCCTCAAAATCCGTGAATTCTGCGATTACCTTTGGCGTAAAGCCGCTGTCTTTGCAAAGGTTATACACAAAATCTCTTTCCAGGGGAATGTCTGTGGGATTATAGCGCAGAAAGCCGCTGTCATAGAAGTCGGCAAGTGTTACGTCCGGCTTGAAAAACAGAGGATGAGATTTGTATATAACGATTCCCACGCGAGTACGGAAAAGCACCTCGGTAACCACATCTTTTAAAAACTCCACGTCATGTCCGGCGATAAGTATGGCGTCATAGTAATCATTATTGAGTCCTTCAATGAGCTTTGATTGCTGAGAACGTTCCTTTACTATCTTTATATCCGGATGAAGCTCTCGGAAGCTGGAGAGCATCTGGGAAAGGTGGCTGTTGCTTTTAACATGGGGAGTACAGCCTATGGTTAAACTGCCGGAGAATTTTTGCAGTGAGTTTTTCGCCCTGGCCATTGCGTGGTTCCACTCACCTTCGATTTTGAAAAGTGATTCAGCTAAAATCTCTCCCTGTTCGGTGAGTACAACACTTTTTGTGTTGCGCTGGAAAAGTTCAAAGGTAAGTTCTTCTTCCAGTTTTGCAATCTGGCGGCTTATGGTGGGCTGAGATATAAACAGGGCACGGGCAGCACCGGAAAAGCTGAGCCGCCGCGCGGTTTCAAGAAAACATTTAATTTGCAGGTCGGTCAAAACGGTGTCTCCTTATAGAAAAAAGTATGGGTTTTACAATTCTGCCCGAAGCCGATTGCACAGCTTCGGGCAGAATTGTTGGAGAGAAGGTGTTTCCGGAGGAAACATCGCGGGGAAGCATCATAAAGAAAGAATATAATAAAGACTGGCGTCTATTCACCAATGTGGCTTAGACCGGCCACTCCGTATTTTTCGTAAACTTTTATCCAGGAATCAATTTGAGAATAGGAAACATTGAATTTTTCAGATGTTTTATTATAATTCTTGCCTTCTGAAAGACAATAACTTATTATTTCAATTTTTTCATCAAGAGTAGTTGCTCGTTCTTTAAACACGGAAAAATGCCTCCGTTAACTTGGGATATGGACTTAATAGCTTTTAGTTTTTTGCCCGAAGTGGTTTTCACCACTTCGGGCAAAAACGTAAAGAGAAACGCAAGTTAGGATGGAACTGAAAATGAAAGAAGTATCTGGTTTAGAAAGTCAGATTATTGATATCGGGGACATCATCAATTTTTACATCAGAATTTCCGTCATCCTTTTTATAAGTAATTATGTCGATGACAGAAACAATGAGATCTACCAGCAAAAGCAGGAAGAAAATCACCTCGCCGATTACCATAATCACAGTAAAGGGAGCCTGGGGAATGTGCAGAACAGTAGTGGCCAGTTCCTTTGCAACGTCAGAACCAACGCGAAGGATACCGCCGTAGATGCACAGCGCCATCATAACGGTACCAATCAGGTTGCATAGGATTTCCATTGCCATACGTCCACGGGGAGGCATCTTGTCAATGAACATGGTTACGCGGATGTGTCCCTTGGAAATCTGATAGAAGCCAATGGCGATCCAGATTGCCACCAGCATGCCAAGCTCAGTGATCTCGTAGCTACCAACGATGTTGGAACTTGATACCTTACGCATAACAACGTCAACAGTAGTCATGCAGGTAAGGGCGAAGATAACGACCATGGCAACATAGCTGAGCTTGTCGCTTATAAAAGAAATTGCGTTACGTACCTTTTGCAAGGTATACCCTCCTTTCGAAGGAATGGTTTAGTTAGGGATTGGCAGGAGTCTTCTCGATAAGATCCAGAACCAGGTTGTAAAGGTCGGTGCCGGGGAGACCGGCAGCCTCGGTGTTGGCAATCCATTCCTGGGTTACCTGCTCGGCAATGGCCTCAAACTTGGCGCGCTCTTCGTCGCTGAACTTGTAGGTGGTGCTGCCCTGGGCGTTTACGTTGTCGCGGGTTTCGTTGTAAGAAGCATCCCAGTAGGTGTAGAAGTACTCAAGAGCGGCGTCACCGCTGCACTCATCAATGATGGCCTGCAGGTCGGCGGGCAGGGAAGCGAACTTATCGGGGTTCATCAGCAGGAAGTAGCTGGAAACACCGATGTTCTCATCCAGATAGTACTCGCAGGTTTCATACAGCTGGAACTGGGTGAAAGCATTCCAGTCGGTGATAACGGCGTCGATGGTGGAGTTATGGATGGACTGGTAAACGTCGGTGATGGGCATGGAAACAGGAGCGGCGCCCAGAGCCTGGATGAAGCTGGTGGGAGGACCGGAGTTGCCGCGGATGTTCAGGCCGGCGAAATCGTCAACAGTCTCAATCTTAACGTGCTTGGTGGCAACGGGGGACTGGGTGTTGCAGGAGAGAAGCAGAACCTTGTAGTCAGCAAACTCAGCCTGGACCTCGGGAGAAGCCTTATAGAGTTCCCACATTACGTGGCTGCCCTGATAGGTGGTCTCGATGGGCAGCAGGGGCAGCATGAAGACCTCGGAAGCGGGGAAAACGCCGCCAAAGAAGGAGGGCAGACCCCAGGCGATGTCGCAGGTGCCGTTGGAAACCATCTCAAGAGCGTCCTTAGGACCGCCCAGAGTGGCGCCGTGGTAGATGTTGAACTTCAGACGGCCGCCGGAAGCTTCTTCAACGGAAGCGGCCCAGGCCTTCAGGAAGTCGCCGGTAACGCCGACTTCGGGGTCATGGCTGTGAACGGTCAGGGTGTAGACCTTGTCATCAGCGGGGGGAGGGGTGGTGCCGGCATCGGGGGTGCTGGGGGTGGAGGCACCGGAATCAGGAGTGCTGGGGGTGGAGGGAGCAGCAGGCTGATTGCCGCAAGCGGCAAATACACCAACGAGGAGCACTAATGCAACGATAATGGCTAATGCTTTTTTCATGTGTTTTTCCTCCTTAAGTATTTTTTGGTTGTAATTTAAGTTCTTATTACGCTACGCCATAAAGGCGGGGAGCCATGTGGCCAGTGCGGGGAAAATCATGACCAGCACAACGGTAGCGACCAGACCAATAATGAAGGGCGCGGTACCCTTGAATATCTTGCCCAGCGGCACTTCTTTAGCAACACCCGACATTACGTAGCAGCAGATGCCAACGGGAGGGGTGATGCTGCCCAGCATCATCAGCATAACCATCAGAACACCGAAGAGGATAACGTCGATGTTCAGAGCATGGATAACGGGCAGGAAGATAGGTACCAGCAGGGTGATAAGGGGCAGGGAGTCAACGAAGCAGCCCAGAATGCCGTAAACCAGAAGAATGAGGATCAGGATTACGAAGGGGGGAACGTTGATACTGACAGCCCAGGAAGCCAGAGCAGTGGGCATGTTAGTGATGGTCAGGAAGGAGTTGAAGACGTTGGCGCCGACCATGATAAACAGGATCATGGCGCTGGTCTTGATGGTGTCGCTGAGGGCCATCTTCATGTTCTTAAGATTGCACTTGCCCTTGAAGACCATGAACAGGAAGGAACCGAAAGCACCGATAGCGCCACCCTCGGTGGGGGTGAACCAACCGGCGAAAATGCCGCCCAGTACCAGAATGAACAGTACCAGAATGGGCAGAATGCCCAGAAGGGATTTGCACTTGGCCTTCATGGGGTACTTGGGACCCTTGGGGCCGGCGGAGGGATCCTTCAGAGTGATGAACACGATGACGCCGATATAAAGCAGAGTCATCAGAATGCCGGGAATAATACCGGCGATAAACATTTTGCCGACTGCGACCTGAGCGGCGGTACCGAACAGGATAAAGCCGGTGCTGGGGGGAATAAGTACGCCGAGAGTACCGCCGGCAGAGATTGCACCCGTGGAAAGAGTATCCTTATAGCCATACTTTTTCATTTCGGGGTAGCAAACAACGCCCATTGTTGCGGTGGTAGCAGTAGAAGAACCGCAGATGGCGGCAAAGCCTGCGCTGGCAACGATGGTAGCCATAGCCAGACCGCCTTTCAGACGGCCAAGCCACTTATGACAGGCGTCATAAAGCTCAGAGCTTATTCCGGCGTAGAAGATTATCTGTCCCATCAAGACAAACAGCGGGATAACCGAAAGAGTGTAGCTGGAGGCGGTGGTAATGGGTACAGTTTTCAGAATACCCAGTGCGGCGTTGATGTTACCCGTTACGAACAGATATCCAAAGAAGCCGACGGCCATCATGGAAAAGCCGATAGGTACGCCTGTAAAGATAAGCACCAGAAGGATAATGATGCCTAATCCGCCAACAAGAATGGGAGACAACCTTAAATCACCTCTTTCTTAGAGTTTTTATTCAGTGAGCAAAGGTTATTTTCCCAGCTCTTTCTGAACGATTTCGAGCGCACGTTCTCTGATGTGCTCGGGCCAGTCCTCCCAGTTGGAGGTGGGGGGAATGACTTGGTTTCCGGTGCGCATTTCTTCGGCTCTCCAGGCCCAGGGCCAGGCGGCGTCGATGCAGATACCGGATGCGGAACGCATTTTCATACGCTCTTCGAAGTGGATGTTGGGATTAAGTACATTCACGCCGCCTTTACGCTGAACCATGTGGATGTCATCGTAAGGATTGCAGCGGGTGACAAGTGACCAGAGCACCTGGTTGATGTCGCTGGGATCAACGTCGTCATCGACAACAATGATCCAGTCGGCATAACCCGCCTGATAGCCGATCTTACTGCTCCAGAGAGCGTGTGCGATGGTATTGGCGGCACCGTCGAATGTCTTGGTCATGGATACAACACAGAAATTCCAGTTGGCGGCGGGATGGAAGTAAACATCCTTTACGCCGGGAATATTCAGGGTGTTGATCAGATGGTTGCGTGCAAGGGCGCTCATGGAGATGGCGCACATATAGTGGTCGTCAACAAAGGGAACGCCTTCCTGAGAGCCGATGAGGATGGGATCGTTGCGGTGGGTGACACAGGTGACGTGGATAACGGGCTTAGGCGCTTCGCGTCCGCCGTAGTAGCCGGTGTACTCGCCAAAAGGACCTTCCATCTTGACCTCGTGGGGTTCGATATAGCCTTCGATGATGATCTCGGCGTTGGCAGGAACCATAAGGTCGCAGGTTTCGGCCTTTACAAGCTCGTAGGGAGCCTGACGCAGACCACCGGCCATCTCAACCTCGGAGCAACCAACGGGGAACATACCCGCTGCCACAATGGGCAGGGTGGGGCAGTCACCCATTGCCAGAACTACGGGCATTCTTTCCTCTTTTGCCACATAATCGCGGTGAATAAGAGGACCGTTTTTCATTTCGATGGCGGCCGGAATATTCAGACCCATGGTGTTCTTGTCGTGGATACAGGCGCGGTACATACCCCAGTTTACCCAGGGGCCGTTCCTGTCGCGCATAATGGCGGCATGGAAGGTGCCAATGTAACGATGGCCGTCAAACTCGTGCCAGATGGGTACGGGGAATTTGGTCAGGTCGATATCATCGCCGGTGAGGATGTTTTCCTTACAGGGTGCTTTATCCCTGGAAACCTCAACGGGGGGGATAGGGTTGTTTATGCGGTCCTGGAAGACATGGACCAACTCGGCGGGGGTGGTATCCTTATCTAATCCCAGAGCAAGGGCGTATCTGCGGAAGCTGCACATTGAGTTGGTGAAAAATCTTCCGCCGGGATAGTCCTTGATATTATCAAAAATGACCGCAGGGGAGTTGATGCCCTTGGTTTCAAGGTCGCACAGACGCCTTGATACAGCACCCATTTCAAGTTTCCAATCAACCTGCTGTTTTACGTGCAAAAGTTCGCCTTCGGCTTCCAGCTTCTGGAGGAACTCTCGCATATCTTTGTAGGCCATTTGAAACACCTCTTAATAACTAATTGGATGCCTGCTTTGCTTGCCGAACAATAAAAATCAGTCTTTCAACAGCAACATACCTGCCTGATAGGCATGCATCATAAAGTCTTGATCGCCTTCAGCGTGTGCAGGGTCGTTGCCTTGAGCACAAATAATGTTGTCAACAAGCTCAAAGCCAAACATGGGAAACATAGAGTGGAGATAGGCAAAGTAGGATTCGTATGCATTCGGGTCTTCAGAGCCCTGGCTGTAAACGGTGATAGCCTTTTTGATTCCGAAACGGGGTTTCCACTCCATATCCATCAGAGGGAAGAAACGGTCATAGAGGTTTTTGATCGGGCCGCAAACCTGCATCATATAGATGGGAGAGCCGATAACAACAGCATCGGCGGTCTTCAGCTCATTTATAGCCTCGCTGATTTCATCCTTGATGGTGCAATCTTCCTGGAATCTGCAGCCGAAGCAGCCCTGGCAGGCGCGGTACTTCATCTTGAGAAGATTGTAAAATTTAGCTTCAGCGCCGCAATCACGCACGCATTTGGCTATTGCATTCATTACGGAAACGGTATTGCCGTCGGAACGGGGACTGCCGTTGAAGAATACTACTTTTTTCATGGTACACTCCTGTTTTTAAACTGACTCCGAGGGCAGACAGACAAAACGTCTGCCCCCGGAGTCCCGGTAATTAAAGTTCGATGAAGCCCAGGTTAAGAGACTTGCCTTCGATAACAATATCTACGGTTTCAGTCTTGCCGGCTCCTTCGATAGTAATGGTATACTTGCCGTCATCAAGATTGTCGAACTTGAATTCGCCGAAGAAGTTGGTGGTCTGAGCCTCTTCGCGATTTTCACCCTTAATAACAGCAGTGGCGCCCTCGAAGCAGTCGCCGTTTACCAGTACACCGGCGGAAACAAAGTTCTTGGTGTACTTGTACAGGTGCTTGTACAGAACGTGGGGCTTGGTGCCCAGTTCAGCCTTGTAGGCAGCCAGTTCGCCGGAGGCGATCTGAGCTTCG
>JAFSIK010000033.1 GCA_017439805.1 Oscillospiraceae bacterium
CCCTTGCAGGGGTATCGGTCGGGGATGACTCCCGTGCGTTCGTGGCGCTGGGCACAAAAAAGCCGCGCAGGTCTGGCGACCTTCGCGGCTTTTTGGCACCCCCGGCGCGACTCGAACGCACTACATTCCGCTTAGGAGGCGGACCCTCTGTCCTGGTGAGGTACGGGGGCAGGTAACTATAAGATTTTATACTATCCGGGCGGCCTTTGTCAACCAAATTCACTTTATGCGCCGGCCGTGGCGGTCGAAGCTGCGCCGCAGAGCCACCACCGTTGGAATGACAGAAACTATCAGCACAACAAGCTCGACAATTTCCACAATCAGCCCGAATGTGCCCACATATCCGGTCTCCCCGCCCCGGCAGAAAAGCATGGCGACCACGGCGGCAATAAGAAGCACCCCGCCGCAGACAATCCATATCTTTCCGCAAAGTTTATGGGCGAACTCCCAGGTCTGTCGGTTTTTCATGGACAGGGGCGTTCTGAAGCCGAAAACAAAATTTATATTTTTGGGGGCTTTTTTGAAAAAAAGTATGCCAAATCCCAGCATTGCCGCCGGGATAAACAGGGATATGACCAGCATATAAATCCAAAATCCCATATTTCCTCCTTTTAAAACACCCTTACTCTTGCCCGCAGGCGGCCGGAGCGGGTTTCGCCGGCGGCGCCGCAGTAGATGAAGCGTCCGTAACCCCGGACGGATACCAGGTCGTTTTCCTTTAATTCCGCCGAGGGATTGGAAGCAAGTCTGTAGTTTATGTAAACCAGCTCTTTCCGGAAAAGCTCTCCGCTTTCACTGCGGGAAAGATTGTATACCCCCGCCACCATTGCATCGGCTCTGGCAGAGGCGGCGTTGACGGTCTGCTCCTGCGGAAGCTCTGAGGCAAAATCCGGCAGGGCGGTCTCCCGGCTGACTTTCACCGTGGTGCGGCGCACCTGGGTCAGCTGGTCGCAGATGTAATCCGCCACGCTTTCAAGGCAGAAAAGCCAGGCGCAATCGCCCTTTTCGGACACGATAACGTCCCCCAGCACCTCCCGTCGAAATCCCAGACCCATAAGGGCGCCCAGAAAGTCCCGGTGGGTGAGTTTTTCGGAAAATTTCGGCGCGGCGGCGGAAATTTTCAGACAGGCGACAGGCACGGCGGCCTCCCACTCCTCCTGCCAGCTCTCCCTTTCGCCGAAGCAGACCACCCGGCGCTCCGCACCGGGCCAGCCTCCCTCCAGGCTCAGAGCCACAGGAGTTTTAAGGCGGCTTGCCACGTCCTGCCCCGCCATGTCCAGAAACTCGGAAAAAGTGCGCCCGCCCCGTCTGTCAGCACGGTCGGCAAGCTCCAGCAGCCTGTTTTGAAGCTGCTTTTCCTCCTGCAAATTTTTCATTCGCCGATGATTTTCACAAGGACTCTCTTGTCCCTTTTGCCGTCAAACTCAAAATAGAAAAGCTGCTCCCAGGTGCCGAAATCAAGGCGCCCTCGAGTCACCGCCACCACGCTCTCGCGACCCATTACGGTGCGCTTGAGATGGGCGTCGGCGTTGTCCTCGAAGCCGTTGTGGTGATACTGGGAATAGGGTTTTTCCGGAGCCAGCTTTTCAAGCCAGGTTTCGTAATCCCTGTGCAGGCCGCCCTCGTCGTCGTTTATAAACACGCTGGCGGTGATGTGCATGGGGTTTACAAGCACCAGACCCTCCTTGATGCCGGATTCGTCGATGCAGGCCTGTACCTGACGGGTTATGTTAACCAGTCCTCTGCGGGAGGGGATATTGAAATGGAGCTCTTTGCGGTAGCTTTTCATAATTTTTCTCCTTTAAACTATCTGCAGCATCATAAATTTCAGATAATCCGTCTCGGGCACGGTCATCAGCATGGGATGGTCGGGGGCGGCCCGTCGCTCCTCGATGAGCCGCAGACCCACGCCAGCGTCACGGGCGGCGGCGGTTATTGTTTTGCGAAACAGCTCCGGCTCCATAAAGTGAGAGCAGGAGCAGGTCACCAGATACCCGCCCCGGGGCAGCAGGCGCATGGCTCTGTAATTTATCTCCTTGTAGCCCCGGGCGGCGGCGGAGACGGTTTTCCGGCTCTTGGTAAAGGCGGGCGGGTCAAGGATTATAAGGTCGTAGGGGCTGCCGCCCTGCTTTAAAAGCTCCGGCAGCAGGTCGAAAACGTCGGCGCAGAGGAAGTCCATTTTATCCTCCAGACCGTTGCGGCGGGCGTTTTCCCGGGCCATGTCCACCGCGGCCTGGGAAACGTCCACGGCGGTAACGTGCTCAGCTCCGCCGTAAGCGGCGTTCAAAGCAAAGGAGCCGGTGTGGGTGAAGCAATCCAGCACCCGCATACCCTTTGCCAGTCTGGAAACCGCCAGGCGGTTGTATTTCTGGTCAAGGAAAAAGCCGGTTTTCTGGCCGTTTTCCACGTCCACGGCGTATCTGACGCCGTTTTCAACTATCTCCGTCAGAGGAGATTCGGGAGGCGCGGGGAGAAAATCGGCCCTGTACCAGCCCTTTTGACGGGGCAGGCCCTCAAGGTCGCGGATAGCGGCCTCGTTGCGCTCATAAATCCCCCGGACGGGAGTGCCCTCGGCGGCAAGAAAGCGGCATATCTCGCCGTAGACCGCCTCCTTTACCCCCTCGGTGCCAACGCTGAGCACCTCGGTAACCAGCAGGTCGCCGTAGCGGTCAACGGTAAGGCCGGGCAGGCCGTCGGCTTCGCCGAAAATCAGACGGCAGCAGGAAAAATCCGCACCCATGACCCGGCGTCGGTACTCAAGGGCGTACCGGGCGCGGCGCTGAAAGAAGGCCTCGCCGAAGGTCTCGTTTGCGTTGGAGGAAAGTATGCGCAGGCGTATTTTACTTTTTTCGGAGTAAAAACCGGTGCCAAGATATGCCCCCTTTTTGGAAAAAACGTCGGCAAGGCCGCCGTTTTCCGGAGGGGAATCCAGAAATTCTATCTCCTGATCATAAACCCAGGGGTGTCCGGCGCGCAGGGCGGCCTCCCCCTTGGGGGTTATCTGTGCGGCGGGGAATTTTCGCTGTGCTTTCATAGTTTCACCTTTTGGACAAAGATTTAATAATCAATTATATAATGCCCACACCGCTGTGTAAAGAAAAACACCCCTTTGGGCGGCCTCACACAGGGATTTATACGCTCCAAACCGGATCTTTTTCCGCAATTCTTCGTTAAAAAGCCACGGCAGGCGTCAGCCTTGCCGTGGCTTTTTGTCTTGTCCTGCGAAAA
>JAFSIK010000034.1 GCA_017439805.1 Oscillospiraceae bacterium
CCGAAAAACTCCGACGGGCCGTCGGGTTCTTCAAATTCTTCTTCCTCTTCGTCCTCAATCCCGTCTGTTTCGCCGGCATATTCGGGGCACCGGATTTCGGGATTTTCCTCCCTTTCTTCCCTTTCCTCGGGCATTTCGGCGCCGGTCAGTTCAAAATCTTTATTTTCCATCGGAAGCCTCCGCGTTTTGTTCTTGATGTGAATATAATATTATACACCAATGCCGCCGTTCTGACAACGGATTTTAACGCTTCAAAGGGGTAATAAATACAAAAAAACAGGGAAAGCGGCGCTTTCCCTGCTCTTTGTTGATTAGACTCTCTCTTTGATCTTGGCGGCCTTGCCGACACGATTTCTGAGGTAGTACAGCTTCGCTCTTCTGACCTTACCCTTGCGGACGGTCTCGATCTTGGCGATGCTGGGGGAGTGGATGGGGAATACCTTCTCGCAACCCACGCCGTAGGAAATGCGGCGAACGGTGATGGTCTCGGCGATGCCGCCATGCTTCTTGGCGATGACGATGCCTTCGAAAACCTGGATACGCTCGCGGCTGCCTTCCTTGATCTTGATGTGAACACGAACGGTGTCACCAACCTCGACCATAGGGGCAGTTTCCTTCAGATACTGCTCACTGAGAACTTTTACCAGATCCATAGTTATTTTTTCCTCCCTTCACGGCAGACATTCGTACCGCTCAAAGGCGGCAGAGGACTATCCGGGTGGACGATTTGCGGACATATCCGCAATCGACGCGAGTAGCATTTTAGCACAATTGGCAGCCAATTGCAAGCATTTTTTACAAATTTTCCGTCGGTTTTTTTATTATCGTCCGGCAGAGCATAAAGGCAGCCATAAGCGCAATACCAAGGGCTGCACCGGTAAAAATGTAGAGGTAAAGGCTAAAGGTAAAAAGAGCTGCGGAAAATACCTTGTCCGCCACGGAAGTAAGCCTCTCTCCCCTTTCCGGAAACATTGCTGAAAATATTATATTCAGCATCCTCCCACCGTCAAGAGGACAAACAGGCAGGAAGTTGAACGCCGTCACCGCAAGGCTCATTCCTGCAGTAACGTAAGCCCCCATAGCTGCGCAAATTACGGAAAACAGCATTCCCGCCGCTCCTCCTGCCGCCGCCACGGCAAATTCCGCCAGATAGGACGCTCTTCGGTACTCCACGGTCATATTCCCTCCCAGGGCGGTAAGCTCCATTTTGCCTATCCGGCCACCCATAAGCCATACTGCCGCCGCGTGTCCCAGTTCGTGCACGGCGCAGCACAAAACAAACCTCACAAAAATCCCTTCTCCGTCCATAAGGCAAAGAACAGACAGCACGGCAAAAAAGCCGGGGCTTATTTTGAGCCTGCCGAAGGTCATATAAGCTCTCCGATATAAAACGTGGGATTTAAATACATCCCGTCCTTGAGCAGTTCAAAATGCAGGCACGGACCGGTGGCGTTGCCGCTTTGTCCCATAACTGCGATCTGCTCTCCCATGGTGACCGCATCTCCCCTGCTTACCAGCACGCTGTCGCAATGTCCGTACATACTGACGGTGCCGTCGGCGTGGGCGACCTTTACAAAAAGCCCGTCTATGCTGCTCTGTCCCACAGCGGTTACCTCACCTTCGGCGAATGCATACACGCTGTCTCCGAGAGCGCCGGCGATGTCCGTGCCGTAGTGGTAGGCGGTCTCCCCCGTAACGGGATGCTCACGGTATCCGAAGCCGTCGGTTACCTCCCCTATGGCCGGCAGGCAGGTGGGCATGGCAAGCTCCGTGTAGCCGTCCTCCACGTTCACAGGCACATCCAGCCTTGCAAACTGCCGCTGGGTCGCGGCGTAATGCTCCTGCAGGCGCAGAACTTCCCGCTGCTGCGCGGCGCTGTTTTCGGTGATAAAAATGTCGTCATAAAGCCCCATCACCGCCTGTGCCACCCCGTCGCCGCCGGAGAGCTTCTGCCCCGCCGTTTCAAATGCGGCAACGTAATCAACGTCCCGGCTGATGCGGAAATACACCTGCCGGAGCAATTCTCCCGTGCCGGTATTTTTCACAATAAAAGCCGCCGCCAATACGCAGACGCACACGCACAGACGTATAAGTCTGCGGCGCATGGGACGCGCCTCCCCGGGCTTGTTCTTTTTTGAAACGCTTTTTGATTTGTACATAGAAAAACCCTCCCACGAAAGCATATTTCGCGGGAGGGCTTGGTATGTACGATTTTATTTTTCGATGCGGACGGTCTGGATGGGTACGGGAATTTCAATGCCTCTCTGTGCAAATACCTCGCGGGTATTTTCCAGCAGGCCGAAGTATACATCCCAGTAATCCTCGGTCTTGCACCATACGCGGAATATGTATTTGATGGTAAATTCGGAAAATTCACCTACGTAGACATTGGGAGCGTATGCGCCTTCCTCGTAAAATGCCCCCTTGGTCATCTTTACTACCTCCAGCAGTGCCTCGCGGACCTGGGCAGTGGGAGCGTCGTAAGAAACGCCGATGGTATGGTCAACACGGCGCATGGGCTCGGCAGTATAGTTTACCACCCGGTTGGAAAACACGTCGGTATTGGAAATGAAGATGATCTTGTTGTCAATGGTGCGGATGCGGGTGTAGAAAAGTCCGCTGTCAACCACGGTGCCGCTGTGAGCGCCGGTGTCGATGTAGTCACCGGTCTTATAGGGCTTGGTGGTCATAAGTATGGTGCCGTTGAATATGTTGGACAGGATATTCTGGCAGGCCAGGGCTATGGCTGCGCCGGCAACACTGACCAATGCCACCAGAGAGCTGATTTCGATTCCCAGCTGTCCGGCGATTATGATAATGAAGATGGCGTAAAGAGCAATCCTTATTACTGTGTTGATTACGCGGTGGAGACCGGTGTCTATTTTGGATTTGGCTATGGCTTTTCCCGCGACTTTTACCAGAACGCGCATAATGATTATCATCACCACAATGAGGATGATGATGTAGATCAGCTTTGCCAGAGTAATTCCGCCGATCATTACAGATTCGAGTTTGTCAAGCATTTTGTTCCTCCTGTTCTTTCAATGCGTTTTCTATTGCCAGAGCGAACTGAGCAGGGCAGGAAGTATTTTTTCTGCCGCAGCGCACGCCCATAAGCAGCCGGGAAACTTCTCTGGCGTCGCGGCCCTCGGCAAGGATGGAAACGCCCTGCAGATTGCCGTTGCAGCCGCCTTCAAACCGGACGTTCTTTACAATGCCGTCCTCAAGGTCGAATTCAACGCTGCTGGAACAGACGCCCTTATTTCGGGATTTATATTTCACAAAAGCACCTCTTTAGTATTTTACAAAAGGTATTTTAGCACAGACTGTTTGCTTTTTCCAGTAAAAATACAAAAAGACCGTCGCAAGACGGTCTTTTGCAGCATTTATTCATTATCTGGCCCGTTCTTCTCCGCGCATCTGCAGCAGCAGGCGGTCGGAGATAAGGGCGATGAATTCCGAATTTGTGGGCTTGCCCTTGGAATTTGAAACTGTATACCCAAAGTATTTCTGCAGGGTTTCGATGTCGCCCCTGTCCCAGGCCACCTCAATGGCGTGGCGGATTGCGCGCTCCACACGGGAGGGTGTGGTATTGAAGGTTTTGGCAACCTTGGGATAAAGTACCTTGGTTATGGCGTTTATTACTTCCATATCTTCAATGGCGCATATAATGGCCTCGCGAAGATACTGATAACCCTTGATATGGGCAGGCACGCCGATCTCGTGAATAACTTCGGTAACTCTGGCCTGTATGCTCTTGCTCCCGAAGGCGGAGCGGAAGCCGGTTTCCGCCCGGACGGTGCGGATACAGCCGCGCATCTTTTCCAGCAGGGTGTCGGGATCGGTGGGCTTTATGGCAAAATCATAAGCGCCGAGAGCCGCCGCCTGAGCGGTGGTGCGCTCGTTCACAAAGGAGGAAAGAACAAAATACTGGGGCTTGCCGGAAGTTATTTCGCCATTGAGAGAATTCATCAGCCACAGACCGTCCATTCCTCCCAGCACCAGGTCCAGAAGAAGAATGTCCGGTTTTTCCGCCAGCACCCTTTCCTTCGCCGTGCCGCCGTCGGACACGATTCCCAGAAATTCAATATCCGGCGCGGAAGACAGAGCCGAGGCAACGGGACCCGTAAGCTCCTCGCTTATATCCGCCATCAAAACTTTGATCTTGTTTTCCATTGTAACTCTCCTCGTTATAATTAACGCCTTTCTGGTCTGTCGGCGGCGATCTTCTCTCTTTATCGCTTCTGGTGTATAAATTACCATAATTTTACAGAAGTTTCAATAAGAAAAACTGGAAAATTTTGAGAATTTATCGACGCCCTTCGACATGAAATTCTTGACAGGCCGCTTCCTGCGCTTTACAGGAAAAACGCCCTGCAGGCGGCGGAAAGCACCGCAAGCATAACGAAATTCACCAAAAGGAACACTCCCATAAACCGGCCTCTTTTTGCGCCGGAACAGGAGGCATAGAGTTTATAGGAAATAAGGCTGGCCATTGAAGCCACGGGTGTACCGAGGCCTCCTACGTCCACGCCCAGAAGCAGAGCTCTGGCATCACCGGTGAAGCCGGAAAGGAGCATGGCAGCGGGGACGTTGCTTATTACCTGGCTGAGCATAGCTCCGGCGGCAAACTCGTGTCCCTGCACAACGGAGCTGAGCATCAGGCTTATCTGGGGCAGCTGGCGTATATTGCCAACAAAAACGAAAAACGCGGCAAAGGTGATAAGAAGGCTGTAATCCACCTTTTTGAAAAGGCTGCGGTCCAGCACCAGTGTTGCGGCAACACATATCGCCAGCATTATGCGCCAGTCAAGCACACGCAGAACGCTGAGGATACAAATTGCAAACATTGCAGCCCAGGGGGCAATGCTTTTAAGGGAGCAGTGGTTTTCCTCCTCCGTCTGTGTCTTTTCTCTTTCCTCCGGGATAACACCGCCTGCCACTCCTGCGGCAGCGGGTTTTACGGTAAAGTCGTAGACCACAATCATCACCGCCGACAGGCACACGGGAGGAAGCATGGTGAGGAAAAATTCCCCCGTTCCCATGCCGAAAAGGGTGTAGAGGTAAAGATTCTGGGGATTTCCCACAGGGGTAAGCATACTGCCCAGATTTGCGGCCACGGTCATGGATATGACGGCGGGTATTGCCGCAGGAGATGAGGGGGTAAAAATCAGCAGCGCAAGAGGCACGAGGGTTATCAGCGCCACGTCATTGGTAATAAGCATTGACACGAAAAAACAGGCCGCGGACAGTATCATCACCAGAGAACGCTGCCCCCGGGCGCGGGATACCAGGCTGCGGGTAATTATCTGAAAAACACCGGTCTTGCCCGCTCCTGCAACGGCCAGCATCAGGCAAAACAGCAGTGCAAGAACTTTAAAGTCTATGTAGCCGATGTATTCGGCGGAAGGCGGCACAAAAAACGCGGACACCACCGCCGCCAGTACCGCCGCGCAGAGCACGAACTCACGTTTGATAAATGCCAGCATTTTTTCGCCTCCTTTCTCTGTTTTCCGACGCGTTATTATACACTTATTTACAAATATGTCAAGATTTCTTCGTGCAATTTGACAGTATAACATCGGGATATTATAATGACATTAAGGAAAGAAAAGGTGATGAAGATGGCAAACATCATTGAAATAACGGACTTTGGCGCGGCTGAGCTGGACGTTTTCGCCAGACTTACGGAGGCTCAGCTTTTAAACCGGGAATTCCCGGAAAAGGGCATGTTCATCGCAGAAAGCCCGATAGTTATCCAGCGGGCGCTGGACGCGGGATACGAGCCGGTATCCTTTCTGGCGGAAAAGCGCCGGGTGGGACAGGCATTGCCTGTCCTTGAGCGCTGCAGCGGCGTGCCCGTTTATACGGCGGAATTTCAGGTTTTGACCCAGCTTACCGGGTTTCAGCTAACCCGCGGAATGCTCTGCGCAATGCGCCGTCCGGCTCTGAAAAGTGTTCAGGAGATATGCGCCGGAGCGAGGCGCGTGGCCGTTTTGGAAAACGTTATGAACCCCACAAATGTGGGCGCCGTTTTCCGCAGCGCGGCGGCGCTGGGTATGGATGCGGTGCTGCTGACCCCGGCCTGCAGCGACCCGTTTTACAGGCGGGCCATCAGAGTGAGCATGGGTACTGTTTTTCAGATTCCCTGGACATATCTTAAATGCGAAGGTGTGGGGGAACTTAAATCCCTCGGCTTCAGCACCGCTGCCATGGCTCTTGACGACAACAGCATTTCCATAAAAGACCCCAAATTAAATGCCGAGGAAAAGCTGGCCGTGGTGCTGGGCACAGAAGGTGACGGTCTGGCGGCTTCCACCGTAGCGGAATGTGATTACACCGTGAAAATCCCCATGAGCCACGGGGTTGACTCTCTGAACGTGGCAGCTGCAAGCGCGGTTGCGTTCTGGCAGCTGGGAAATATTTAAAATAAAAGCGTGCATCATTCGATGCACGCTTTGTTTATGCCGCGGCGGCAAGCATATTTTCAATGCTGATGCCGTAACCGCTGAGAGGTTCATTTATGAGCACATGAGTCACCGCGCCCACCAGTTTACCGTCCTGTATGACGGGGCTGCCGCTCATACCCTGAACGATGCCGCCGGTAAGGTCAATAAGCTCACAGTCGGTAACTGTTATAAGCATATTGCGCTCCTCGGCGTCGGGATACACCGCCTGTATCTGCACGTCATAATGGCGGCTCCGGCAGCCGTCCACATTGGATATTATGGTGGCGCTGCCTACGTGGGGCTCAGCCACTTCTTCCTCTTCCATTGGGAACGCCAGTTTTTCGGCCCCGGCCGGGTCCATTTTACCGAAAACGCCCCGGGTGGTGTTTATTTCGATAGTGCCGAGAGTTTCGTCGGGAAGAAATTTCCCCTTAAGCATACCCGGCTCGCCTTTTTCGCCTTTCTGCACGCCGGTGACCGTGCCACAGACTATATTGCCGCCCTCCACGGGCATCAGAGTGCCGGCGTCACAGTCGCTTACACCATGACCCAGAGCACCGTAAGCTCCGGTGTCCGGGTCGTAATAGGTCACGGTGCCGATACCGGCGATACTGTCGCGTATCCAAAGCCCGGCCTTATAAACGCCGTCTGCACAGGATTTTACAGGAACAAGAATCGCTTCCCTTTCCTCTCCGCCGCGCAGAAGGGTAATGCGCACTTCCCTGCCGCAGCTTTCAGAAATCAGAGCCGACAGCTCCGATGCGCAGGTCACATCCGCTCCGTCCGCCTTTATTATGATGTCACCCTTTTTAATACCCGCGTCCCGGGCGGGAAACGCCTCGCCCTTTTCCGTTTGCACAGATGAGATATCCGATACTATGATGCCATCCGTGTCTATCTTCATCCCAACCGTCTGCCCCACCGGCACCAGAGTCATTCCCTCCGCCGCCAGAACGCTCTGGCACGAGAGCGTGACAACCAGCGCCGCTGCCGCCGCCAGCATTCGGGGCAATTTTCTTTTTACTGTCATCGCACTTTATCCTTTCAGGTTTTCGGGTGTGTAAAACCGCCTATGGTAATTTGCTCGATTTTTTATTTTAAAGCCATGACAAAATAAAACTGTTTTGCCGTGGGCAGAGTTTCCATAGGCCGTTTTTCAAGACGCGGCAAAAACGTCATAAGCAAACTATTTCAAAATTTCCACTTTTTTTCGCGGCGGTTATGATGCTCCCTGCGGCAGTTTTTTATCTCCACCAGTATAAGATCCTCACCGATTTTCGAAATGCAGTTCCAGGGTATGATTATTTCCCCGCATTTGAAAAAAATGCTTCTGAGCCCCGTGCGCTCCGGCACGATTATGGAACAGATGCAGCCGGATTCGGTATCGATCTCCATATCCCTTATAAATCCAAGACGCGCGCCGTCGCATACGTTTATTATCTCCTTGCAGCGCAGTTCGGTGAGTTTTTCCGTCATATTTCTCTCCCTCCCGGCGACGCCGCCGAAAAATATTTGCTTTAAAATAATATTTGCGCGATATTTTGTCCTATTCACATAAAAAAGCCACAGGCAAACCCTGCGGCTTTTAATTTAATATGTATGTCAGACAGCGGCCTTTTCCTCTGCCGCGGCGGTGACATTTTCATTTTTTTCCGCTTCTGCGGCCATGTTTTTGCGGGCCACGGAGAGCATGAGTTTGATACGGTTGAGCTGGTTTACCTCGCTGGCGCTGGAGTCGTAATCAATGGCCACTATATTGGCGTCGCTGAACTCATCACGGACGTTTTTCATAACGCCCTTGCCTACAACATGATTGGGCAGGCAGGCAAAGGGCTGGGCGCAGATGATATTTTTAACGCCGGAGTCGATAAGCTCCGCAATTTCGCCGGAAAGGAGCCATCCTTCACCGCTGTGGTTGCCAAGGGACACAAAGTCCTCTGCGTATCGGGCAAGCTCGTCTATATGGCAGTGGCCGTGGAAGCGGCGGCTGGCATCCAGAGCCTTTTTGGCAGGCCTTCTGACACGTTCGATAAGATTTATGGCAATGCGCCCCAGATAGGAAGAAAACCACACGCCGCCCAGATACCTTGTCTTATACTCATAGTTGAGCAGATAGCAGCTGAGCAGGTCCACAAGGTCGGGACATACAACTTCCGCGCCCTCGCTTTCAAGGAGCTCCACAAGATTGTTGTTGGCGATGGGCATGAACTTGGCGTAAACTTCGCCCACGATGCCGACCTTGGGTTTTCTGACGGTTTCATCAATGGGCAGTGCGTCAAAATCACTTACAATCGCCCGGATGTTTTTGCCAAAATCCTTAAAGCCTGTTCCGCGCCTGCAGATGGCCTTGATGCATACCTCGTTCCACTTTTCGTACATGGCGTTGGCGCTGCCGCTTTCCACCTCGTAGGGACGGGTCTTGTACAGGCATTTCATCAGAACGTCGCCGTAAATGGCGGCCTGAATGAGCTTTATTATGACCATGGGAGTCAGCTTGAAGCCCTCGTTTACCTCCTGACGGTTCATACTGATGGAAACCACGGGCACATGGCCCAGACCGTTTTTCTCAAGGGCGCGCCGCAGGAAAGCAAGGTAGTTCGACGCACGGCAGGCGCCGCCGGTCTGGAACATAAACACGGCAAGTTTGTCGGTGTCGTATCTGCCGCTGAGCACAGCGTCCATTACCTGACCTATCATGATGGTGCAGGGGTAACAGGCATCGTTATTGACGTATTTAAGACCTGTTTCAATAGCGGTGCGGGTGTCGTTGTCCAGCAGTTCGATATGGTGGCCGTCATAGCCGAAGGCGTGCTGAAGGAGTTTAAAATGAATGGGAGAAACAGGGGGACACAGGATAGTATAACCCTGTTTTTTCATGGCTTTGGTAAATCTGGTGCGGTGATAGGGTTCGGTATTTATGGCGCGTTTTTCATTTTTCTCGCGGCGCATACGGATGGCGGAGATAAGAGAACGCACACGGATACGGGCCGCGCCCAGATTGTTCATTTCGTCGATTTTTATGACGGTATAAAGCTTGCCGGACCCGGTAAGTATCTCGCGCACCTGTTCGATGGTGATGGCGTCGATGCCGCAGCCGAAGGAGTTGAGCTGGATAAGGTCCATATTGTCGTGGAGTTTAACATACTCCGCGGCGCTGTAAAGGCGGGAGTGGTACATCCACTGGTCGATGGTACGCATGGGCTTATCCAGAGGGGCAAGCTGAGCCACGCTGTCCTCAGAAAGAACGGCGAAGCCGTAAGAGGTGAGCATTTCGGGAATGCCGTGGTTTATTTCGGGGTCCACGTGGTAGGGTCGTCCCGCAAGAACGATGCCGGGGGTGCCGGTCTCTTCCATCCACTTAATGACTCTCTCGCCCTCGCGGCAGACCTCCGCGCGGTACTCGTCCTGAGCCTTCCAGCCTGCATCAAGAGCTTTTTTTACCTCAGCTTTTTCGATGCCGAAGGCCTGCTTCATACAGTCGGGCAGGACGCGCATGGCAACCTCTTTGTTGATCAGAGCCATATAGGGGGAAACAAGGCGCACCTCTCCCCTGCCGATCTCTTCAACATTATGCTCGATATTCTGGGGATAGGTTCCCACTATGGGGCAGTTGTAATGGAATGCGCCGTTTTCGTTTTCGGCACGCTCGCTGATAACGGCGGGATAGAATATCGTCTTTACGCCGTTGTTTATAAGCCACTGCACGTGACCGTGGGCCAGCTTTGCAGGGTAGCATTCGGTCTCACTGGGGATGGACTCCATACCAAGTTCGTACATGGCACGGGTGGTCATGGGAGACAGTACGGTGGAAAATCCCAGTGTTTTGAAGAAGGTTGCCCAGAAGGGATAGTTTTCGTACATATTGAGCACTCTGGGCAGGCCGATGACGCCCCGGGGGGCGTTTTCGGTGGCAAGAGGCTCATAATCGAACACCCTGTCAAGCTTGTACTTATACAGATTGGGCAGATCTTTGCCGGCCTTTTCCGCGCCCAGACCACGCTCACAGCGGTTGCCGGTGGTATAGCCGCGTCCGTCGGAGAAACGGTTTACAGTGAGCAGACAGTTGTTGACACAGGCGCCGCAACGGCGCAGAGAGGTGGTGAAGGTCAGCTTTTCAATATCTTCCAGGCTGAGCATGGTGGAACGCTGTCCCTCTTCGCAGCGGTCTCTGGCAAGCAGAGCCGCGCCGAAGGCGCCCATAATTCCGGAAACGTCGGGGCATATGGCCTGGCCTCCCCAGATTTTTTCAAAGGCTCGCAGAACGGACTGGTTGTAGAAAGTGCCGCCCTGGACAACCACGCGCTCTCCAAGGTCTTTGCTGTCGGTAAGGTTTATGACCTTGAAAAGGGCGTTTTTGATTACGGAATAGGCAAGACCCGCGGAAATATCCTGAACAGTGGCTCCCTCTTTCTGGGCCTGCTTTACGTTGGAATTCATAAAAACGGTGCAGCGGGTACCCAGGTCGATGGGATTTTTTGCGTAAAGTCCCTCAGTTGCAAATTCCGCCGCGGTGTAACCCAAAGAATTTGCAAAGTTTTCAATAAATGAGCCGCAGCCGGAGGAGCAGGCCTCGTTAAGGAGGATGGTGTCAACCGCGTGGTCCTTTATGCGGATGCACTTCATATCCTGTCCGCCGATGTCAAGGATGCAGTCCACCTCCGGCTCAAAGAAGGAGGCTGCGCGGTAATGGGCAATGGTCTCAACCTCGCCCTCATCCAGATTGAACGCTGCTTTCAGCAGGGCCTCGCCGTAGCCGGTGGAGCAGCTGCGGGCAATATACGCCCCGGGAGGCAGAAGTTCACGGATGGTCTTTATTGCGGAAACGGCAGTGGTAAGGGTGCTGCCGTTATTGCTGCTGTAAAACGAGTGGAGCAGGCGGCCGTCACCGTCGATGACAGCCATTTTGGTGGTGGTGGAGCCGGCATCGATGCCCAGATAAACAGGTCCCTTTGCCTGACGCAGATCGCCCTTGAGTACAGCGTTTTCGTCATGGCGTGCGCGGAACTGTTTAAACTCCTCTTCGTTTTCAAAGAGAGGGTCAAGGCGCTTGAGCTCAAAATCCAGTGTTACACCGGTTTTCAGGGTGGAGTATATCTCGCCCAGAGTGACGGTCATTTCCCCGCTGTTCATGGCGGCGCCGATGGCCGCGAAAAGGTGGGAATCGTCGGGAGCGAAAATCTGCTCGTCGGTAAGCTTCAGTGTGCGGATAAAGGCGGCGCGCAGTTCGGAAAGGAAGTGCAGGGGGCCGCCGAGAAACGCCACATTGCCGCGTATAGGCTTGCCGCAGGCAAGGCCGCTGATGGTCTGGTTTACAACCGCCTGGAAAATGGAGGCGGAAAGGTCCTCGCGGGTGGCACCCTCGTTGATAAGAGGCTGAATGTCGCTCTTGGCGAAAACGCCGCAGCGGGCCGCGATGGGATAGATTGCCTGATAATTTTTGGCATACTCATTGAGACCCTGCGCGTCAGTCTGCAGCAGAGCCGCCATCTGGTCGATAAACGAGCCTGTGCCGCCGGCGCAGATACCGTTCATTCTCTGGTCCACGCCGCCGGTGAAATAGATTATTTTGGCGTCCTCGCCGCCCAGTTCGATAGCCACGTCGGTGCCGGGAGAAAACTTCTCCAGAGACGCCGCCACAGCCACTACCTCCTGAACGAAGGGCACACCCAGCTGCTTGGCAAGGGTAATGCCGCCGCTGCCGCAGATGGCAGGCGCCACTTCCCTGTCGCCGATTATTTCAGAGGCCTCCAGAGCCATTTCCGCCAGAGTCTCCTGAATCTTTGCGTGGTGGCGTCTGTACTGGCCGTATACAGTTTTTTCTTCCGGGTCCAGAATTACCAGCTTTACCGTGGTGGAGCCGATATCCACACCCATCTTGTATCCGCTAAATCCCATAGTTTTTTATCTGCTCCGAGCTATAATAATGCATATAATATAATACTACAGATAGCCGTTAAGATACCGTTTAGGTTTGTAACATCGTTAATGATTTTTTTGGATATTTGAAACTTAAAAACCGTGATTGTAATACTTCTGTTGTTGAATTTGGGTAAAGGCTTATGTATAATTCGATTTGCTCACCGTATTATGGTGAAATATTTTGAATTCACGGACGGACAAGCATAATGGCGAAAAACACCAAATCAAAAAAGACCGCCGGCAGTAAAAAGGGCAGGGCGGCTGTAATAGTCATAATAATCGTGATAATTCTGCTGGCCGTATTGCTGGCGGGCTGCGGCATGGCCGCCACTTCCTATCAGAGCATTTTTCCCAACGTTTACGTGGGCAGCGTCAACGTTGGAGGTATGACTGAGGCTCAGGCCCGGCAGGCCGTGGAGGATATGCTGGCGCAGCAGCCCAAACCGGAGGATATGGTCATTGAGGTTTTCGGCGACCGGTATGTTATTTCCGGTGAGGAAATCAGCGGCAACAGCAATGCGCAGCTTCTGGTTGAAGAGGCGTACTCCACAGGCCGCAGCGAGAGCTTCTTCAACAAAATTCTTTACCGATTCGGTCTGGCCGGAGACACCGTTATTTCCGCCGGCACGGTAATCGGCGAGGATTATCTGAAAGAACTCCTCTCCCCCGTTATATGTGAAAAAATTGATGCTTCCGTGGAAGAGGACGGACAGTGGCTGATAGTTACCAAGAGCCGTGACGGCGCCTCCGCCGACCTTGCCGCCGCAGCTTCTGAGATTTCCGCAAAATACGCCTCCGGAGATTACTCCGCCTATATCCTTGATGCGGTTTCCGAGCCCGCTTCGCTTCTCGACCTGCAGGCTGTTTACGATGAATACTGCATCGCCCCCAAAAACGCGTTTTACGACACCGAAACCGGTGAGGTAATTCCTCATCAGGAAGGTTTCGGATTTGATATGAACGAGTTCAAAACCCAGATGGAAAATGCCGCTCCCGGTGAAAAAGTTTATGTTATGCTCAAGGCCGTGCCTGCGGAGATAACCACAGACATCGCCGCGGCCGCACTTTTTGAAAACGTACTTTATACCTGCACCACTCCTCTGACCGACATCCCCAACCGAACCAACAACGTTACCCTTGCTGCCAACGCCATGAACGGCGCGGTAATTATGCCCGGCGAAACTTTCTCCTTCAACAAGCGAGTTGGCGAGCGCACCGCGGAAAAGGGATACAAGAAAGCCGATGTTTACGTTTCCGGCAACACCGTTGGCGAGCTGGGCGGCGGCGTGTGTCAGGTTGCCTCCACCCTGTATGTATGCTGCCTTTACACCGATCTTGAAATCGTGGAAAGAGCGGAGCATCAGTTCTTTGTGACCTACGTCCCCGCCGGTCTGGATGCCACAATTTACTGGGGCGCAAGGGATTATCAGTTTAAAAACAACACCGATTATCCCATCATGATCGAGGCCTTTGTTGAGGGTCTGGAGCTGACCGTTACCCTCAAAGGAGAAAAATCCAACGACAATTACGTGGAAATGATCTCCGAGACTCTGGAAGTCAAGCCTTTTGAGGAAGTTGAAGAAGTGGACGAGACCAAGGATCCCGATTACAGGGAGCTCAAGCACACCGGCTACACCGGCTACACCATCAAAACTTACCGCAACGTCTACGACAAGGACGGCAACCTGCTAAACAGCAGCCACGAGGCCACTTCCTACTATAACCGCCGCGACAAGACCTGGATCGTAGGTCCCCAGGAGGAAGAACCTCCTGTAGTTGACCCCTCCATTCCTCCCGAGGTTGGCGGCGACACCCCCGTGGAGGGAGGCGAAGTTCCCCCCGAGGGCGGAGACGTTCCTCCCCAGAGCGGCGAAAACGGCGAGACGGTCGTTCCCGAAGGGGAAATTTCCACCGGCGGCAACGGCGAAACACCCGGCTCCGGCGATGTTGTCCCCGGTCAGGGCGAGCCTCAGACTTGATTTGTTCATATTTGCCAATTATAATAACAGCGGCAGATTTCCTGCCGCTGTTTTATATTGCAAGAGAGGTGCTCAGATGAACTGGACGCAAAACCGAAAAGAAATAAAGCTGATAAGCCGCCAGATGTACAAGAGCACCGCCCATGTCAGCGTGTGGGCATCTTTTGTGATCTTTCTTGTACTTATGGCGCTGCCCGCCATAATCAGAAATATTTTTACCCCCGTGGTGGATGTTACTGACCTGCTGGAGGCATATACCTCCGCCGCCGACCCGGAGGCAATATCGGCAATTTATTCCGAGCTTCTTCTGGAGCTTTTCACCGGACGCAACATCGCACTGATGATAGCGATTTTTCTGGTCTGTACCCTTATACAGGGTCCCATCACCATGGGCGCCGCCGGCTTCTTTAACGGCGTATCCCGGGGACAGCAGCTTAAAATCACTTCCGTTTTCAGCTGGTTTAAAAATTCCCGCATGGCTTTGAAGGCTTTCTGGCTGACACTGCTGATATATATCATAGAGGCCGCATTTTTCTTCGTGCTTTATATGCTGCCCTTTGTGCTGCTGATGGTCATGGGAATGCTCAGTTTCCCACCCGTCATAATGATCCCCATCTTCGTTTTCAGCATACTTGTGTGTCTTTTCTTCCTGCTGGTGCTGATTACCAGACTCGGTCTTGCTGTTTACATTATGGCAATACTGGACTGTAAGGTGGGCAAGGCCATCGGCGGTGCCTTTAAGATAACCCGGGGTCGCACCGCTTTCGAGACTTTCCTGTTCACCTTAAGCTTCATAGGATACATTCTTCTGTGCATCATCACCTTCGGCGCGGGAATGATTTTCCTTATGCCCTACTTCATGACCGCCCACTGCATCTACACACGCAGGCTGCTTTACAGAGCGGGTATGATAATTTGTGAATAATTTATTAGGAATACACTATATGTTCGAATTGGCCTTGCGCTTTTTCGACATATAGTGTATTATTATTTTGTATAGATATACCTTTATGAAAGGGTGTGCGGGATGAAAATATTCAAACGTTCTATGGCTGTTTTGCTGACCCTTGTAATGCTGTTTTCCTTCGTCTGCCTTGGCGCGGGTGCGGAGGATGTGCAGTGGAAGCAGGTCTCCACCGGCTATAATCACTCTCTGGCGGTGTCCTCCTCCGGCGACCTTTACGTCTGGGGCGGCAACGACTGCGGCCAGCTGGGCGACGGTCTGAAGGTGGACTACACCGAAACGCCCGTCAAGCTCCTTGAGGGCGTAAAGTCCGTCAGCGCGGGATATGATTTTTCTCTTGCCGTGCTTGAAAACGGCGACCTGTATGCTTGGGGCAAAAACGCCACCGGTCAGCTGGGCAACGGCACCAATATGGACAGCTACACCCCCGTGAAAATAATGGAAGGCGTCGCCTCCGTTTCCGCCGGCAAAAACCACGCCGTGGCGGTCAAGGAAGACGGCACCCTTTACGCCTGGGGCGACAACTCCTGCGGTCAGCTTGGCGACGGCGCAAGCCTGTACTGCTTCTTCCCCATTTCCATTACCAGCGGCATCAAGGAAGCCTATGCCGGCGCGTACTACACCATGATTCTGGACCAGTCCAACGACCTGTGGGCCTGCGGATGGAACGGCTACGGTCAGGTGGGCAACGGCACTACCGATAATGTTTCCTCCCCTGTTAAGGTACTCAGTGAGGTCGCCAGCGCCAGCGCCGGCGTCACTCATTCTCTGGCAGTGCTGGAAAACGGCGACCTGTACGCCTGGGGTGATAACTCCAACGGTCAGTACGGCGACGGCACCGTCACCTCCAGCAGCACCCCCGTTATGATTGAAAAGAAAGTCGCTTCCGCCAGCGCCGGTTACGGATACAGCCTGTATGTGGACAAGGGCGGCGACCTGTACGCCACCGGCAACGACTATTTCGGTCAGCTGGGCGACGGCGAGACTCTCACCGTTATCGAACCTGTTAAGGTTCTTTCCAAGGTTGACAGCATCGAGGCCGGCTGGGAATACTCCGTATGCCTTACCAACAACGGTCAGTGGTACGCCTGGGGCAACATCAGTTTCTCCGGCGACGGTGAAAAGACCACCACCGCAACCGAAATAACCGCCGAGGCCGAGCAAAAAGGCTCCTCCAAGATAGCAGCTGTTATCATCACCGTTATTGTTGTTCTGGTTATTCTTTTCATCCTGTACTACGTCTATGTCCGTCATCAGCAGGCCAAGCGCAAAAAGGCCCGGGACGCCCGGCGCAATGCAGAGCGTCAGGCTCAGCAAACAAGTTACGAAGACAACTAATAAACCCAAGCCGGACGGTTTAACCGTCCGGCTTTATTTTTCCGTTGATATTGCGGGCTGTGCGGCTCTGTGCTAAAATATTTTAAAATTTCAAATAGAAAGAGGTCAGCATAATGAAAAAACTGCTGCTTTTTGTTATGGTTTTCGCGCTGTTGGCCGTGCTTCCCGCCTGCGCAGGCAGCACTCCCGCCGATGATGCACAGCCAGATACCTCCGAAAATAATGATGTGCAGGCCGATGTGCCCGTTGAGCCGGAGCATACAGAATTTAAAATTTTATGGCACGGAAACGACATCTTTCCGGGCGAAGGCTTCGGCGATATTACAGCCGCAGGAGATGACAATGTTGCAGTGGTTGTAAACGGAGAACTGGTTTCTGATTTTACTGTAAAATCCGCAGAGCCGGATGTTATGAGCGCAGAAAAAACCGAAAAAGGACGCATTTGCCTTACCAAGCTGAAGCCTTTCGGAGACAGAATGGTGGACTTCACCGTTACATACAGGGATGCGGATTACATATTCCGGTGCAATGACGATTCATGGAAAACCGATGGTGAAAACCCGGACGGGCTGGGGCTTGTGAATCTGTCCGTTGCGTGCCGCGGCAATGAGATACTGCCCGGTGAAAGCTTTGGCTTTATTGCCGGCGGCGGCGATGACAATATTTCCGTAATCGTTGACCGCCAACAAGTCACGGATTTCGAAGTTGAATCCGGCCGTCCGGATACAATGAGCGCCGAGAAAACCGTGGATGGCAGTATCCTGCTGACACAGATTAAATCCTTTGGGGGAGAGCGTATAGACTTTACCGTCAGTTACAAAGGCTCCTTCTATACCTTCTACTGCGAGGACGGCACCCAGCCGATAAACGGCGGAGAGCCGGAGGAACAGCTTGACGTGCACTATCCCGACGAATATGCAGAGTTTACCCGGCGGCAGTACACAGATGAAGAAATTCAGGCTCTTGTGGATGCTCAGCTTTCTTTTGAAGATGCCTGCGATAAGCTGTCCACTCTTTCGGACGCGGTGCAGTATCTCTACATGCGCGGATACCGTTTCCAGAGCGAAAGTCTGGGTACGGACGCCGAGTATCGCTACTACGCCAACAGCGGAGCCTGCGTGGGCGGCTCCGGTCTGCTCAACGCCCTTCTTGAGGGTGATTATGACGGACAGGGATATGTGTATATCTTCTATGCACGGACAGAACACGTTCTTGACTATTTTGTGCTTGACGGGGTCTATTTCTACTGCGACCTTGTTACGGTATTCAACAACGGCAATACGGATATTACCAAAAACCCTGTCTGCTACATGACGAAAAATCCGGAAACTTTTTGCGATAAGTGGCACGAACTTGAACCCCACGACCTTAATGACAGCGAAAGCGATATGTATCTGGCAACGATATTTACCACCGCTTATTGCGGAAATCCCGCTAAATCCAAGGTTATGCTGAAGGACTCGGAAAGCGGTAAGTATTCCAATATTCCCCTCAGCCCCGAGGAAAAGGAAAGCCAGCAAATCCTCTTCCTGCGTGATGGGTACACATTCGAATTCTGAAAAATAAAACCGCGGAAGCTGTATGCTTCCGCGGTTTTGTTAACACAAAAAGCAAAAACCCTTGAAAGCCGAAGTTTTCAAGGGTTTGTGTAATCCAAACAGTATAGATGCTGTTATCCAAAGGATTTGCCCAAACCAAATCACAACCCAGCGCAGCGGTTGTGATTTGGAAAGGAGGAGCAGCGGCATGAGTGCGCTCTGACTTTTGTGAAAAAAGTCGGAGCAAGCGATATAAAGCTTGCTCCGACGTGGAGCTGCTGGGCGGATTTGAACCGCCGACCTCATCCTTACCAAGGATGCGCTCTACCTACTGAGCTACAGCAGCATGTCACTTGTCAGCGACTTTTGCAGTATACCACAGAACTTTTAACTTGTCCAGTTATTTTTTAAAATTTTTTTGATTTTTTAAATCTCGAACTTCTTGTAAATAAATGGGTGCGATGGTATAATATTGTTAACTATATGTTAAACTTTTTCCGGCGTTTTGATGCGCTTAAACACAAAAGATAAGGAGCATGCATTATGAAAAATTTCATCGTTGCCACTGACTCCGGCTGTGATCTGCCTCTGCACGTCCTGCAGGAGAACGACATCCATCCTCTTAAGCTCATTTACGAAGTTAACGGCAAGGAAGTTACCGACTCCATGCTGCACGAGGATTGCCACCAGTTTTATGAGGATATGCGCGCCGGCGCAGCCCCGAAGACCAGCCTTGTAAATATGGTCCGCTTTATGGACTTCTGGCGTCCCCTGCTGGCCGAAAAGCTGCCTATCATCCACATTTCCCTTGGCAGCGGCGTTTCCGGCACATACAACAACGGTCTTATGGCTATCGAGGCTCTGAAGGAAGAGTTCCCCGACAGCGAGATCCACATTATCGACTCCACCCTGTGCTCCGTTGGTTACGGCATGCTTTCTCTGAAGGCCGCCGAGATGCGTGACGCCGGCGCAAGCGTGCAGGAGACCATCGATTGGCTGGAGACCAACAAAGGCCGCATCAACACCTGGTACACCACCGACGAGCTGAAATATCTCTACCGCAGCGGCCGTGTCAGCAAATTCGGCGCAATGGTAGGCACCGCACTGAATATCTGCCCCATCCTGAATCTGGATCTTGAAGGTCATCTTATCGTTCAGGAGCGTGTTCGCGGATATAAGTCCACCCTCAAGCGCATCACCGCTATTATCGAGGATACCGTCGAAAATCCTCAGGATCAGGTGCTCTATTTCTGTCACAGCGATATTCCCGAAAAGGCAAAGCAGTACGGCGATGAGCTGAAGGAAAAGTTTGGCTTTAAGGACGTATACTATACCTACATCGGCCCCACTATCGGTGCAAACTGCGGCCCCGGCCTTATTGCACCTTTCTATTTCGGCAAGTACAGAACCATGAAGGGATACGTTAAGGAAGGCTGAGTCCCGCCACCCATCTCGACTTCAAACGGAAGGAGTATTTATGAAAGGAAAAGGATTTCTGAAGGTAACCGGCATCTTGATGATAATCTTTGGTGCCATCGCGCTGCTTGTTAACATCATTGCAGTTGTTGGCCTTGCGGCCGCCGCCATTTTGGGCATCGGAATAGGAGTTGCCGTTTTCGGTCTGATAATTTCTCTTATCAGCGCCGCAATAGAGCTTATCACCGGTATTCTTGGTGTTAAGTACTGCGACGATGCTTCAAAGGCAAAGACCTGCATGATATGGGGCATAGTTGTTGCCGTCCTTTGTGTCATCGGCCATATCATCACTGCCGTCGGCGGCGGAGATTTCGGCGTGTTCGGTCTGCTGTGCGGTCTGGTCATTCCTGTGCTGTACATCATCGGCGCCAAAAAGAACATGAACAGCGCCTGTGCCGCTCCTGTATGTGAAGAAGCTCCTGACCCGGCTGAGGAAATCCCCCCCGTTTCCGAGCCCGTGGCAGAAGAGAACTCCTCTGTTGAGGACACTCCCACCGAGGAATGATTTTCATAAATAAGCCCCCGTCATTTAGACGGGGGCTTTTATTATCTTATTGCCATCAGACGTTTCATGCCCTGGGAAAGTCCCTCGGCGGACAGCTCGTACATTTTGAACATGTGTCCCAGTTCCCAGTGGGTCTGAGTCCAGTAATCCTGTCTTTTTGGCATAGGCTCGGGATTGAGCCATATGAGGAAAGGATATTGCTTTTTAAACAGCTCCATCCATTCGATGCCGGCCTTTCCGAAGGTGCCGGTGTCCCAGTTGTAGTGCCTGTCACGAAGTTCGTAGGGGCTCATTGCCGCGTCGCCCACGATAATCACCTTGTAACTGCTGTCAAAGTTGCGCATTACCCATTCGGTTGGGGTGCTTTCCGCGCGGCGCATATAGGGTGTTGTATACAGCTCGTCATAGATGCAGTTGTGGAAGTAATAGGTATGCAGTTCTTTGAAGTGATTTGACTTGGTTGCCGCCTGGAAAAGCATACTGCAAAGATTGGAATAATAGCTCATCGAGCCGCCGGAGTCCATAAGCAGCAGTACTTTTACAGCATTTTTTCTTGGGTTGCGGTAGCGCACCTGCAGAGTACCCGCGTTGTCACAGGTATCGCGGATAGTGCCGTCCACATCCAGCTCCTTTTCATTGCTGTCGGCCTGTATGGACATCTGGCGCAGCATACGGAAGGCCATCTGAAACTGGCGGGTGTCCAGAGTGTTATCCTTGCGAAAATCCCGGTACTTGCGCTCCCCTGCCACCATCATCGCGGTACGGTGGCGGCTCTCCCCGCCGATGCGGATACCATTGGGGTGCCAACCGCTGTTTCCCCAGGGCGAGCGCCCCTGTGTACCAACCCAGTAATTGCCGCCGTTATGCTCCTCGGTCTGCTCCTGCAGGCGCTGCTCAAGAAGCTTTAAAAGCTCTTCAAGGGATTCGTCCGGGAAACCCTGGGCGCGAAGCTGTTCGATGGTGCGGTGCAAATCCTCCGAAGGATGGTTGAGCCAGTCCAGAAGTTCATCCGGCAGCTCTCCCTTAAAGGGAACATCCTTGAAAAATTCCAGAAACACCTGGTCAAAGCGGTCAAACTCCGTTTCATTTTTCACGATAACCGCCCGGCAAAGTTGGTAAAAACCTGTAAGGGTTGACCGGTGCAGCCCCTTTTCCATAGCTTCCAACAGGGTCATCCATTCGTTTAGGGAAACGTCCAGACCGCGGCTTCGAAGCAGATAAAAAAACGAAGCAAACATATTATCTTCTGGCTCCGGCAAGGGCGCGCAGGTCCTTATCCTTTTTCAGCAGCACTCCGGCAAAGGGTATATCTTTGGTGATGCGGTCGGGGTCCACTCCGCCGGCCACCAGCGCCCGAAGCCAATCCACAAGTTCGGAAGTGCTGGGTTTTTTCTCAATGCCCCGCAGCTCACGCAGCCAGTAAAAGGCCGCCAGAGCCTGCTGCACAAGATGTTTGTCCAGATCGCCGAAATGCACCCGTACGATCTGCTCCATCTGCTGCTGATCGGGAAATTCTATATAATGGAACACGCAGCGGCGCAGAAAAGCGTCGGGCAGTTCCTTTTCCGCGTTGGAAGTGATGATAACCACGGGACGCTGTTTTGCCCGGACGGTTTCCTTGGTTTCGGGTATATAAAACTCCATCTGGTCAAGCTCCCACAGCAGGTCGTTGGGGAATTCCAGGTCGGCCTTGTCTATCTCGTCAATAAGCAAAACCACCTGCTCGTCACTCTGAAAAGCTTCGCCAAGCTTGCCAAGCTTAATATATTTGGCGATATTATCCACGCCCTCGTTTCCGAACTGGCTGTCGTAAAGTCTCTGCACCACGTCATAGACATACAGGCCGTCCTGAGCCTTGGTGGTGGATTTTACATTCCAGATAATGAGCTTTTTGCCCAGCGCGTCGGACACCGCCTGAGCCAGCATGGTCTTGCCGGTGCCCGGTTCGCCCTTGACGAGCAGGGGTTTCTGCAGTGTCACGGCAATGTTCACCGCGGTCATCAGTTCAGAAGAGGCAACGTATTTATTTGTTCCGGTAAATGTGTTCATATCTGTTTCCTCGTCAATATATTTTCATGCCATTATAACACAAAAACTCCGGCACGCAAACCCGGATATTGGTCATTGACAGCCTTGATGTGCAGGGCGTGTCTTAATCCCGATCGGGCAATATGTTCAAGTATTGAACATATTGTTGATTATTTGTTGAGCATTTGCTCAACATTTTTTGCACTTCTGAGCACTTTTTGAACGCCGTATGTGCGGCTATTTGGTCCGTCCGCACATTATTCGCCCGTTTCTTTAGTTTATTTCAACATTTTGCCGGTATATTTTCTATTGAAAACGTTGAATTTTTTACCTGTCTTCACAAAAATATATATTTGGCATACTTTTTGCTGTATAATATTTGTAAGGTCATATGTACTTATTAAACATTAAATTTTTTATTAGGAGGACATTTAAATGGCAGAAGGCAGCGTAGTAAAAAAATACCCCTGTTACATCAGAGGCGTGGAGCAGGTTTATCCTAACGTAGCTCCCGGCACCCCCATCTATGCCAACTCCGTGGCTATCGACA
>JAFSIK010000035.1 GCA_017439805.1 Oscillospiraceae bacterium
CTGCCCTGCACTCCAAAGCGAGAGATTTTTTCGCAGGACAAGACAAAAAGCCACGGCAAGGCTGACGCCTGCCGTGGCTTTTTAACGAAGAATTGCGGAAAAAGATCCGGTTTGGAGCGTATAAATCCCTGTGTGAGGCCGACCTTGGGGGTGTTTTGTTGTTTCAGCCGGAGAAATAGCGGTCCAGAAAATGACGGGTACGCTCTTCTTTGGGGTTGCCGAAAACTTCCTCGGGAGTGCCACGCTCCAGAATAACGCCGCCGTCCATGAACAGCACCGTGTCCGCCACGTCACGGGCAAACTGCATCTCGTGGGTGACGATTATCATGGTGGTATCGGCCTCGGCCAGCTCCTTGATAACGCGGAGCACCTCGCCGGTAAGCTCCGGGTCAAGGGCGGAGGTGGGCTCGTCAAAGCAGAGGATGTCCGGGGACAGAGCCAGCGCACGGGCGATGGCCACGCGCTGCTGCTGGCCGCCGGAGAGCTGGTGAGGGTAATTTTCCAGCTTGTCGGACAGACCCATTTTCGCAAGGGTGGCCTTGGCGTGTTCCTCTATCTCGGCGAAAATCTGCTTTTTATTCTGCTTGTAATCGGGACGCTCCTTTGCCAGAAGCTCCGATGCAAGGGTGACGTTTTTGAGCACCGTGTACTGGGGGAACAGATTAAAGCTCTGGAACACCAGACCGAAGTGGAGGCGGTTTTTGCGGCGCTCCGTCTCGCTGTGGGTGGCGGTGTCGGCGGCGTCGAAAAGGGTTTCGCCGTTTACGGTGATGGTGCCGGAATTAGGGGTCTCAAGGAAGTTCAGGCAGCGCAGCAGGGTGGTCTTGCCGCTGCCGGAGGAGCCGATGAGAGCCACGCACTCGCCCTTTCTGACGGAAAATTCGATATTTTTAAGCACCTCAAGGCTGCCGAAGCTCTTGCCGATGCCCTTGACTTCAAGAACTGACATATCTGCCTCCTACGCTCTGAAAAAGTCCAGCTTCTTTTCAACCTTGCCCAGCACGATGGTAAGTATACCAACGGCAACAAGGAAGAAAATGGCGGTGGAAAACAGGGGCCAGATAAGTCCCTTGGAGGTGTAGTTCTGGGCCACCATGATGATTTCCTGATTGGCGATGACGCGGGCAAGGGAGGTGTCCTTGACCAGGGTGATAATCTCGTTGCCCATGGGAGGCACGATGCGCTTTACCACCTGCAGCAGGGTGACCCGGAAGAAAATCTGCCGGCGGGTCATGCCGAGAACCTGGCCGGCCTCGCTCTGTCCAACGGGGACGCTTTCGATGCCGCCGCGGTAAATTTCGGAAAAGTAGCAGGCGTAGTTAATTACAAAGGCCACGATGGTGGCGATGAGGCGGCCGGTATAGCCGCTGCCCCACCAGTTGTTGTCCAGAATAAGACCCGGGCCCCAGTAAATTATGATGACCTGAAGCATCAGAGGGGTGCCGCGGACTATCCAGACGATAGTCTTTACGATGGCTGAGATGGGCTTTATTTTGCTCATGGAGCCAAAGGCGATAACCAGACCCAGAGGCAGGCCCGCGGCAAGGGTTATGAAGAATATTTCACAGTTTATCCAGAACGCCTCGGCAAGCCGGGCGAAGATGACGGAAGCGGTCATGTCTTCCCTCCGTATGTATATTTTACGGCGCCTTTAAGCGCGCAAAGCCGGGAGAACGGATAACCGTCCTCCCAGCGTAATGCTCGGTGATTAAAGTTTAGCCGGCAATGGCGGGAGCCAGAGCAAGGCCGTACTTTTCAGCCAGTGCGGGCAGGGTGCCGTCGGCAACCAGCTCCAGAGTGGCGGCGTTGACCATGTCAACAATATCGCTGCCCTGACGGAAGGCGATGCCGTATTCCTCGGTGGCAAGCTCAACATTGGGGATCATCATAAGGTCGGCGTAGTCGGTGCCCTCGCCAACCATGGTGGAGGCCAGAGTCCAGTCCAGAACGGCGGCGTCGGCGGTGCCGGCCTTTACTTCGCTCAGACAGTCGGTCTGCTTGGTGACGGGAACGTAGTCGCACTGAGCCAGGTCGGCGTTGGGCTCGCTGTCGGCGGAGCCGATGATCTGCATTTCGCCGGCGGAGGAAACCTCGGCTACCAGGCACTTGCCGATAAGGTCGGCGGTGGAGGCGTAGCCGCTGTCAGCCTTGACAACGATGACCTGGGCGTTTTTGACATAGGGAGCGGTGATGCCCATGGCGGCCTCACGCTCGGGAGTGATGGTCAGGCCGTTCCAGATGCAGTCGATGGTCTTGCCTTCCAGTTCCAGTTCCTTGGTGTCCCAGTTGATTTCAACAAACTCGGCCTCAACGCCCAGCTTTTCACAGATGGCCAGAGCGTACTCGGTATCGAAACCGGTGAACTCGCCGTTGTCATCGAAGTAGTTCATGGGAGCGTAATCGGTGTAGCCGATTACCATTTTGCCGTTGCCGGAAACATAGGCCCAGTCGCTGTCTGCGTCAGCGGGAGGGGCGGCGGGGGTATCGGCGGCGGGAGGGGCGGCGTTGCCGGAATCGGCGGGGGGAGTGGTGGTGTCGGCGGCGGGGGGAGTTGCGGGAGCGCCGCAGGCGGCGAAGATGCCGACACACAGTACCAGCATCATTATAAGAGCAAGAATACGGGTCTTTTTCATTTTGATTTCCTCCTGAATGCAGCGGAGCGAAAGCTCCGTTAATGACAATTTTAAGGGCTCTCGCCCTTGCTTTAATATAATAACACATTAGCGAAATAAAGCAATAGGCAATATTGCATATATTTCCTCTTTGTTTTTGTATGGTTTGATGGTGTTTTGACGGTTTTGTGCCTCCGGCGCATTTTTGATTTGTTTTGCCATAAAAAAACCACCCCGGGCGGGGTGGTTTTCTTTTTCATTATTATAATACCTTGGACAGGAATTCCTTAAGGCGGGGGGCCTGGGGATTGTCAAAAATCTGCTGGGGGGTACCCATTTCAACAATTTTGCCCTCGTCCATAAAGATTACCCGGTCGCCCACCTCACGGGCAAAGCCCATTTCGTGGGTAACCACCACCATGGTCATGCCATCGGCGGCAAGCTGCTTCATAACCTCCAGAACCTCGCCTACCATTTCCGGGTCAAGGGCGGAGGTGGGTTCGTCAAAGAGCATTACCTCCGGGTCCATGCACAGGGCGCGGACAATGGCGATACGCTGTTTCTGGCCGCCGGAGAGCTGGTGGGGATAGGCGTCGGCTCTGTCGGGCAGACCTACGCGCTCCAGAAGCTTCATTGCCTGTGCCTCGGCCTCCTCTTTGCTCTTTTTGAGCAGCTGCATGGGGGCCAGAGTCATATTTTTCAAAATGGTCTTGTGGGGGAAAAGATTGAAGTGCTGAAACACCATGCCCATCTTCTGACGGTGGACGTTGATGTTGTTTTTCTTGTCGGTGATGTCAACGCCGTTGACGTATACGCTGCCGCCGGTGGGAACTTCCAGCAGATTCAGGCAGCGCAGGAAGGTGCTCTTTCCGCTGCCGGAGGGGCCGATGACAACGACCACCTCGCCGCGCTTGATGTCGGCGGATACGCCGTCGAGAGCCTTGATGGCGCCGTTGTTGAAGTACTTCTGTACGTTTTTGGCGCTGATTATGTATTCACTCATCAGGCGGCGACCTCCTTCTTTTTATTTCCGGAGCGCATCTGCTTGCTGATATTTCCTACCCGCAGGCGGCGTTCCAGCTTGCCCATGAGCCAGGTGAAAAACAGTACCAGAATCAGGTAGACCACCGCAACGCCCAGCAGGGGCAGGAAGTCGACGTAGGCCACGCCGCGGACGATGTTGGCGGCGCGGGTAAGGTCGGTGAGACCCACATAACCGGCGATGGCGGTTTCCTTCAGCAGGACGATAAACTCGTTTACCAGGGCGGGCAGGACGTTTTTAAAGGCCTGTGGCAGGATAATGTGGCGCATGGTGGCCACGTATCCGAAGCCGAGGGAGCGTCCCGCCTCCATCTGACCCTTGTCTATGGACATGATACCGCTTCGGATAATCTCGGCAACGTAGGCGCCGGAATTCATGCCGAAGGCGATGACGCCCGCAAGAATCTTGTTGTTGGAGGAGGCCATGATAACGAAGAAGATTATCATTATCTGCACAACAACGGGGGTGCCGCGGATAACGGTAAGGTATATCTTGGAAATGGCGTTGGCGATGCGCAGGACGAATTTGCCCACACCGGGACGAAGCTCGGCGTGCATATTGTCCCAGGAAACGCGGATGATGGAGATGACGATGCCGATGATGAGACCCAGTACAAGGGCCAGGGCAGTCAGAAGCAGGGTGTTTCCCAGACCCTCCACGTACTGCATCCAGCGGCTGTCGTGTATGAAGGATTTAAAAAAGGAATAGCAAAACTCGTTTAACCATTCCGGGCCGTTGAGTATCCAGTCCGGAGCGGTGTCCAGAAAGGCCTGCATGGTTTCAGATACTTTCACTGTATCACCTCGTTATGTGTTAAAAAAGGGGCGGAAGGAGTCCGCCCCTTTTGGGTGTTTGCGTAAAATCAGCCGATGTACTTATCCAGAATGGCCTGTACGGTGCCGTCTTTGATGAGCTCCTGCAGAGCGGTGTCGATGGCGGCGTTCAGCTCGGCCTTGTCCTTGTTCATGGCAATGGCGTAGTCCTCAACGGCATACTCGGTGTCAAGGATCTTCAGACCCTCGTTCTCGGCTACGAAAGCCTTGGCGGGCTCGTTGTCGATGACAACGCAGTCAACCTTGCCGTTCTTCAGAGCCATAACAGCGTCGGCGCCCTTGGCGTAGCGGTCGACGGTGCCCAGACCTTCGTCCTCGATGTCCCAGGTGGAGTACAGGTCGCCGGTGGTGGCCAGCTGTACGCCGATGGTGTGGTTGGCGCCCTCGGCAAAGAGGTCGTCAACGGCGGTGATGGGGCTGTCCTCGGTGACGATAACTACCTGAACGCCGGTGGCGTAGGTGGTGGAGAAGGCAACCTCTTCAAGGCGCTCGTCGGTGACGGTCATGCCGGCAACGCCAACGTCAGCCTTGCCGCCCTTGACGGAGGAGATGATGGAATCGAACTCCATGTTCTCGATTTTCAGGGTCAGGCCCAGCTTCTCGGCGATGGCGGCGGCGATTTCGGCGTCGATGCCAACTACTTCGTTGTTTTCGATGAACTCATAGGGGGGGAACTCGGCGTTGGTAGCCATAACAAGTACGCCGTCCTCGACGGTATCCAGGCCTTTGCCGGGCTTGCTGCCGCAGGCGGCAAAAATGCCCACGCACAGAACCAGCATCAGAACAAGTGCAACAATACGGGTCTTCTTCATAGTAATTTTCTCCTTTGCAATTTATGTTTTCCCGGGAAAATATCCGGGAGGCGATTCTTTACGCGACTGCAATCCTACCATAATTTAATAAATAATGCAACCCCTTTTTTTGCATACTTATGTAAATTTAATGGTTTTTATTCATGTATATTCATTTTCTTGTGTCCGCCGCCACAAACCTGCACAATATGTATAATTGGACTAAATGTCTTTGCTTTTTCAGGCAAAGTTTGCTATCATATAATCAAATCAAACAAGGAGGGCAAATCGCTTGAAAGTAATCGATTTTGAGTATCACGGCTATATACCCGAAGTCCTGGAGGCCATGTCCAAGCGCAAGACCTACCCCATTTACGACAAGGAAGCAAACTTTGTCCACTGGACCGAACACATCAGCCAGACCCATGCCCCTCTCAAGCGCCGTCTGGAACGCAGATATGACGAGCGCGTGGCATCCATGGAGCGCGACGGCATCGACGTTGCGGTGCTCAGCTCCTCTCCCGGCATCGAGGACCTTGATTTCGAAACCGCCGCGGAGCTCTGCCGCAAAACCAACGACACCATTTACGAACACATGAAGCGCTATCCCGGAAAATTCTACGGAAGCGCCACCCTGCCCGTTATGAACCCCCAGGCCGCCTGCGACGAGCTGAAACGCTGTGTTGAGGAGCTGGGCTTCAGCGCATGGCACGCCCACTCCAACTTCGCCCAGAGTCCCGCCGACGACCCCATGTACTACCCCATCTACGAGATGTGCGAAAAGCTGGGCGTATACATCTACCTCCATCCCAAAATGCCCGACCACGAGCGCTTCCGCGGATTCGGCTTCCCCTTCGCCGGCGCCGCCATGGGTTTTACCGTGGACACCCAGATCGTGCTTATCCGACTGATGCTGTCCGGTCTTTTTGACCGTCTGCCCAATCTGAAAATTATGCTGGGTCATCTGGGCGAGGCTCTCCCCTTCCTGCTGGAGCGCATCGACGGCAGACTCTCCTCCGAGGCCTGCCCCGGCGTGGAGATGACAAAATCCATCGGATATTATTTCGAAAACAATATCCTTATCTCCACCAGCGGCAATATGAGCGCCGCCGCCTTCCAGTGCGCCAAGACCGTTATGGGCATCGACAGAATGTTCTACGGCAGCGACCACCCCTACGAGGATCCCAAGGATATGCGCGACTTCCTTGCGGGTCTGCCCCTCACCGACGAGGAAAGAGCAAAACTTTACTACCAGAACGGCGAAAAGCTGCTGGGCATCAAGCTTTAATCAAATACGAAACCGCCGGCCTGTATGGCCGGCGGTTTTTTGCCGGTAAAAACGGCGGAAAGTCCGGAAAGCAACAAAAAACCGGACGCTCCGCCGCCGAAAAAGGCTCCCCTGAGGCCTTTTTCATCAGAGGTATCTGAAGAAGAGAAGTATCATTGAAATGGCGATTACGATAACGGTGGGCACCGCAAGTATACGGCAGTATTTGCCCCAGCCGATGTGGTAGCCGTTTTTCGACGCGATTGCCACGCCCACAACGTTGGCGCTGGCGCCGATGGGAGTTGCGCTGCCGCCCACGTCGGTGCCCATGGCAAGAGCCCAGGCAAGGGTGGGAAGCTCCACGCCGGAGGTGGCTGC
Source organism: Oscillospiraceae bacterium (assembly GCA_017439805.1). Classification (GTDB taxonomy): domain Bacteria; phylum Bacillota; class Clostridia; order Oscillospirales; family Oscillospiraceae; genus RGIG3171. The sequence goes on from JAFSIK010000035.1 coordinate 6,924, forward strand.
CAGAGTTTTGATGACGGGTATCATGGTGGCGGCGAAGGGAATGTTGTCGATGAAGGCGCTGGCAACGGCGCTGCCCCACAGGATTATAGCTATCATAATGTGCAGGTTGCCGCCGCTGGCGGTGCTGATAAGGCCGGCAAGCCAGGCCAGGATGCCGGTGTGCTCAAGGCCGCTGACAACAATAAACAGCCCCACGAAGAAAAGAAGGGTTTTGTAATCCACGCACTTGAGAATGTGCCAACGGTTTTTTCCCGCGAAAAGCAGGGTCAGCGCCGCGATTAATATGCCGATGGTGGAAACCGTCAGACCGGTACGGGCGTGGGTGATGAGCAAAACCACCGCCAGCAGGAAAATAATGATGCTGACAGCGAAGCTGCGGGCGCTTTTAATGACGCTGCGGGGTGCCGGACAGCAGCTGCTGCCGTGGGCGCCGGCGGGCATTTTGCGGATAAGCGCAAAGTAGAAGAACACCAGCATCACAGCCATACTCACCAGAGCGATAAGGCCGGTGTTGGAGATGAAGTCGGCGAAGGTATAGCCCAGAGAGGTGCCGATGATGATATTGGGTGGGTCGCCGCACATGGTGGCGCTGCCGCCCAGATTGGCGCAGAATATCTCCGCCAGTATCATGGTTACGGGGTTGAATTTCAGCATGCGGGACAGCTCCACCGTAACGGCCGCAAGAAACATGATGACGGTGATGCTGTCGATGAACATGGCCAGCACAGCGGAAATTATCATGAACATGATGAAAATGGAGCGGATACGGAACTGCACCAGCTTTGCGATTGCAATGCACAGCCAGCGGAAAAATCCGCTTTCCGCCATGCCCTCAACCATTACCATCATGCCGAAAATGAAGAAGATGGTCTCCCAGTTGACGCCGGTGGAGTGGGAGCTGCCGGCGGCGCTGTACCAGAAGTCGGGGGCGACGATGCTGCCAAGGCTCACTGCTTCCCACGCGCCGGCGGCGTCTTTCAGACAAAGGCCGAAAACGATTACCAGCATCATCGCCCCGCAGCCAAGGGTGACGATATGCCGCGGCACCTGCTCCATGACGATAAGTATGAACATCAGTATGAAAATTATGGCTGAAAGAAGCTGCGCGGTCATTGATTTTTCCTCCCGGGGGCTCGATAAACTATATACACATTACATTTTACACTACCGTCTTGTGCTTTTCTAATAAAAAAGGCGTTAAGAATTGTGCATATTGCCTAATGTAAATAGCTATTTTTATAGCTATTTCTATGAGCGTTTTTGGACAAATATAAAAAACCCGGGACGAAAATTCGTCCCGGGCGGAGGCGGACAGGCGTCCGGAGTTATCTTCTGTTTGCCACGATGGAAAATGCCTCGTCGGCAATTTCTATCGTTTCGGCGATATCCTGGTCGGACAGAGCCGCGTTTATGAAGTGGTTGTGGTGGGTGGTGAAGAACACGCCCCGCTTTACGCACTCGGCTATCCAGGCCTGGTGGAGCTTCAGAGTGGGGTCGTCGGCGATTCTCAGGTAGAACAGAGAGGGCACGCCGGTAACATGCAGGTCAAAGCCGTACTTTTTGCCCGCGGCAACAAGACCGTCACGGAGCTTGGCGCCCTTTTCGTTAAGGAGCTTTGCCGCGTCGATGCGCTTGAGCTTTTCAATGCAGGCGATGCCGGCGGCGAAGGGCACGGCGCTCATCCAGTAGCTGCCGGTGAAGGACAGGCTGGAAACGGTGTTCTGCAGGTGAGCCTTGCCGCACAGGGCGGAAACGTTATAGCCGTTTGCCAGAGCCTTGCAGAAGCAGATAAGGTCTGCCTCAAAGCCGAAATAGTGGTCGGAGCCCGCCAGGTCCATGCGGAAGCCGGCACGGACGTCATCGATGATGAGTACGGTTTCGTTTTCGTCGCAGAGCTGTCTGACCTTCTGCCAGAAGCCGGGGGCGGGCAGTTCGTTGTCGTGGAAGTTTCCGTGCATATAGGGCTGGGAAACAACGGCGGCAATCTGACCCTTGTTTTCGGCGAAGCACTGCTCCAGAGCGGCCACGTCGTTCCAGGGCAGAACGATGTTGTTTACAACGTCCTCCTCAAGAACGCCGGCGTAGTCGATTTTCTGGGTCCAGGGGGATACGCCGTGGTAGTAACCCTTGAACATAATAAGCTTTTTGCGGCGGGTATGGGCGCGGGCGGTCATCACCGCGGCGGTGGTGGCGTCGTTGCCGTTTTTGGCGAAAAACGCCCAGTCGGCGCAGGCCACCGTATCCACCAGCAGGTCGGCGAAGTCTATCATCACCGTCTGGGGCAGAGTGGTGCAGTCGCCGATGGCCCGCTGTTTTGCGGCGGCCTCGTCAACGTCCGGGTCGTTATAGCCCAGAATGTTGGGGCCGTAGGCGCACATATAGTCGATGTATTTGTTGCCGTCCAGATCCCAGAACCAGCTGCCCTGAGCTTTGGAGGTGTAAAGAGGCCAGGCCTCAACGGGGACGTAGCAGCCCTCGGCGGGGCCCTGGTGGCCGTAAATGCCGGAGGGAATTACCTTGCAGGCTCTTCTGAAGGCCTCCTGGCTTTTGGTGTAGGTATTGACAGGTCTCATTTTCGTCCCTCCTTACGCCAGATATACCGCCACGCGGTCCAGAATGCGGTTGATGTTGTCCACCATGGATATCATGCCGCCGATGCGCACCTGGCCCAGACCCACGCAGACAACGGCGTTTACCTTGCCGTCGAAAAGGTCCCGGGCGGTGTTGATGTTCTCAAACATCATATAGGCGGTACAATCCTCGGGGCAGGTGTGCAGGGTGGTAAGGTGGCTGTCCTTTGCCACAATCTGCATCGCGATACCGTTTTCGATGCCCAGCTTGACGTTGCCGTCCACGATGTAGCTTGCGCTGTGCTTTCCGATGCGGTCGTGGTTGCCTATCTGGGAAACGGCGCTGGCGATGAGATGGAACATCAGCTCGGTGCTCTTTTTAAAGAAAACCGGGTCCTCCAGCTTCTCCGGCGCGGGGCGCAGATAGCTCTCCAGAATGTCGGTAAGCTTTGTGAAGGTTTTAAGCAAAAATCCGATTTTCAGCAGACCCTTGCTGGGGAAGGGGGTGACGGTGCCGTTTATCATACCGTTGAATTTATCGCAGGAAGAGAAGGGCAGTTTGATGTCGCATTTGCCCACGCCCTCGGCATAGGTGCACTTTCCGTCCCTGAAAGTGAGGGTGCCGCTGGGGCCGTCCTTTACCTCGATGGCAAGGGCAATATCCACGCCCTCAATGAGCTTTTTTGCCTCGTCGTCCATCTGGCAGAGCCAGACAAGGTTCGCTAAGATTCCGTGAAGATTGATGTATGCAAGGGTTTTACTGTCCATAAAATCCTCCCTCTGGGCCTTAAAAAAGGCGATTTTTCCTGATTATGGCAGGATTATACCAAAGTTTTTTGAACTCAATGCAAACCGGAGGAATAATCGGCGTTTTTTTCCGGATAATAAGGGTGAGGTGAATTTACTATGACTCTTACCCCCAAGGAAGCTTCCATCATCAAGGAGCTGCGCGCTCAGGAACAGCTGTGCGTGGAAAAGTACACCAGATATTCAAACGAAGCCTGCGACGGCGCTCTGAAAAATCTGTTTTCTCAGCTGGGTCGCAACGAGGCAAAGCACATCCAGACTCTTGACCAGATAGCCGCGGGTACCGTTCCCCAGATGGGCGGCGGCGGTGAGACCGTAACCGTTCCCACCACTCCCAGCACCTGCCCTCCCCAGAGCAAAAAGCAGGACGCCTTTCTGTGCGGCGACGCCCTGAGCATGGAAAAGCACGTTTCCGGCGAGTACGACACCTTTATTTTCGAGTTCGCCGACACCGGCGTCAGAAACGTACTCAACCACATCCAGAAGGAAGAACAGCAGCACGGCGAGTATATCTGGAAATACATGTCCGTAAACGGGATGTATAACTGACGTTCCGCCGGAAAAAGGGCATAAAAAAAACCACCCCTGGGGGTGGTTTTTTGTTTCAGTGGGTTTTCCGGGCGATGACATTGTCCGTAAGCTCCGACAGCACCAGTATAAGTATGCACAGCGCCAGAAGGAACCATGGTATGGTGATTACTCCCGCTCTCTTTGCCAGAATACCGATAAAAGGCACGATGACCACGTCGCCGGCGTAGGCCGCCGCCATCTGCACGCCCATTACCCGGGGGGCGTTGAGTCTGCCGAACCGGGCGGGGGTCATGTGTATCATGGCGGGGAAAATGGGAGCGCAGCCAAGGCCGATAAGAGCCATGGCAAGGTAGTACATCTTTCCCGGCAGGGGTATGCCCAGAAGTATCGCCCCCGCTATGCCCAGAGCCGCGCCGATGCGGATGCGGGTTTTGTCGGAAAGATATTTGGACACCACGCCGCCGGTAAAGCGGCCTGTCATTATAAGTACATAGAACACCGTGGCGGTGCGGGCGGCGCTTTCCGGGGCAAACCCACGGGCGGACACCAGATAGCTGGGCGCCCACAGTGCGGTGCCGTATTCAATGGAGAAAAACACCGCGTAGGACAGCAGAGCCAGCGCCACGCCGGGTATTTTGAAAAGAGGCTTCCTTTCGCCGGCCAGGAGGTCTTCCTCCGGCCTCTGAGAGGCAAGGTCGGTTTTTTCCCTGCGCTTCCACAGGGGCAGGGAGGCAAAAAGTATGGCGGCGATTACAAACTGTATAATGGATATGAGCAGGTAGCTGCCCCGCCAGTTTTCCCCCTGTCCCAGTACCAGCGACAGTATCAGCGGCCCAAGGGCGGCGCCCAGTCCGTAGCAGCACTGAAGCCAGTTTACGTGGCGGGCGGTAAGGTGCAGGGCCACGTAGTTGTTAAGGCAGGTGTCCACCGAGCCCGCGCCAAGTCCCAGAGGTATGGCGAAAAGCAGCAGCCAGACATAGCTGTGGCTCTGGGAATATCCCAGCAGAGCCGCGGCAGTGACCAGGCCGCTGATGGCGGTGATGCGGCCGGGGCCAAGCTTTCGCACAAGGCGGTCGTTGAGCAGGCAGGAGGCTATGGTGGCCAGATACACCACCGTGGTGATAAGTCCCTGGGCGTCCAGGGATACTCCAAGCTCCGTCTGCATCACGGGCCAGGCCGAACCCAGCAGGGTGTCCGGCAGACCCAGGCTTATAAATGCCAGAAAGAGTATTGCAACAAAAATTACGTTCATTTCAGTTTCCTTTTCCGGGGAATTTTCCGGTAATCCAACACGCCGGAGGGCTGTTCTCCGGCGGTATATGCATAATCAAGGCAGACCCCTCCCCGTGTTGGGGAGGGGTCCTGGCTGTGTTACAGGATGTGTTTCTTTCTGGGAATGTAGTGGGTGTGCAGCAGCTCGTGGGACTTGTGTCCGCAGGGCTCGCCCAAAAATTCCTCGTAGAGCTTTTTGACCATGGGGTTGTGGTGGCTCTTGCGCAGGCTCATGCTCTCGTCCTGGTTGTACAGGGCGCCGGCGCGCAGGCCGCGGATGTCGATGTAATCCTGCTCGTAGCTGGTGTGCAGGGGCTGACCGCCGCCGTTGATGCAGCCGCCGGGGCAGGCCATGATTTCGATGAAATCATATTCGCAGGTGCCGGCGCGGATGTCGTCCATGATTTTCTTTGCGTTGGAGATGCCGGAGGCCACGCAGACCTTTACGGTGCGGCCGGGCAGTTCGTACTCGGCAACACGGATGGAGTCCATGCCCTTTTCGGTGCCGCGGACGTCCTTGAATTCCAGAGGAGCGTTCTCGTCGCCCAGCAGGGTGGCGGCAACGGTACGCAGGGCGGCTTCCATAACGCCGCCGGTGGCGCCGAAGATGACAGCGGCGCCGGTGGAGATGCCCAGCAGCTCGTCAAAGCGTCCCTTGGGCAGGTAGTCAAACAGCAGGCCGGCGCTGGTGATCATGCGGGCCAGCTCACGGGTGGTAATGGAGATGTCCACGGGCATGCAGCCGTTGGGCAGGCGCTGCTCCTGACGCTGAACCTCGTACTTCTTGGCAACACAGGGCATGATGGTGACCACAACGATATCCTTGGGGTCGATGCCGCATTTCTGGGCGTAGTAGGTCTTTACCATGGAGCCGAACATCTGCTGGGGAGACTTGCAGGTGGACAGGTGGTCCAGCTGATCGCCGTAGTGCTGCTCGCAGTAGCGGATCCAGCCGGGGGAGCAGGAGGTGATCATAGGCAGGCTGCCCTCGCCCTGGAGGCGGTGCAGGAATTCGGTGCCTTCTTCCATGATGGTAAGGTCGGCGGCGTGGTCAACGTCGAATACCTTGTCAAAGCCCAGGCGGCGCAGGGCGGTGACCATCTGGCCTTCAACGTTGGTGCCGATGGGCATACCGAAGCTCTCGCCCAGAGCGGCGCGGACGGCGGGAGCGGTACCCACCACCACATGCTTTTTGGGGTCGTTGAGAGCGGCCCAGACCTTGTCGGTGTCGTCCTGCTCGGCAAGGGCGCCGGTGGGGCAGGAATTTATGCACTGACCGCAGGAGATGCAGTCAACCTCGCACAGGTCGCGGTCGAAGGCGCAGGAAATGTGGGTGTCAAATCCGCGGTCATTGGGGCCGATAACGCCAACTTCCTGAATGTTGCGGCAGGTGGTGACGCAGCGGCGGCACAGAACGCACTTGGAGTTGTCGCGGATAAGATGCAGGGATGTGTTTTCAATACGGGGCTGCATATCGTCGCCGGCGTAACGGACGGCCTCGATGCCGAACTCATCGGCCAGAGCCAGCAGCTCGCAGTGCTTGCTTCTGGGGCAGGTCAGGCAGGCCATGCGGTGGTTGGAGAGGATAAGCTCCAGAGTCAGTCTGCGGGAATTTCTGACCTTGGGGGTGTTGGTGAATACTTCCATGCCCTCGCTGACGGGATAGACGCAGGCGGCAACAAGGCTGCGGGCGCCCTTTACCTCTACAACGCAGATACGGCAGGCGCCGATTTCGTTGACGTCGCGCAGGTAGCACAGGGTGGGAATTTTGATACCGGAGTCGTGGGCAGCCTTAAGAATGGTGGAGCCCTCGGGAACGGTAACGGGGATATTGTTTATTTTCAGATTTACCAGTTTTTCCATCACTCAGCCCTCCTTAACCTCTGTAAATGGCGCCCAGGCGGCATACTTCGGCGCAGCGGCCGCACTTGATGCACTTGGCGGTGTCGATGGTGTGAGGTGCGCGCAGCACGCCGTTGATGGCGCCTACGGGGCAGACGCCCGGGCACATGCCGCAGCCGCGGCACTTTTCGGGGTCGATGTAGTAGTGGGTCAGGCTCAGGCAGACGCCGGCGGGGCACTTTTTGTCCACAACGTGAGCCTCGTACTCAGCGCGGAAGTTGCGCAGGGTGGAGAGGATGGGGTTGGGAGCGGTCTGGCCCAGAGCGCACAGGGAGCTGTTTTTCAGGTGGTCGCACAGCTCTTCAATGGTCTTGATGTCTTCCATGGTGCCCTTGCCCTCGGTTATCTTGGTCAGCAGGTCATACAGTCTGCGGGTGCCGATACGGCAGGGGGTGCACTTGCCGCAGGATTCGTCAACGATGAAGTTCAGGAAGAACTTGGCGATGTCCACCATGCAGTTGTCCTCGTCCATTACGATAAGGCCGCCGGAGCCCATCATGGAGCCGATGGACATCAGGGACTCGTAATCGATGGGAACGTCCAGATTTTCCTCGGTGATGCAGCCGCCGGAGGGGCCGCCGGTCTGGGCAGCCTTGAACTTCTTGCCGCCGGGGATGCCGCCGCCGATCTCCTCGATGATGGTACGCAGGGTGGTGCCCATGGGTACCTCAACAAGACCGGTATTGCGGATCTTTCCGCCCAGAGCGAAAACCTTGGTGCCCTTGGATTTCTCGGTGCCGATGGCGGCATAGGCCTCGGGGCCGTTCTGGAAGATCCAGGGGATGTTGGCGTAGGTTTCAACGTTATTGAGCAGGGTGGGCTTTGCAAACAGGCCCTTGTTTGCGGGGAAGGGAGGACGGGTGCGGGGCTCGCCGCGCTTGCCCTCGATGGAGGTCATAAGGGCGGTCTCCTCGCCGCAGACGAAGGCGCCGGCGCCCAGACGCAGCTCCAGATCGAAGCTGAAGCCGGTGCCGAAGATGTTCTCGCCCAGCAGGCCGTAGCTGCGGGCCTGCTCGATGGCGCTCTGGAGGGTCTTGATGGCGGAGGGATACTCGGCGCGGATGTAGATGTAGCCCTGACTGGAGCCGATAGCGTAACCGGCGATGGTCATGGCCTCGATAACGCTGTGGGGGTCGCCCTCGATAACGGCGCGGTCCATGAATGCGCCGGGGTCACCCTCGTCGGCGTTGCAGCAGACGTACTTTACGCCGTCCTCGCTCTTGGCGTCGTGGGTGAACTGCCACTTGGTGCCGGTGGGGAAGCCGGCGCCGCCGCGGCCGCGCAGGCCGGAGGCTTTCAGCTTGTCGATAACGCCCTGGGGGGTGTCCTCGGTGAGAACCCTGGCAAGGGCGCTGTAACCGTCAAGGGCTATGTATTCCTCGAGTTTGTCGGGGTTGATGATGCCGCAGTTGCGCAGGGCGATGCGCATCTGATGCTTGTAGAAGCGGGTGTTGAACAGCAGGGGGGTCTTCTGCTCCAGATGCTCTTCCTTGTAGAGCAGGCGCTCAACGGGGGTACCCTCGATGATGTGCTCGCGGATGATCTGGCCGGCGTCCTCGGGCTTGACCTTGGCGTAGAAGATGCCCTCGGGATATACCATTACAACGGGGCCGGCGGCGCAAAGACCGAAGCAGCCGGTCTTTTCGATGATGACGCGGTGCTCCAGACCTGCGTCCAGAGCCTCCTGCTGCAGAGCCTCAAGGATCTCGGTGCTCTTGGAGGAGCGGCAGCCGGTGTCGCAGCATACCAGCACCTGCTTTTTGATGGGGCAGTTTTCAAGGCTTTCAAAGATGGCGGAGCCGTCGGGACGGCGCAGGCGCATGTGCACCAGCATCTCCGCACGGATATTTTTCAGTTCGGTGATAGTCATTTTCCCTTATCCCCCTTCCGTCAGTTATAGCTGTTGAGGATCTCAACGACTTTTTCGGGTGTGAGCTTGCCGTAAACCTCGTCGTTGATCATCATGACGGGGGCAAGGCCGCAGGCGCCGATGCAGCGGCAGCAGTCCAGAGAGAACTTGCCGTCGGGGGTGATACCGCCGTTGCGGATGTTCAGGTGCTTTTCAACCGCCTCAACGATGGCGGCGGCGCCCTTTACATAGCAGGCGGTGCCAAGGCAGACGCTGATGCGGTACTGTCCCTTGGGGTTCATGGTGAACTGGGCATAGAAGGAAGCGATGCCGTAAATTTCGGACAGGGGCAGGTCAAGGCCGTTGGCGATGATGACCTGTACTTCCTCGGGCAGGTAGCCGAAAATCTCCTGTGCCTCCTGCAGAACGGGCATGGCGGCGCCGGGCTGGCCTTTGTACTTTTCGATGACCTGGCGCAGCTGCTCCTCCTGCTGGGGAGTGCCGGTGTAGTTGACTAAGGTCTTGCAGTTGGGCATATTATTATGACACCTCCGGTGATTTTTTGCGCTATTTCGGTACATACTTATTTTATATTGCAATTGCAAGGTTTGCAATATCAAAAACCGCTTAACCCCATACGAAAAACACATAAATATTCTTGCAAAATGCGTATTGACTTATTGGTGAAAGTACAGTAGAATATGCGTAGATACAGGGTGTAATTGTGATTTTTTTAACAAAATTTCTGCCATTTTAAACGGTTTTTTCCGCCGCAGACGCAGGCGGATTTTTTTGCGCCATACAACCCCTAACGGCGTTTATTTTATGCATAAAGTGAATATTATTCATAACAGCGACCCCCCTCTTCCGAGGGGGGTCTTTTTGTTATTCGTAATGTGCGACAGAAACGGGTGAAAAGTCGCTCAGACTGAAAACCCGCGCGTCCTTTCCGGTCAGCAGGTAGAAATATTCCCCGCTGTACATTCCCCGGGCGCTCCAGTCGCCGCCGGTGTCCAGAGAGGCGAGTTGCTTAAACTGCCCCTCCTGCCATGTGTAGATGACAAAGCTTCTGCTGTCCTCCCGCGGGTTTTCAAGGCAAAAGCCGAAAATGCCCAGCTCCGGTTCGACGAAAACCTCGTGGTGGTCGTTTAAGGCCATGGACCAGCTGTCCTGTCCCAGACTCAGCGCCTGGGTCTCGGTGACGGCGAATTTGTCCGACACGTCGAACATGGACAGCTTCATTCCCGTTGTAAATCCCTCCTCATCGGCGCTCTGGCCGATGCCCAGAAGCAGACCCTCGTCCCAGGGGTGCAGGTAGGTGGAAAAGCCGGGGATTTTAAGCTGGCTCATTATCACAGGCTTTGCCGGGTCGGACAGGTCAACGGCGAAAAGGGGGTCTATGTTTTTAAAGGTGACGAAATAGCCCACATCTCCGTCAAAGCGCACGGAGTACACTCTCTCCCCGGGGGCGATGCCGGTTATCTGCCCCAGAAGGGACATGTCGGTTATGTCAAAGGTGAGCAGGCAGGTGTCGTTGTCCCCCGCCATGGCCATGTCCATCATTATTGCGGTGTCCATCCCCCGGTCGTGACCGTATTCGGCGTGCCATTTATCCGCCGTGGCAACCACACGCAGGGCGCCCCTGTACTCATCAAGGGCGAACTGGCCGATGATAGTACCCTCAAACTCCGCCCCGGCGGCGGGGGTCATAATATCGTCCGGCAGAAAGCGCAAAAGGGCGGTGACGGCGGTGCTGTCCACCCGGGTGATTTGGTCGGGGAGGGTCTCCTCGGTGGTACGGCGGGTCTCCAGCGCCAGATAAATGCCGCTGTCGTTCATATACACGCAGTTTACATAGCTGCCGTAAACGCCCCAGCTGCCGGTGTGGGTGAGGGTGTCAAGGTCAATGGCGGTAAGGACGGTGTAGCTTGAATTTGAGCCGGAGGGGCAAAGGAGGATATTTCCACAGGGAAGAAAATGCTCCTCACCGCCGGCAAAGGTGCGGGGAACGTAGGTGGCGGGGTCATCACGGGAGGGATTATTGTAAATGTAAGTGCTTGAAACTATATAGAGCACCCCGCCGGCAAGGCGGCTGTCCATCAGGTCGCCCTCCTGCCCCAGAGAGGTGATGAGGGTGGGATTTGCCGGGTCGGATACGTCGTAAACATCGGCGTAGGTGTAGGTGTCGTCGGTGTAGACCCAGTCCTCCCCCACCTTTTCGCCCCGGTGACCGGTGCCGGAGCGCAGGGCGATGAGTTTGTCCTCAAGCAGATAAATGTCGCTGCACCATTCGGCGGTGTAGGTGTAAAAAGTGTCGGTTTTGAAGTTCTTTTCCCCGCTGTCGAAGAGGGTGATGCGGGAAAGCACCCGGGTATCCTCCCCGGCGGCCAGCAGGACGGTGAGGACGTTGTCGTTTAAAACGTAAATATGCTCTCCGTCGGTCTTGACCCTGTCGGCCTCGTCGTATCCCTCCGCCTGCACATTGGTGGAGGAATATTTTTCTCCCGCCCGAGCCGGCTGAGCGCCTGCGTTCAAAGAGGGCGCCACAGAGGAAAACACCGCGTCGTCCACGGCGGCGAAGGCTCCGGCCTCATCGGTAACGTAGCGCCACAGGCCGCCGTAGCCGTAGCCGTCACGGGCGGTATTTTCGGAAACGGCGGTGAAAACATCGTCGTAGCTTTCGGCAACGGAGAGAAATCCCACACTTTCAAAGGCCGACGCCGGGTCTGAGGCCGCAGGTACGGCGGGGCCGGTGGGACTTTGGGGGTTTGGGGCGGGTATTTCCTGTGCCGGCGCGGGCATATTCTGCCCGGCACAGCCGGCGAAGGCCAACCCCAGAAGAATCACCGATAAAATTACGGACAGCAATCTTTTCATTTCCAATACCTCCCGGGTCTTTTGCACTTTTGACGAAGTTTACCGGAAAAATGTTCCCGACGGCGGTTTTAAAGCCGCCGGGGCAGGCAATAATAACCATAAAACACCGAGGAGGCGAGATTTTGAAAGTATCCCAGGTAATGAGCAGGGGCGTCATCTCCGTCGGCGCCGACGAGAGCGTTTCCTTTGCCGCCCAGCTGCTTCACAGGCACAATCTGGGGGCTCTGCCCGTTTGCGAGGAGACGGGGACTCTGCGGGGCGTGGTGACGGACAGGGATCTGGTGACCCGCTGTCTGGCGCTGAAGCTCAACCCCGAAAAAACCACCCTGCGGGATGTTATGAGCCGGTGGCTGGTAACCGCAAGTCCCTCAGACGATGTGGAAAAGGCGGCGGAGCTGATGGCGAAGGGTCAGGTGAGGCGGCTGCCGGTGGTAAAGGACGGGGAGCTGGTGGGAATGGTGTCCCTCGGGGACATCGCCACCGCGGAAAACCAGCGCCCCCAGGCCGCCATGGCTCTGGAGCACATCAGCGAAAACATCAGGCGGCTTTGAGCCGGGAAAGGAATTTTTTATGGAAGAAAAAAGCAAAAGCGGCCTTGGGTCGTTTCTGAGCGGGAAGGGCTTTTACATAGTCCTTGTCCTGTGCGTTGTTGCCATCGGGATCTCGGGCTATATCCTGCTCTTTACCGGAAACGGGGTGGACACCATCCCCTCAAACGAAGTTACGGCCGGCGATTACGACACCGTGTACGCGCCGCCCGTGGTGGATCTGCCCTCGGTGGAGGCGGACTCGCCCGTCTTTGACGCGGACAGCACGGATGCTGACGCTCCGGCGGAGAGCGTTGACCTGCAGAGCGGGGCGATTTTTGTGTCCGCCCCCGTGGAGGAAACTCCTCCCTCCGACTCCCCCGCCGACACCGACTCCGCTCCCCGGAGTGGTGCGGAAAGCTCCGCCCCGGCGGAGCCGGAAGGCTCTGTTGACGCGGGGATTTTCAAAAATGAGGAGCCTGTGTGGGTCTGGCCCGTGGCAAACGGCCACATGGGCGCTCCGTGGGTGACGGACAGGCTGGTTTTCAACGAAACTCTGGGCGACTGGCGGGTTCACGACGGGATGGACATCAACTGCGCCGCCGGCGCGGAGATAATGGCTCCGGGAAGCGGCGTGGTCAGCCGGATTTACACCGACGCTCTTTACGGGGTGTGCGTGGAGATAGACCACAAAAACGGCTTCGTCAGCACCCTTTGCAATCTGACGGAGGAGGTTGATGTGTCCGTGGGTGACGCCGTAAATCCCTCCCAGGTCATCGGCCGGGCCGGCGCCACCGCCCAGGCCGAGCAGGGCGCGCCCCATCTGCATTTAAAGCTCACCCGCGATGGGCAGTCCGTTGACCCGGCGGAGTATCTGAAATAGGAAAAACCCCTGACCGTACAGGTCAGGGGTTTTTGTTGGTTCTGCCGAGTATGTAGTCTGTGGAGGTGTTGTAAAAATCCGCCAGCTTCAGCAGGTGAACGACGGGTATTGTCTGAAATCCGCGCTCGTAGCGGGAGTAGACGGTCTGGCTGATTTCCAGCACCCGGGCAATATCTTCCTGGGTCAAATCTTTATCTTCCCGTAAATCTCTCAGGCGGCGAAAATACATGGCTTCCCTCCGGATAGTACTTGAAATAAAAAGACCGACTTTTCAGTCGGTCGGTTTATTTAACTCTTAGCCGATAGCGTTGAGCTTCTTGGCCATAGCGCTCTTCTTGTGAGCGGCGTTGTTCTTGTGGATCAGACCACAACCAGCGGCCTTGTCGATGGACTTAACGGCATCTTTAAAAGCGCCGTCAGCAAGCTCACGGTTGCCTTCAGCGGCAGCGGCGTCGAACTTCTTAATCATAGTCTTCATAGCAGCTTTCTCGGCACGGTTCTTGGCGTTCTGGGCACGGGACAGCTCCACGCGCTTCTTGGCGGATTTAATGTTAGGCAAATCAGGCACCTCCTATACTTTTAAAAATGCGCATCTTCCATGCAGAGTGGTATTTTATCACATTGTCAAAAAAAATCAAGTGTTTTTTTATATTTTTTTATTTATGTGGAAAAATATCCTTAAATTTACGGCGGAGGAGATGTTTTTTTGCTTAAAAAGCGCACAGACCTTGCCCAGGAAGCCAGAGAAATATGGCAGGAAAGCGCCGGTGAAACCTCGGCGCTGCAGGGCGTGGAGGCAAAAGAGGAACAGCAGGATGGATGCGGGGTCACCCGGGTGAGGATACTGAGCGAAGAGGGGGCCCGGGCTCTTGAAAAGCCTGTGGGGAACTATATTACGGTATCCTTTCCGGCGGAGGACGGGGGAGATTTAAATTCCCGGGCGGCTCTGCTGGGACGGGAGATACGGCAGCTTCTTGACCTTCGGCCGGGGCAGAGCGTTCTGGTGGTGGGTCTGGGAAACGAGGCCATAACCCCCGACGCGGTGGGTCCCCGCACGGCAAAGGGAATTCTGGTCACCCGTCATCTGGTTGACGCCCTGCCGGACACCTTCGGCCAGTTCCGGCCGGTATCGGTGCTGTCGCCGGGGGTGCTGGGCACCACGGGTCTGGAGAGCGGCGAGATAATCCGGGGTGTGGCGGAGCGCTCGGCGCCGGACAAGGTGCTGGTGGTGGACGCCCTGGCCTCCTGCCGGCTGGAAAGGCTTTGCTCCACGGTGCAGCTGGCGGACACGGGGATAGTCCCCGGCTCCGGCGTGGGAAACAGCCGCGCCGCAATAAACCGGCAGACTCTCGGCGTGGACGTGCTGGCGGTGGGGGTACCCACGGTGGTGGACGCCGCAACTCTGGTGGCGGATATGCTGGGCCGGCAGGAGGAAAAAGAGGCTCTTGGCGGCTGGGGCAAGGGGGTAATCGTAACCCCCAGGGATATCGACAAATTTGTGGGGGATATTTCAAAACTGCTGTCTTTGGGCATAAATATGGCGCTGCATGATAATCTTTCCCCGGACGACATAAATGGGTTTTTGTCCTGAAAACACAAGGGCGTTAAGAAATCGTAAAAACCGCCGTACTTGGCGCTTTTTCGGGTGCGGCGGTTTCGGATAAATAAAAAATAAGTTTACATAATGGCGGTGGATAAGTCTGTGGATAATGTGCATAACTTTAATAATTTTCAATAAAACCTGTCTTTTTTGCAGGTTTTTTGCTCTTCCGGGGGCGGACAAATGTGCTTTTTCGCCCCCGGGGAGGGGAAACAAAAAATGGATTTCGGCGTAGATTTTATGTAAATTATATGATACAATATTTTATTAAAGACAATGTTCCCGGGGAGGGTCTGTTATGGCACGGAAAAAAATTATGAAGGCAGCGGCGCTTTTTTGCGCGGTCATCATGCTGGCCGCGGTGTTTGCCGCCTGCGGCAGGGACAGCGGCGGCGAAAATAACACCCCCGGCACCCCCGGTGTTAAGCCCGGCGTCAGCCAGGACGCCTTCGCTCCGGACAGCGCCCCCACCCCCGATGATGGAAAGCAGGACATAACCGAAGAGGCGGCCCCCTCCATCGTGGGCACATGGAAGGAAACAGGCTCCGGCGGATTTTCCATGATTTACGATTTCCGCGAAAACGGAGACCTTCTGTTCAGCGTGGCGGATTTCGGAAGCCTCAGCGAGAGGGAGTACGACCACGCTCTTGCGGCCTATCTGCGGCAGGGCAGCTACGTTTTCGACGAGGACACGGGCATGCTCATCATGACCTGGGAGGTTTTCAGCGAGGGCGCCACCCTGTCCACCCCGGTGCAGTTTAAGTCCAACGGGGATATTTTCCTTGCCGAGCTGAACACCACCTGTCAGCGCACCGCTCTGACGGGTCTGGAAATATCCCGTGACCCCGCCGCCCTGGAGGGCAGCTGGGTGAACATCACAAATCCCGGCGGTCTGGACGTTATGACCTTCACCGCCGAGGGCGAGATAGAATACACCTGCTCCGACCCGGAAAATCTTACAAACCAGCAGCTGACCGCCATTTCAAAGGAGCTGGCTCAGAAGCAGGATTTCCAGTACTCCGTGGGCGAGGGCAATCTGCTGACGGTTTATCACGATTACCAGCCCTTTGAGGACATGGCCTATGTGGTTTACGGCGATTATATGGTACTTATCGTCTGGGACGAAACGGGAAATTACATGACCATGTACCGCCGTCCCATAGCCGGCGAAAACACCGCCCCTCTGGACCAGGTGTCCGTTTCCGGCGCCATGGAAGTAAAAATGACCTCCATGAATTTTGTAAACACCGACGGTGACGACCGGTCAAAGCACAGCGTTATCTCCTGCCAGATACCCACCATACCCGGCGCTCCCGAAGGCAGCGACGCGGCGGATTTCCACAGTGAAATGAAAGTCTTCGCCGACCGTGTCACCGCCACCGCCATCAGCGGTGCTGAGGGACAGCTGCTGGAAATGAAAACCTTTGTCTACGACCACGGCAAGGTGCTGGACGTGGTGCTGTGCGTGACGCAGGGTCAGCTTTACGGCGACAACCCCACGGTGTGGAAGGTGTACCACTTCGACACCGCCACGGGAAATTATATCGACACCTGGAATTATGGCGAAATATTCGGCTTTACCCAGCAGGAGCTGGCGGACATGGCCCGCCCCGCCGGAGCCGATGAGGCCAGTCTGACCGTTTATTTTGACCTTGACGGGCGGCTCTGGGCCGTGGTTATGGGTCAGATAGTGCTTTTGAACTGAGGAGGTCTTTTATGAACTGCGCAAAATGCGGATATGAGCTTCTGCCGGGGGATAATTTCTGTCCCCTGTGCGGAAAGAAAATAGAAAAAGAGCCCGTCGAACCTGCCGCGGCTCCCACGGTGCAGGCCGTGCCCCCTGCACAGGCCGCCGCCGTGCCGGTTTCTCCGGCTGCCGCTCTCCCGCCGGAGCCGGACTCCGACACCATTGAGGACCTGCCCGAGGACGTTCATCTGCCCGAGGGCAAGGACGACCCGGCAATTTCACAGGCCCGTGAGGATTTTATACGGGAGTTCGTGGCCACCGCCCCGGCAAGACCCGTATACACCGGCAAAAAGCGGGGCAGGGTGCTTTTGGCCCTTGATTTGATTCTGTGCTCTCTGGCGGAGCTGGCGCTTATCGGATACATAGTGTGTCTGGCGATGGGTTTTGCACCTGCGGGTCTGCCCGAACTGAGCATGGTATACCCCGTCTGCGCCCTTATCTGCGTGGTGCTGATTGAGGTAATTCTTATCGTTGCCGCCGCGGCTCTCCGCTCAAAAAGCCGCCGGGCAGCAAAAGCCGCGCCCGTTAATCCCGCGCCCTCCGCGCCTGTAAATAATGCGCCTGTAAACGCCCCCGTGGCTGAGACCGCACCTGCCGCCGCGCAGGTGAGCGCCCCCGCCGCACCCGCGGCGGAGGAAATTCCCGCGCAGGAGGCGCCCGTGGAAGAAGCCCCCCGGGAGGAAGTAAGAGAGGGCTGCCGTATGCTCTACGCGGTAAACGGCGTGCGTTATGAAAAAGAACTCGACAGCTTCCCCATCACCATCGGCCGCAGCATCATAGACGACGACTCCGTGGCGGAGCGGCACTTCACCCTCACCGCGGAAAACGGCGAGCTTTTCATCACCGACGCCGGAAGCCCCTTCGGCGTGTATGTAAACGGCACCAAAATCGAGGAGCCTACCGCTTTGACCGCGGAGGACACGGTCTTTGCGGGCCGGGTGATTGTGGCCTTCGAGGCCCTGTAAGGAGGAACAAATGAAAAACAAAAGCCTTCTTTGCGATTTTTACGAGCTGACCATGGCAAACGGCTATTTCAGAGCCGGCATGGGTGAGCAGATTTCCTATTTCGACGTATTTTTCCGCAAGGTGCCCGACGGCGGAGGCTTCGCCATCGCGGCGGGTCTGGAACAGATAATCAATTTCATAAACGACCTGTCCTTCACCGATGAGGACATAGAATTTTTGCGCGGGAAAAACATTTTCGACCGGGGATTTCTGGAATATCTGAGAAATTTCAAATTCACCGGCGACGTGTGGGCCGTGCCCGAGGGCACTCCCATCTTCCCCGGGGAGCCCGCCTTCATCGTCCGGGCCCCCACCATTCAGGCGCAGCTGCTGGAGACTTACATGCTCCTTTCCTTCAACCACCAGAGCCTTATCGCCACCAAGTCCAACCGCATCGTCCGCGCCGCCGAGGGCAGGCCGGTGCTGGAGTTCGGCGCCCGCAGGGCTCACGGGGCGGAGGCCTCGGTAATGGGCGCCAGAGCCGCATATATCGGCGGCTGCGCCGGCACCAGCTGCGTTCTTGCCGACCGTGATTTCGGCGTGCCCGCCACAGGTACCATGGCTCACAGCTGGGTGCAGATGTTCCCGGACGAGTACACCGCCTTTGAGACCTACTGCAAAATGTACCCGGACAACCCCAGCCTGCTGGTGGACACCTACAACGTTCTCAAAAGCGGCATCCCCAACGCCATGAAGGCTTTTGCAAACTGCCTGCCCCCCAAGGGTCAGCGAAACTGCTCCATCCGTCTTGACAGCGGCGACATCACCTATCTGACCAAAAAAGCAAGGGCAATGCTGGACAAAAACGGCTTTGACGACTGCAGAATCGTGGTGTCCAACTCTCTGGACGAAAACATCATCCGGGACCTTATTTTGCAGGGCGCCTGCGTGGACAGCTTCGGCGTGGGCGAAAGACTCATCACCGGCAAGAGCGAGCCGGTCTTCGGCGGCGTTTACAAGCTGGCCGCCGTGGAGGACGAAAAAGGCAATATCATTCCCAAAATAAAAATCTCCGAAAACGCGGCGAAGATAACAACCCCCCACTTTAAAAAGGTCTACCGCATCTTTGTGGAGGGCAAGGCCATGGCCGACCTTATCTGCCTGTACGACGAGGAGATGGATTTTACCAAACCTCTGGAACTTTTCGACCCGGACTACACCTGGAAGCGCCGCACCGTCACCGAATATGAGGCCAGAGAGCTGCTTGTGCCCGTGTTCCGCGGCGGAAAGCAGGTCTACACCTGCCCGGATATCCACACGGTGCAGAAATACTGCGCTGACCAGCTGGATCTGTTCTGGGACGAGGTAAAGCGATTTGAAAATCCCCACAACTACTACGTTGACCTTTCCCGGAAGCTGTGGCAGCTGAAAAGCGATATGCTGGGAGGGGTCAGAAAATGAAGGCTCTGAAAATAATCATTCCTGTCATCGTGGCGCTGGCAATCGCCGCCGGCTGCGCCTGGGTATTCACCAACTACGGCCTTACCGGCAAGGTGGAAACTCTGGCAGACAACGCCGCCGCCGAGGGAAACGCCGACAAGGCGGAAAAGCTCTACTCTCTGGCCTTCAAAATCAACGATGAAAACTTCTCCGCCCGGTGCTCCCACGCCATGCTGTACGCAGACAGGGGGGATTTTACCCACGCCGAGGCTCTGCTGGGTCAGAGCATACAGGCCTATCCCGCCTGCGCGGATTATTATCTGGCTCTCAGCCGGGTGTATGTAATGCAGGACAAGGTGACCGACGCCGTGCGTCTGCTGGACACCGCGGAAAACGGCGCCGCCGGGGAGGACATAAAGGCTCTCCGTCCCGAAGCACCTCAGTTCTACCCCGAAAGCGGAATTTATTCATATAATATATCCGCCACCATTTTCTGCGGCGAGGGACTGACGGTGCTCTACGGCACCGGCGAGGAGCCTCCCTCCACCGGAATGGTTTTCTCCCAGCCGCTGGACATCGCACAGGAATTCACCGCCGTCAGCGCCGTGGCCATAAACGGCGAGGGCATCGTCAGCTCCCTCACCCGGGCGGAATACACCCTCGAAAACGTCATCACCACCGTGGAAATTTCCGACCCCACCCTTGAGGGCGTGCTCAGGCAGGCTCTGGGCAAGGGGGAAGAGGACGTTATCTGGACGGACGAGCTGTGGGAAATCGAATCCCTCACCATATCCCACGGTTCCGATTCCCCCATCGGCACCATAGAGGACTGGAGCGACCTGCGCTATCTGGAAGGTCTGCGCACTCTTGTTATAAGCGAGCAGGACAGGGTGGATATGGAGGCGCTGAAGCTTCTGCCCAAGCTGACGGAGCTTACTCTCAGCCACTGCTCAATTACCTCTCAGGACCTGCCCGCCATCGGGGAGCTTACAAACCTTGAATACCTTAACCTCACCGGCAACCGGGTGGCCAGCCTTCACGACCTTGAGGGTCTGACGAAGCTGACCCGGCTGAGTCTTAAAAACAACTCCCTTGCCGACCTTGACCGCATTGAGGCGCTGACCGCCCTGCAGGTGCTGGATATCAGCGGCAACGCTGTGGAGGACATATCCCCTCTGGCGGAAACGAAAAATCTGCGGGAGCTTTACGGCGAAAATCTGCTCATTTCCGACCTTGCGCCCCTGTCCGGCCTTAAAAAGCTGGAAAAGCTGGCTCTGTCCGGCTGCGCCGTGGAGGACCTCTCCCCCCTGGCCGCCGTGACCACCATGACCCACATGGATTTAAGCTACAACAAAATCGAGGATATGAGCCCTCTGGCGGAGCTTGTAAATCTCAAGTACCTTGACCTGTCCTACAACTCCCTGCTCAAGGCCGACGAGCTTGCCGGCTTCACCGCTCTGGAGCAGCTGAAAATGGCAAACAACGCTCTGGACGTGCTGCCGGACCTGTCCGAACTGGACAGCCTCACCCGGGTCGAGCTTGCAAACAACTCCCTTACCGGCGTGGCCGCCTTCACCGGCTGCGAAAAGCTGGAATATCTGGACATCGAATACTGCTTCGTGTCGGATATTTCCTGTCTTTCCTCCTGCGGCGCGCTGAAAACCGTTATGGCCTTCGGCACGGAAATAGAGGACAAGGGCGGTCTGGACGAGCTGGGCGTTACCGTTTACTGGGACCTTAACCTTACTTGACAAAGGCGGTGCCCTCGTTTAAAATCGTACTGCAATGAATATAATTGTGTAAAAGGAGATATATCTATGGCCAATCCTATCGTAACCATCGAAATGGAACACGGCGGCAAGATCGTGGCTGAACTCTATCCCGAGATCGCCCCCAAGACCGTTGAAAATTTTGTAAAGCTTGTTCAGGAAGGTTTCTATGACAACCTTACCTTCCACCGGGTTATCCCCCACTTCATGATTCAGGGCGGCTGCCCCTACGGCACCGGCACCGGCGGCCCCGGCTGGCACATCCCCGGCGAATTTGCCGCCAACGGCTTTAAAAACGACCTGGCTCACGACCGCGGCGTCCTTTCCATGGCCCGCGCCGCCGACCCCAACAGCGCCGGCAGCCAGTTTTTCATCATGGTTGAAAAAGCTCCCCATCTTGACGGCCAGTACGCCGCCTTCGGCAAGGTCATCGAGGGTATGGAGGAAGCCGACCGCATCGTTTACGTCCAGAGAGACCGCTTCGACAAGCCTGTAAACCATCAGGTCATGAAGAAGGTCACCGTGGTTATCCCCGAGTAAAACAAAACATTTCGGCACAGTTCATAATGCTTACGGCTTTGCGCCCCCCTTTCTCCAAAACAGGAGCCTTTCAAGGCTCCTTTCATGGGGATGTAACGGGTTCGACGGGGGTGAGGAAGCGAGAGAAGCGGGCACCGGCGCCTGACCGGTATAAAACGGGCATAAAAAATTAACTAACAACAACAGAACTGTTGCTGTAGCTGCTTAAGCAGCTTCTGTCCGCGCCGGAAGGGCCACGAGCCGGCTTCGGGCATGAAATGAGTGGCGGACGTGAGTACGCAAAGCTTTGAGCGTGCCATGCATCATGAAGCTACCGACTCCCGGAGGGTGACGGCCTCCGCCGGGAGAAGGGAATGTAAATGACCGTCTGCGCCCGGAGAAACTTTCGTGGAAACGCTTTCGGACAGGGGTTCAACTCCCCTCATCTCCACCAAAAGAAAATTGACCGCCGTGAGGCGGTCTTTTCTTTTGGTGGAGATGATTTTCATTCCTTATCGGAGAGGGAAAACCCTGATGGTTTTCCCTCTCACTCCCTTTCCCTTCCGAAAACCGGAGCTCACCACCGACGTAAGGCGGCTTCTGTCTTTTTTGTCACATTGAAAACTTTCTTTTTCAGAGTTATTATAAATCAAAAAACAAGGAAAAGGGGTGTCGATTTATACTTTCTTCCAATATGACTTCCGAATATTAAAAATAAAGGAGCTTGTATATGACTTTTGAAACTTTTGAAGACTTACAAGGCATTACAATTTTTGAAATCCCGATATATGCATTTTCCCCCGAAGACCATCGCAGACGATGCATACGAAAATTTAAGTCTGATACTAAGAAATTCCTAAGTAAAGGTTTTTCAGCAGCTTCTGCAGAAAATTGCGCAGAAGAAATATATAAAAACTCAGCCCAATGGAAATACAATAAATTGGTTGGCATGTTTTGCCTCACTGTAAAAAATAACGATCCATTCTGCGAAAATGCGCTACTTTGTCATTTATACTGCAACAAAAAATTCCCAGGGACAATAACTTCATATTCATCTCTTCCGTTTAGGAACCAATATTTGGTGTATGAAAGGATATATCTTAGAAATATAACTAACGACAAGGAACTTGTTGCCGAAATTAAAGAAAAAATTGAAATCTTAAAAAATCAACACGGCATTAAGAACAGTTATTTCGACTGTACTGCGTTGGATAACATGATATCCCTGACAAAAATTCAAACTTTGCTCCACACATAGCACGATTTCCTAAACACGGTGTCTCTCCCGTCGGTATTGCGCAAAAAAGCCGCTGCGGAACTTTGTCTGCAGCGGCTGATTTTTTATCAGAATTTCTTGCGGCTTTCCTCGGCCTCGCAGTATGCGCAGCGGTAGGTATGGGTTTCGGCGTTGCTGAGGAAGAAAATGGCGTCCAGCTGGGACTCGGAAGTGGTGATGCAGCGGGGATTCTTGCAGTGGATGATGTTCACCAGCTTCTGGGGCAGTTCCAGATGCTTCTTCTCAACCCGCACGCCGTCACGGATGATGTTGACGGTGATGTTGGAGTCGATGTAGCCCAGAACGTCCAGATCCACTTCCACGGGGGAGTCGATCTTGATAATGTCCTTCTTGCCCATGCGGCCGCTGCGGACATTCTTGATGATAGCCACGGAGCAGTCCAGCTCGTCCAGGTGCAGGTACTTGTAGATATCCATGCTCTTGCCGGCCTTGATGTGGTCCAGAACTACGCCGTTGTGAATGCTGTCAATATTCATAAATCAGTTTCCTCCCTTTCTCAGACTTCAATGCCAAGCAGCTTCAGAATCAGAGCCATGCGGATGTATTTGCCGTTGGCTACCTGTCTCCAGTAAGCGGCGCGGGGATCCTTGTCCACGTCCACGGTGATTTCGTTGACACGGGGCAGGGGATGGAGGATGGAGAGGTCGGGTTTGGCGTTGACCAGCTTCTCGGGGTTGAGGATGTAGCTGTCCTTCAGCCGCATGTAGTCTTCCTCGTTGAAGAAGCGCTCTCTCTGGACGCGGGTCATATACAGAATGTCAAGGTCGGACATGACAGACTCCAGATCGGTGGTCTGGGTGTAGGGGATGCCCTTCTTCTTCAGAGCCTCTTCCTTAACATAGCGGGGCAGCTTCAGCTCCACGGGGGAGATAAAGACAAAGTTGATGCCCTCGTAGCGGCTCAGAGCGTTGACCAGGGAGTGGACGGTGCGTCCGAACTTCAGGTCGCCGCAGAAGCCTACGGTGAAGTTATCCAGACGGCCCTTTTCACGGTGGATGGTCAGCAGGTCGGTGAGAGTCTGGGTGGGATGACAGTGGCCGCCGTCACCGGCGTTGATGATGGGAGTGTCGCAGACCTGTGCAGCGGCAATGGGAGCGCCTTCCTTGGGGTGACGCATGGCAATGATGTCGGCATAGCAGCCGACGGTGCGGACGGTGTCGCCCACGGTTTCGCCCTTGGCGGTGGAGCTGGAAGAAGCGGCGGAGAAGCCCAGCACGCTGCCGCCCAGACCAAGCATGGCGGATTCAAAACTCAGACGGGTACGGGTGGACGGCTCGAAGAACAGGGTTGCCAGCTGCTTATGGGCGCAGGCGTCCTGATACTTGACGGGATTTTCGATGATGTCCTCTGCCACGGCTATGAGCTCATCGATCTCCTCAACGGTAAGGTCTACAATGTCAATTAGATTTCTTGCCACAAAATGTCCTCCTTTACGAATACAGCCCGAAGCAGTTCTCCCCCGCATGCTCTAAAAAAAGCGGCGGCCGATTGGCCGCCGCTTTCAGTCAGCGGTCAATAAGAGCGGAACGCTGCAGCAGCCTTCTCCAAAAATTTTCTGACTTATTTTAACACATGATTTCCAAAATTGTCAAAAATAAATAAAATTTTATCCCTTTTTGTGCAAAATAATCAGCAGTTCGGAAAAGTTTGAAAAAGAGAAAAATTGATGAATGATGGTGCTAATCTTAGAATGAATTTTTTAAAAAATGTACGACCCTTAAGGCCGCGCACGAATATTAAAAAGGAGGAGTTTTTCATGTCCAAACTTGTTATCGCATTGGGCGGAAATGCTCTGCAGACAAAGAACAGCGCCCCCACCGCAGAAGCCCAGTTGGAAGTTGTCAAGCAGACCTGCGAATATGTCGCGCAGCTGAGCGCCGGCGGTATCCCCGTTGTGGAAAACGAGGACGGCACTCTGGAAGGCGTCGCGGCTGTTATCGACAAGGACTTCGCCGCCGAACTGCTGGCTGAGCAGATTGACGCCGACGCACTGGTAATCCTGACCGAGGTTGAGAAGGTCGCCATCAACTGGGGCAAGCCCAATCAGGAAAACCTGGATCACATGACTCTTGCCGAAGCCACCCGCTACTGCGAAGAAGGTCATTTTGCTCCCGGCTCCATGCTGCCCAAGGTACAGGCCGGCATGAAGTTCGTCACCGCCAACCCCGGCAAGAAGGCCATTATCACCTCTCTGGACAAGGCCATTGAGGCTCTGGAGGGCAAAACCGGCACCGTTATCACCTTCGACTGATACCACATAATATTTAAGAAAAAAGACCGCCTCCGGGCGGTCTTTTCTTTTGCCCTTCGGCAAAAACCGTGGGGGCGCTTGACTGCGGGGCGGGGGGCTGATATTATTATTGGGTTATTCTGATTTGCAAGGAGGTGCGCCGTGGCTTCGTCGGTGGTTTCACTTATCAGCGTTTTCGTGGGTCTTGCCCTGCTGATAATTCTTGCCTACAAGGGTCATTCAACTATCTGGGTTGCTCCGGTGTGCGCCATGGTGGTGGCGGCTTTCAGCGGCCTTAATCTGCTGACCGCCTATATGGGCGACTATATGCGCGGCACGGCGGACTACGTTATTTCGTGGTTTCCCGCCTTCTTTCTGGGCGCCGTATACGGCAAGATAATGGACATGACCGGCTCCGCCCGGTCCCTTGCCAACAAGCTCATCGGTCTTATCGGCTCAAAATACGCCGTTCTGGCGGTGGTGCTGCCCTGTATGCTGATGACCTACGGCGGCATCAGTCTTTTCGTGGTGGTTTTCGTCATCTATCCCATGGGCTACGCCATCTACCGGGAGGCAAACCTGCCCCGCACCCTGCTTCCCAGCGCCATCGCTCTGGGCGCCTTCGGCGTGACCATGATGGCTATCCCCGGCTCGCCCCAGATACAGAACATCATTCCCACGGAGTATTTCGGCACCACCCCCGCCGCCGCCCCTCTGATGGGTATAATTTCGGCGGTTTTGATGTTCGTGCCGGGTTATCTTTACCTTGAATACCGGGTGCGGCAGGTGCGAAAGGCCGGCCTTGGATTTACCGAGGACCCCAAGTACAAAGAGCTGGAGGGGCTGGACAATCTGCCAAAATGGCACTGGCTGTGCGGACTTGTGCCCCTGGTGGTTGTTGTGCTGATGCTCAACGTCCTGCCCAAAATACTCCTGCGCACCGCCGGTGTGGAGTGGACTCCCAGCCAGGCGGTGGTGGTTGCTCTGCTGGGCGGCATCGCCGTGGCCTGCGCCATGAACGCAAAGCAGGCTAAGCATCTCATGCCCGCAATAAACCAGGGGGCGCAGGGCTCTGTGGGCGCCATTATGAACACCGCCTGCGCGGTGGGATTCGGCGCGGTAATCAAAATCGTACCGGGATTTGAGCTTCTCAAAACCGCTCTTTTGAATATGCCCGGCAACATACTTTTCACCGAAGCCGTCACGGTAAACGTACTGGCGGGAGCCACAGGCTCGGCCTCCGGCGGCATGACAATCGTGCTGGAAGCCATGGCGGGGCAGTTTCTGGAAAAAGCCGCCGCCGTGGGCATTTCGCCGGAGCTTCTGCACCGTGCGGCCGCAATGGCCTCCGGCGGTCTGGACACCCTGCCCCACAACGGGGCGGTGCTGACCCTGCTGGCGGTGTCCAACTGCACCCACAAGGAGTCCTACAAGGATCTTTTCATCGCCTGCGTTATCCCGCCGGTGGTGGTGGGTCTGGTGGTGCCTCTGGTCTGGGGACTTTTCATCTGAATAAAAAAACCACCCCGGAGGGTGGTTTTTTTATTTGCCCTTTAAGGTGATGAGCACCGCTTCCGTGGGGGTGCCGAGGCGGGCCGGCGTGCCGTAGATGCCCGCGCCGGAGGTTACTATGCTGTGCTGGGCGAGCCGGCTTTCAAGGCCGTAGAAATGGGGCGTCAGCAGGCCGTAAAACAGATTTCCCGGGAAAGTCTGCCCCCCGTGGGTGTGACCGGAGAGCACCAGATCCGCCCCCGCCTCCCACAGCGCCTTATACCGTGAGGGGTTGTGGTCCACGGCGATGACGGGGCGCTCTTTATCCGCCCGGCGCAAAAGCTCCTCCTCCCCCAGCCGCTCACCACGGCGAATGTCCTTTCTGAAAACGAAGTCGGCGCCAAGCTCGTTTGCCGCCTCATCGCGGAGCCATTTTATGCCGGTGCTTTTTATAAATTCCTCCCGCAGGGCGCTTTCCTCCAGCAGGTCGTGATTTCCCTCGCAGGCGTAGACGGGAGCGATGGCCGCAAGGCGGGAAAGCTCAGCGGCGGCAAGGTCTTTGCGGCGCAGGTGGGAAAATCTGTGGTCGAAAAGGTCTCCGGCGATGATTATAACGTCCGGGGAGGCTTTCTCCACTGTCCGAACCACTCTTGCGAGCATATTTTTCCCCGTGAAGGCGCCCAGATGCAGGTCGGAAATCAGAGCGATCTTAATTTCCGGGCAGGGTTTGCCGATTTTTATTTCATATTTTTTCAGCTTTACCCGAAGAGCATTGGCGGCACCCACCGCCAAAAGCAGGATATACACCGCCAGAATCACCCGGCCGGCCTGCTCAAGGGGCATTTCGCGCCAGAAAAGTTTTACGATATATCCCACAAAAACCAGCGTGCCCAGAAGCAGCACCGGAGACATTGCCGCCTCGCCGATAACGTGCAGCGCTGCCGCCGCCCTGCCCCGGGGCAGCATATAGCTTATGGCGGTGGCAAGGGACAAAAACATGAAAAGGGGCCAGAGTATCCACGCCCCATTCCACCACAGTCTCAGCCAAAGCACGCAGGGGTGCCATATGAATATGAGGGCGGCAAAGGCAAAAACCGCTGTTGCCGCCATGGTTAAAGGCCGCATTTTTACCGGCAGTTTCATTTTCCGCCCTCCTTTTTTCTTTATGTGCATATCATACCCCAAAAAGACCTCTCTGCCAACGGAAAATTGACAGGGACTGCCGTGGGGAATATAATATTGCCAGAAATTTTCGGGAGGCGCCCATGGCAAACATCATCGAAATAACAGATTTTGCCGCGGCTGAGCTGGACGTTTACGCAAGGCTCACCCGTGCTCAGCTGCGCCGGCAGGGCGGACTTTTCATCGCCGAAAGCGTAAAAGTCATCGAAAACGCCCTTGAGGCCGGCTGCGTGCCCCGCTCCCTGCTGATGGAGCGGCGGCAGACGGAGCACGGGGCGGCGGAGCTGATAAGCCGCTGCGGGGATATTCCCGTTTACACGGCGGACAGGGAAATTCTGGCGGAGCTGACCGGGTTTGAGCTGACCCGGGGCGTGCTTTGCGCCATGGAGAGGCCACCTCTTCTTTCCCCGGCGGAGGTGTGCAAAAACGCCCGGCGCGTGGCCGTTCTGGAGGGCATCGTGGACCCCACAAACGTAGGCGCGATTTTCCGCAGCGCCGCGGCGCTGGGTATGGACGCTGTGCTGCTGAGCCCCACCTGCTGCGACCCTCTCCACCGCCGTGCGGCAAGGGTCAGCATGGGCGCCGTTTTCCGCATTCCCTGGGCCTATCTGGGCGAAAGTGCCGCCGACTGGCCCGGAAAGGGGCTTGATTTTCTCAAAAGTGCGGGATTTACCACCGCCGCCCTTGCTCTGGACGAGAGGAGCATCGGCATCGAGGACGAAAGACTTCGCCGCAGCGGGGCTCTGGCGCTGATGCTTGGCACCGAGGGCGAGGGGCTTATGAGGGAAACGGTGGTGGGCTGCGATTTCACCGTAATGATACCCATGAGCCACGGGGTAAATTCCCTGAATGTGGCAGCAGCAGCCGCCGTGGCCTTCTGGCAGGTAACAAGACCGTAAACAAAAAACCACCCCGAGGGGCAATGTCATTTAGTTAAGCCTTTATCGCACAAAAAATCCCCTACCCACTTCCGGTTTTAGAAGTGGGTAGGGGGTCTTTTTTATTCTCCGTAGTAAATCGCGATTGGGTGAACGACGAACAAATCTTTTTCTCGTGTTGGCAAAATCGAAATCAGAGTCTGATTTACCAAAGCCTGCAACTGAGAAAAAATATTATCCGAGTTCGGGACGCTTGTTTCTCCGATGATGTTAGTGATGTATCCCAAACAGGTAACATCGCCACCGTGCTTAAAACCCATGGTTTGCGGATTGTCCCTGAAATATTTATCCTCCAAAGGAATTAAGTAGCCATCTGAAGAAACCAACATTCGTTTATAGGGAACTATCTGTCGCAGAGCTTTCACAATGTCAGAGATGTCCTCGTACTGCTTGTTATTCGCGTCGACGAGTTCTTTAACCCTCTTTTTCAGTTCAGCTTCATTTTTGCGCTGTTGCTCTCTGTTTAAGTTCTCGGAGATTTCTTGCGCCGCGCGAGCTTCAATTTTCTCCTTTTCGGATTTTTTCATAAATTTTAAAAAGCTGTTTTCATCAGAGAAAAGGCTTTCGATATATTCCAAATCAACAAATCCAAAGGATTGCTTCAATTCAACAAAAGAGCCAAGACATGCATCTTTGGGGCTTGTATCGTATTCCTTGTGGATTTGTTCATAGGCAATATCAAACGCCGCATCATGCAGGGTTTTGGTCGCGATTTCTTTCAGAACGGTTTGAGAATGGCTATTGAGTTCTACTCCACCAGTTCCGCTGAGTTCTGCCTGCGCCTGTGCGAACTTCCAGATACCGCCGCCAACGGAGCCGTCAAGCGAAACGCTCCCGGTCTTCGTGTTCTCCTTGCCTGCGGTATCCTCATGCTCGCTGGCCGTTTCCAGAACGAGGCCTTTTTCTTTCTGGGCAATTATGGAGTTTACAATATCCGTATCTAGATAGATAAACTGCTTCATCCGTTACTCCTTTTCTGTTAGTCGCTGGTACATCTTCATCAGTTCCGCAACGCAGGAGGCCTCTGTGGTGGTCTTAATGTCGAAGCCATAGGCTTGCATAACGGCCTTGTCGTTCTGCTGGTGCGCTTTGCGGAGTTCCGGCGGCATAGCAACTTCATCGTAGAGGTCGGCAAGGCTGGCATCGGGGTACAGGGCACGGGCGTCAAGGATGGCCTGTGCAGTTTGCTCGATTTTGGCCTTTTGCGCATCGGTCGGTATCGGCCACGGGAAGCAGTTATAGACGATTTCTTTGGAATAACGGTAATCGCTTTTAAGCCGTCCACAAGTTGTCCGCATCCAAGCATTATGTACATTTGACATTAACACGCCAAATTGAAAAACGGTTGCATCGGGAATAATGAAGACTGCATTGCTGGAAATAACATCTGGCCCGACAAATCCCAATGGGATGTATTTACGCGATGCAGAACTATGTGCGGGAACAATGATATACGGCTTGCCTTCTGGCTGTGTGATTTGAGCAAATAAAGTCGGCGTTTCGGCAAACTTTCGTATTGCAGCCGCAATGCTATTGTTTCGCATTTCTTTACATTTTTCAATTCTTTGCATAACCAACGGCATACTTCTGAGTTCCTTTGGATTAGCTCCCTTGAGCCAAAGGCAATACCGCTTGTCGTTATGCAGGAATTCTACAGCGCCAACGTATTGACGAATAAATTTCTGCGCATCTGGCTCTTGCTCCAAAAAGCTATCATACTCGTCCTTCTCAATTATCAAGTTACCGCCGTCCGCAGGCTTGTTTCCATATACCATTGCAGGGATAGCACCAAACGGTTTTCTTTGCGCGAATACAATAACATCTGTGCTGTCAAGTAAGTAGGGATTTATATTCGCCGCTATACGACGCTGATTGCCGTCATAAAGCACTTTGGCACTCCGGGCAAACGTTGCAAAACCGATTACTACACAGTGAACTGCAGCCTTCGCTTTTGCCTCGCTCGACCACACGAATGTCCGATGTGCAAAGTTGATTACAAGGCTCTCGGCTAACAGTTTCGGCCACAAAACTGGAACAATCTCTCCTTGGCAAATGGAGTTCGTTGACACAAACGCACATTCAATTCGTGTTCCACCCATGTACTGGATAGCCTTCATGTACCAACAGGCAACATAGTCAACATTTTTTGTCCCCGGAAAGATATATGCAACATCTTCTTTTTGCTCAGGCTTCATCAAAGAAAATCCAACAAACGGCGGATTGCCCATGATGTAATCCAGATTTGCCTTGGGGATTATGTTTTCCCAATCCAGTCTCAGGGCATTACCCTCCACTATATTGGCATAGGATTTCAAGGGTAAGAAATCGAGGCTCATATGAACAACGTCCTCGGTTTCTTTCATCATCTGACTTTCTGCAATCCACAGAGCGGTCTTGGCGACGGTAACGGCAAAATCGTTGATTTCAATGCCGTAGAACTGACCGATAGATACTTGGATAGGGTTTCCAACATCAAAAATAATTTGCCCACCATGCATCATGGAAATAACCTCGTTTTCCAACCGCCGCAAGGAAATGTAGGTTTCTGTTAAAAAGTTGCCCGAACCACAGGCGGGGTCGAGGAACGACAGGCCTGCCAGTTTGGACTGATAGGCTTTCAGCTTGGCTGTACGGGTCTTATTCACAGAAATTTCGGAGATTTCAGTAAGTTCTACGCGAAGCGCATCCAAAAACAGGGGGTCAATAACTTTGTGGATGTTCTCAATGCTGGTATAGTGCATACCCCCGGCGCGGCGGGTTTCAGGGTTGAGGGTGCTTTCAAACACTGCTCCGAAAATGGTAGGGCTAATGGCAGACCAATCAAAATCGCCGCTAGCGCGGTTCAAAATCAGATCCACAATGTTGTCATCCAGACGGGGAATGATAAGACTTTCATCGGTAAACAAGCCGCCGTTGACGTAAGGGAACGCGGCAAGGTCATCGTCCATGTAGGGGTCGCGGTCTTCGGGTTTGGTGTCCAGCACCTTAAACAGGTCAATAAGGGCACGACGGGCATCATGGGCATGATGCTCCAAATAGTTGTGAAACATACCATGTGCGCCGAAAACACCCGCATCCTCGGCATACAGGCAGAATACCAGACGGACGCACAGAGCATTCAGACTTTTCAGCGTTTCGGGGTCGTTGGGGTCTTTATACTGTCGGAGTAGTGCATCATACAGAACACCAACGATTTCACCGGCCTTTAAGGAGACTTCCATTTCCTTGCGGATAGCGGTATTGCCCGTATCAACAAGGAAGTTCAAGCGGTGGTATTCCTTTTCCAAGTCAGACAAATAGAGGATTTCCGGGGCATCGTTAGGACGGTTCATATCGTGGATATGGAACTCAGCAAAATTGCAGACAACTATCCAGCGGGGCGTTTGATTAAACGGCAGATAGCCAGCATAACGGCGCGCTTGCTGATACGGGGTCAACATAGAACCATCAGACTGCTTATAGCCTTTCCGCAGGTCGATATCGCGGCCTTTTTGTTCCACAAGAACGCGGGTCTCCGGAAGATAGCCGTCAATGAAACTGGTATGGCTCAGCTTCACCGGAACTTCAAATTGTATAGCAGTAGAGCCGTCCACACCGAAAACCTTTGTCAGCAGTTCAATCCAGAAACGCTGGGTTTCCTGCTTTTCATCGCCTTTGCCGTTCCAATAGGCAGCAAATTCTTTCGCGGCGGCGCGCTGTGCAGCATCTGCCATGGCATTCTTCCTCCTTTTGCGATTCTTGTCGCTTTTTTACATCGTACCACAGACTTGTTGTTTTTTCCAGAGGCCACAAATGAGCTATCAGTATTTTTCGAAAAAGGTGTGGTCTTTTTATACAGTATCAAGACTTGTTGAGATTTTGGTATATATCTTAACTTAACAGGTGTTTTACTTTGAGGAAGCCCCAAAAGAGACCCTGCGTCAGATTTCCATGCGCAGACTTTTAGAGCATTGCACCAACTTGTTGATTTTGGAGGCAATACATCGGAATATCCCTTTTGTTTTGAATTTTTATAAAGCACAAATATTTTTGCATGAAAAGATAGACTTGTTGTAAAAGGGACGAGGACGTTTCCTGTTTTGGGTCAATTTTGTGGGTATTAAGTTAAGCAACACATTTATTTTTGAAAATTAGCAATTTTTCGTCCGGATTTTAGCGATTTCACAAAAAATATATGAGAAGGGGTGCAACCTTGAAAATTGCACCCCTTCTCTTTTCTTAACGGCTAAGCAGCCACGCGGTAGGTAAAACCAACAAAGCCCTTTACTTTAATATTGCGCTGATCTGCGCGTCCCGGTCTCACAGGCTCAGTATACATTGCTATCTCTCGTATGAGCTTTTCGGCATCTCCGTTTGGGTCGCGGAAAAACTCTTTGCAAAGGAAAATCGCCATCGTAAGGTTTACTTTATATTCGTAACGGTTTGTTTTCTTCTGTTGAATAACAACTTCGCGAGAAATGCGGTTGCAGAAATTAAACATTGTCAGTGCTGCGTAAACCTCTTGCTCGGCAAATCTATCGCTTTTGCTGTGAATATTTATTAGTCCTGTACAATATTTGAGAACACGGAAACTTGTTTCTATTCCCCATCTCATGTGGTAAAGTGCTTTCAATTCTTCGATACCAAAATGAGCGCGGGGCAAAGATGTTACCAGCGTTTCATATTCTCCCGATGGGAGCAAAAAACGAACACAACGGAATTTCATAGGAAACGGATTGATATGAGAAAAATCCCATCGTGCGCGATTTTTATGCCCTTTTTTACTGGACATTTGCATTAAGACGTAGCCCGCTTCACGATGGGCTTTACTTTGGCTGGTGGTTAATGTCAGTGAAATATCTTTGTCTAACTCCATCATTGGAAGATTAGAAATATCTCTCATTGCAGATTTACCTTGCTTGACGCGGATAAGAAAATCTACATTCGGGCGGGAAAGCATGTGTGCGAAAATATTGTAACTCTCGTATCCGCGATCTCCGATGATGATGGTTGGTGTTTCAAAATTGTTGGTATAGAGCATCTTTATTTTGGTATAGAGCATCTTTATTAAAGCACCTTGTTCATCCATCTTGGACTTTGCTTGAATAGCACAATCAAAATAGGTTTTATTCTGCAAATCGTAGAGTGGATTGATATGCAAAGCATTATAACCGCCGCGCGGATGGGTATCTACTGCCAAAAAGCTCTCTGAGTCTGGATTATACGGTAAATTGACGGAGGTGCCGTCAATGGCTAAAAGCCGATAGCCACAATATAATTCATCGTCAG
This sequence comes from Oscillospiraceae bacterium, assembly GCA_017439805.1. Taxonomy (GTDB): domain Bacteria; phylum Bacillota; class Clostridia; order Oscillospirales; family Oscillospiraceae; genus RGIG3171. Next base: position 40,568 of record JAFSIK010000035.1, read on the forward strand.
TACAGGATTGATTAAAATCCTGCATGATTTCACGAAATGCTGACGGGTTAATTTTGTGCCGCTGTTGAATAAATGCAGCAGGAGTAGGATTAGATGCAATACCTGCTTTATGAAGTTCTTTTGCCAAAGAGCCACCGTCCATGGTGTGAAGCAGCGTAACAACGCTCTCCAGCGGAAGTTTACGGACGCGTGTGAAGTTGCGTAGGTCGGAAGAATGGCTACCACGAGTTGCAACCACTCTCTTAATCGCTCGATTGAGCAAATTTTTCAAATTTGATGGTGTCATATAGATACACTCCTCATATTAGTGGCGCGGCGGGTTGCTCGCCGCGCCAAATTTAGTTTTAATCGGCCATCCGAAGAATAGCAAACTCTCTTAAGATCTGTGCATACAGTTCTTTAGCAACTGCTTCACAGAATGGAGTTGCTGCTGCATCCACTTGAGCGGCAAAGCTGTCATAACCTTCGGAAAGTAAATCGTCGATAGTAATGTCTGCCTTTCCGATGCTATTACCAGTGCCAAGGTCGCTTGTGACTTCAAGATGTATAGTGCACTGCTTCTTTTCCATAGGAAATTTCTCCTTTCTTTCAGATTTTTCGGTTTTTGAGCACAAAAAAAGTGCACAAAAACCAGCCCATGCAAACACGGGAATAGTTTTGTACACTGCATCACCTAAAAGGCGAGAATAATCGTACTTTTTAGTTCACCTATATTGTAAATCGTTTCCGTCAGAAAGTCAACAAGCCAATCTTAAACTAACTGTAAATAAGTTGAGGAAATAAAATTACTTAACTAAATAGCATGTAAAAAGTATTAAGGGTGAAATCCGTAGATTTCACCCTTAACTAAATGACATTGCCCCGAGGGGTGGTTTTTTTGCGCCGAAAATCAGACGGTGCCGGTGACTCTGAGGACGGAAACGCCGGGGGTAACATTCCACGCGCCGGTGTCCGCGTCCTGGGTAAAGGTGGCGGCGGGAACGGTGATGCGGCCGGGAACGGTGGCAAAAAGTCCGGTGGTTTCGTCGTAGGTGTAGTCCGTGGGGGCGGTCCAGGTTTCGCCGTTGAAGGTAACGGAGATGTTTTCCAGCGCCGGGTCAAACAGGTCTGTCACGGCGGCGTTATCTCCCGCGGCGGCCGGGGCGGAGCTGAAATTGCTGATGGTGAAGGTGTAGGTTATAAGGCCGTTTTCAGCCACGCTTTCGGGGCTGAGATCCTTGGTGATGGTCAGACGGGGCTGGTCGGAAACCCCAAGTGTATCGGAGGCGGTGACCGCCTCGGCAAGTCCGCCGCCGGTTACGGTGACGGTGTTGGTGATTTCAGAGCCCGCCCCGCCGGGGGCAAAGCCGTTTACCTGAGCCTCGTACACGATGACCGCATTTCCGCCGGCGGGCACGCTGATGCCGGTTATCTCCAGCGGAGGGCCGGCGGTGACGGCCGGGGCAGGCTGAAGCACACCGTTTACATAGTAAAGCACCGAGCCGGAAACGTAGCTGAGGGGATAGAGGGTAAGGGGATTTTCAGCATCTCCGAACTGATAGGCCCCCAGGTCATCGGTAAGGGTAAGACCGGTGAAGGGGGCGGTGCCGGAATTTACAAGACTGACCGCATAGGTGATGTTTTCACCGGAAACGTAGCTGTCCGCGGCGGTGTTTTTCGCGGCGGAGAGGGTCTGGACTATCTGTCCGGTGGTAATGTTGGACTGGGTGGTTACGCCGTTGTAGGAAAGGGTTGCCTGGTTTGTAAAAATCGCCATTTAAGCGCCTCCTGTTTTTTATGACGCCCGAAAGGGTCGCAGTACATTCTACGCCCGGGGCGGCGGAGAGGTGCAAAAAAGCCGCCCCCCGGGCGGCTTTTCGTTAAATCATATTTTCAAGTATGTAAAGGCGGTTTTCTTCGGTGTGCCAGAATATTATAATCTCGCTTTCGTCCTCTCCCAGCCGGTACCAGTAAAAACACCGGTCGTAATCGGGTCTTTTATCCTCCGGCACGCCCAGTTTGTCCAGCCAGGTCACCGCCGCATCAGCGTAGGTGGGATGGTGGAGGGTGTAGTCCTGCCGGGTGCGCCAGGCAAACATGATGTCTATATAATCCTCATATCGGTAGGAAAACACATGGTATCTTATGCCGTCGCCGCTTTGGTTTTCCTCCTGCATTTGGTAAACCTGGGCGTAGCGGGAAAGGTGGGGAAGCTGAAACCCCCAGTTGGCCTTCAGGGTGCGGGAATAGTCGGTGTGAGCGGTGTAAAGGGCGGAGAGGATTATAACCGCCGCCAGAATCACAGACGCAGTTATTGGCAGTTTTCTTTTCACGGCTCAGCCTCCTTTCACCCTTTTTTTGAATTTTACCACGAATCAACACTGTTAGCAAGTGTCCCCTCTTTCCTCCGCCGGCGGCTCCCTTTTACCTTTTTTGTGGTTTTGGGACATAAATAACCTCCCTTCGTCGAAACGACGATGGGAGGTACTTATCAAACAAAAAACAGCTAAATAAATCTGAATTTACCGTTACGGTTTTATCTTTATTAATTTCTTTTATGCACAAGATTTAATCCAAGCAGAAAAACGATGATACATACAGCAGAGCCAGTTGCGATATTCATAATACGGATTTCTATTTCCGACATTCCCTCAAAGGATACAAGCATAGATATTGAATAACAAACTGACCAGTGCGAGTTTCAGAGTTCTATCCATTCGCATTTTCTTTCCCGAAAATGCAGACTGCGACTATTTCTGATAGTTCATCTGTTGACTTGTCACACCTGTTTTTTAACCATTCAACAACTATGGCATTGATACCATTGAGATAATACATCATCACGTATTGTCTAATGTCTGATGGATAGTGAAATCTCTCCAAAATTGGATTAAATATGTTTTCAAACAATCGCTTATACACATCTTCAAATCCCAGAATTTTATTTTGTGCCAATGCAACCTTAAATACTTCTTTGTGGTCTTTGATATAGCTGAAGTATGGTGTTAGATACTTATCGCAAATAAACACCAATTCACTAAGTTCGCAGTCTTTAAGATTGAGTGCTACTGACTGTGTATCAGTTGAAAAATATGACAAGAATCCATCTAACAGGTATCGTGTTGTTTCATTTAGCAAATCGCCTACTGTTTCATAGTGCAAATAAAAGGTAGAGCGATTTACCCCTGCCGTTTCGCAAATCTCGCTAACAGTAATATATTCAAACGGTTTCTTTTTCAGCAAGGAAATCAATGCAAGGTCCATTTTCGTGGCAGTATTAAAATATTTACTTTCGGATTTATTCATATTACCACTCCTTGCAAAGTTTCATTATTTATCTGCGATTTCACGGGCGAGCTGCACAATTTCATAGGCATATTTTGCCTTGCCCTTTTCAAGCAACTTCTTATAAATCGGATAATTCACACCACAGCCAATCAGTCCGACGACACCAACGATGATGCCAATCGCTATACTGCTTCCGATAACTTGCATTGCCAGGGACATACCTGTGCCGAAAACAAGCGCAAAAACAATGCCCCAAGAGTAGGTGAAAATAGTGGCGGGGAGCTTTGCGCGATTATCCAGTTTCTTTAGGGCTATGATTTTTGAATTCTCTTTTGGTACATAGTCCTTTGCGATGGATTCTGCTAAAATTTTATCTGTGTTCATATTAAGAACCTCCTTTTCGATTTTCCAGTAATACTTTACTGCTCGAAAAAGAGAAATTGAACAACACAATATTTGAAATCTGTTGATTCTTATAATATAAATTTTCATTTATCTTTGCGCTCACTTTATCATACTTTGCTGTTTGTTTCAACGCTTGGTGAAACTGATGAAGATTATCTAAACAACAATTGTGGTAAAAGGGAGCCCGGCGGCGGCACTTGCCCCGGGAGGGCAAGTATGATAAAATATTGGTTCACGAACAAAATTTTACGGAGGCTCACATGGTCATCGGCGGCATCAAAATCGAAAACCCAATAATTCTTGCGCCTATGGCCGGCGTTACCGACGCGGCCTTTCGCCGGATGTGCGCAAAACACGGGGCGAACATGACCGTGACGGAAATGGTATCCTCCCGGGCGCTGGTGTATCAGGACGGAAAAACCCTTACCCTGCTGCAGCGGTTTGAGGGGGAAAGCCCCTGCGCCGCCCAGATTTTCGGCAACGACAGCGCGGTTATGGCAAAGGCGGCGAAAAAGGCGCTGGAGGTGTCCGGCGCGGAGATGATCGACATCAACATGGGCTGTCCCATGCCCAAAATTGCAAATAACGGCGACGGGTCGGCTCTGCTGGAAAATCCGGCTCTGGCGGCGGAGATTGTATCCGCCGTGAAAAACGAGATAAACGGCGCCCCCGTGACGGTTAAAATGCGTCTGGGTCGGGACAGGGGGCACATCGTGGCGGTGGATTTCGCAAAGGAAATGGAGCGCGCCGGCGCCGACGCTCTGTGCGTCCACGGCAGGACGAGAGTGCAGATGTACTCCGGCACCGCCGACTGGGACACCATCGCGGCGGTTAAAAAGGCGGTTTCCCTGCCCCTTATCGCAAACGGAGATATAAACGGCCCCGAAGCGGCGCTGAAATGCCTGCGGATAACCGGCGCCGACGGCCTTATGATAGGCCGGGCCTGCTTCGGCGACCCCTGGATTTTTTCAAGAGTGCGCGCGGCGCTGGAGGGTTTGGAAATCCCCGCCGAGCCAACTCTTGCCGAAAAGTGCGAGGCCGTGGCGGAGCAGTTTGAGCTGTCCCGGAAATTCCACGGCGACAGGCTGGCCTGTCTGATAATGCGGAAACACTGGGCCTGGTATCTGCGGGGAGTGCGCCACGGCGCCTACTTCCGGGAGCAGGTGACGAAATTCAATTCCCCCGAGGAATTTTACGCCCTGAACAGGCGCATATTGCGGGAGCTGGGAGGTGAGAGCCGGTGAAAAACATGGACGAAATTCTGGTAAAAAAAGCCGCCCGGGGCGACATAGACGCCTTCAGCGAGCTTGTAAGACTCCACGAAAACCGCATATATTCCCTGTGCCTGCGTATGATGGGAAATCCCGAGGACGCACAGGACGCGGCCCAGGAGGCCTTCATAAAGGCCTGGGAAAAGCTGTCCACCTTCCGGGGCGACAGCGCCTTTTCCACCTGGCTTTACAGGCTGGCCTCAAACCTCTGTCTTGATATGATAGCCGCCAGAAACCGGCGCGCCGCGTCCTCCCTGTCAGACGAGGACGGCAGCTTCCTTGACACCCCCGACACCGCTCCCCTGCCCCAGGAGGAGCTGGAGCGCAGGGAGCGCTTGGGCGCGCTGAAAGCCGCCATGGACACCCTGCCCGACGAGGCGCGGACAATGCTGATACTGCGTGAGGGTCAGGGGCTCAGCTACGAGGAAATCGGGCAGGTGCTCAATTTGCCGCCGGGAACGGTGAAATCCCGGCTGTTCAGAGCCAGAGAAAAACTTCGTGAAGAACTTTTATCAAAAAACGGGAACATTTTTGAATCTTACCCGTCAAACAAGGGAAAACCAACGAAAGGAGGCGGGGAATAATGAGCTGTGAAGGTAATTTTGAGCTGGTAAGCGTCTTTATGGACGGCGAAATGAGCGACGCAGAACGCGCCGACGCCGCGGAGCATATCAAAAACTGCCCCGCCTGCCGGAAAATACTTGATGATTTCACCCTTATGGGCGATATGATAAAGGGCGAGGAGGTCTCCGCTCCCCAGGGTCTGCACGGCGCGGTCATGGAGCAGGTCATCTTCCGCAAGACCAAAAAATCCACCGGAAAGGTCAAGCGCTACGGCTATCTTGCCGCCGCCTGCGTGCTGGTGGTGCTTGCCGGTGTGACCCACTTCACCGGCGGTGAAAACAGCGCAAATCTTGCCGCCGACACCGCATACACGGCGGGAAGCGGCGATTATGTCTACAGCGCCGGGGAAGCCCAGGTCGCCGCACCCAGTGCCGCCAGTCCCAAGATGGAAATTTCCGAAAGCACACCCTCCGACGACAGCTTCGACGCCGGGGCAACCGCTCCCTCCGCTCCCTCCGCTCCCACCACTCCCTCCGACGCCGCCGGCGACAGCGTCATTTACGACAATTACGCGGACAGCAGCACCACCGAGGGCGCGGTGCTTTTCAGCAACCAGGCTTTCATAGCCGTGCAGGAGGGCGGCGTCACCCAAAACGCCCGGGTTTACGACCTTGCCGCCGCGGAAGAGGCCGTGCGGGAAGGTGAGGACGATTACGTTATCGTTGACGGGGAAGAGGGACCCGCGCTGGTGGTCAGCGCTGAGGCCTACAACTCCTTCGTCTACGCCACCTCCAACTGCATCTCCCCGGAAAAGGCGAAGAGCGGCTGGGTAATGATTTACGAGGAAAACTGAATCAAAGACCTGCCTTCCGGCGGGTCTTTTTTTACGGAAAAACGCCCCTTTCGGGGCGTTTTTTCAATACATTTTTGAAATGTCGCGCACGTAGCGGCGCATCTCGCTTTTGCTTTTGATGTCGCGGGTGTGCTCGATTATCTGACGGCGTTTGTCGTCGGTGAGACCCGCAAAATACTCCATGGCGGTCATGTTTTCCGCCAGAGCCATTCCCAGTCCCATGGGAATGTCGCCGGTGCCGATAATGTCTTCCATGTTTTATCACTCCCGGTTTTATTATCCGCCCGAAAAGGGGATTTTAAAATGGAAATTATTGATGCTCCAGCATGGAGACGATTATTTTCGCCGCGTCGGCACGGGTGATGTCCCCGCCGGAAAAGGCGTCACGGGCGGAAAAATCATTCTGCTCCGCCGCCATAACCGCGGTGACCGCCCAGGCTTCCTCCCCTGCGGCGGTTTCAATCATGCCCTGGGCCTCAAATCCCATGAGCCCCGTGACCACCCGGCAGGCTTCCTTGCCGGTGATGGGGCGGGCGGACTGGAACAGGCGCAGGCCGTCCAGCTCGATGCCGCCGATGACCCCGGCCTCTCTGGCGGCGGCAATATAGCCGGTCTGCCAGGCGGCGGTTTCAGCGTCATCGTCAAAGCCGGCGGAGAGCACGTCAAGAGTTTCGATGCCTGCGGCGTTTACGGTCATGGCAAGAAATTCACCCCGGCTGACGGTCTTTTCGGGGGAAAAACAGTACAGGCCGTTTATCTGCTCGCCCACGAAGATGCCCTCCTGGGCAAGGCGGGCGGCCTCGTACTCCACGCCGGTGCCGGCGGTGTCGGAGTACTCCACCTTGGGAGCCTTGCGGCCGATGTCCACGGTGACCAGAGCCTCACGGCTGACGGCGCAGGAGGGGTCGGCGGCGGTGTAGACGAAGGTGTCACGGCCGGATTTGCCCTCGGCGGGGGTGTAGGTGAAGGTGCCGTCGGCGCCCAGGGTCACCTCGCCCTTTGAGGGGGGCGAAACGAGGGCAAACTCAAGGGCGTCCCCATCGGCGTCCTCCGCGTCGAAGGGCAGGGTGCGGGGGGTGTTTTTATAGGTCTGCACCACCATGTCCTCCGCAGTGGGCGGGGTGTTTTCCCCCTTTGCAGAGGCGGTGAAGTCCGCCTGGGCCGTGGCCGCGGCGGCGGTGATGAAGGCCGCGGAAAGGATAAGTGCAAGGGCTAAAGCGATGAATCTTTTCATTGTCAAATTCCTCCTTGCCCATATTTTTTGCCCGCTTTTCGCCCTTTATACGGTCAGGGGGAAAAATATCCACGCAAGGAGTGCGGATACCGCCGCCTGCAGGAGCTTTCCCGGGAAATAGAATTTTTTTGAAAGACCCTCCGTTACGTTCATTGTCTGGGCGCACACGCAAAGGCCGCCGAAGCCCGTCATTGCCGCGCACAGAGCCGCCGCCGGACGCGGGGGCAGACCGGAGAGCATCTGGGTGCCGGTGGATATTTCAAGAAATCCCGTCACCGCCGCCGCCAAAAATCCCTCCCCAAGGGGCAAAAGAGCGCAGATAACGGAGAAAAACACCACGTAGGCGCAGATGGCAAGTATGGCGCTGAGAGCGGAGCTTACGGCGTCGGTGAACACCCTGCCCAGAGGCGCGGCGGGAGCCGGCGAAATCCGGGGAGCGCTTTTTTCATCGGGAGCGCGGCTTTTGAAAACCAGGGCGGTGACCAGCGCCGCCGCCACGTGGCAAAGGAGCAAAAGCGCTCCCACGGCGCCGCTTTCAAAGGCGCCGTTTCCCGCCGCGCCCAGAATGAAGGCCGCCCCGCAGTTGGAGCAGGAGGCAAGGAGAAATTCCGCCCGCTTTTTGGATATTTCCCCCCGTTTGTACATCTGGCAGAGGGCTCTCGCGCCGGAGGGATATCCCCCCAGAATGCCCAGCACGAAGGCGGGAGCGGCTCCGGCCGCTCCGAAAAGGGGTTTTGAAAACCTGTCCAGCCTTCGCCCCAGAGCGGCGGCAAGGCCGCTTCCCACCGCCATGGAGGACAGCACGAAAAAGGGAAACAGCGCCGGTATCACCACCGACGCGCAGACTTTCAGCCCCCGCACCGCTCCCGCGGCGCAGCGCTCGCCCTCCAGCAGAAAGGCCACCCCCAGAACCGCCAGTCCCACCGCGAATATCCACCTTTTCAGACGCCCTTTTTTCACGCCGACACCCCCTCTTTTCACATAAAAATCTATGCCGCGGCGTAGATTTCCTATGAACGGAGGGATGAGATTTGAAAGCAAAAGCCGGTTTTATCGAACAGGCGGCAAACAACCTGGGCATACCCGGCCAGACGGGCACCCTGCCCTCGGTTTTCATAACGGGCTGCCGGGAAATTCAGATAGAACGCCACCGGGGTCTGCTGGATTTTTCCCACAGGCAGGTGGATTTAAGCTGCGGACAGGTGGCGGTGCGGGTAAGGGGCGAGGGTCTGACCATCGCCGGTATGTGCAAGGGAGACATACGCCTGCGGGGTAAAATTCAGGCGGTGGAATTTATATATCCGGAGGGCGAAAATGCAGAAATGGGTTGATTTTCTGGGCGGTCACGCCAGACTGAGGCTCACAGGGGTTTTTCCGGAAAGATTTCTGAATATCTGCGCGGAAAACGGTCTTCGCTTCTGGGACGTGGAGCGGCCGGACGGGTGCACGGTGGAGCTTTCCATGGAGCTGCGCCACGCCCGGCGGGCGGGTCCCTACGCCAAAAGAGCCTGCTGTGAAATGGAAATTCTGAGCCGGCGGGGGGCGCCCCCCTTTCTGTGGCGGTTTCGCCGGAGATTCGCCCTGATTTCCGGCATGGCGGCGGCACTGGCGGCGGTGTTTGTTTTAAACGGCTTTATATGGGAAATAAGCTCCCCCGGGGGCGAGAGGATTTCCTCCGCCCGGGTGCTGGAGGCCGCCCGGCAGGAGGGGGTATACATCGGCGCGAAAAGCCGCAGCATCAGCCCACGGGAAATATCCGACCGGATAATAATGAACCTTGAGGGAGAGGTTTCATGGGTGGCGGTGAACGTAAACGGCAGCCGCGCGGAAATTCTCATAAACGAAACCCTGCCCCGGCAGGAGGCGGTTGACCCCAAAACTCCGGCGGACATCGTGGCCTCAATGAGCGGCATCGTGACGGAAGTGCGCGGCTACGCGGGCACAAAGACGGTGCTGCCGGGAGAGCCGGTGCAGGCGGGAGACGTGCTGATTTCCTCATGGGTGAAAATGGGCGGCCGGGAAAAGCAGGTGCGGGCCATGGGTGAGGTCTGGGCGGTGACGGACAGGGAATTTTCCGCCGTATCCCCCCTTGTGCGAACCCGCGTCTCCCCGGATGAACCGGTCAGGAGAACTTTTTCCCTGCTTTTCGGTGAAAAAAGGTTAAATTTATACGCCGACTATGGAGTTTTTTCCGGTGAATATGATATAATTACAAATTGGGAGAGTTTGCCCCTGCCCGGAGGCGGCGTACTGCCCCTGGGCACGGTCACTCAGGAGGCCTTTCCCCGGGGCGGAACATTCACCCTTGACGCCGCCGCCGAGGAACGGAGATTAAAGGAAAATCTCCTTGCCCGCATTGAAAAAACCGTGGGGGACGACGGGAAGATATACACCTGCGATTTTACCTCCCGAACGGAACAAAACATTCTGACCGTCACGGCAAAGGCGGTCTGTCTTGAGAAAATTTCTGTCACGGCGGAGCTTGCCGCGCCGTACTAAGGAGAATTTCATGGAACACATCATAAACGTAGAGCGTCTTGAGCACATCATCAGCGTTTTCGGCTCCTTTGACGAAAATATCCGGCTGGTGGAGCAGGAGCTGTCCGTCAGCGTTTACAGCCGGGAAAGCGAACTGAAAGTCTCCGGCGACGAGGAAAACGTTGACCTTGCCCGCCGGGTGCTGGAGAGCCTTATGGAGCTTGCCGCCCGGGGCGAGGTGATTGACGGTCAGACCGTGCGCTACGTCATCGACACCGTCCGCTCCGGCGACGAGAGCAAACTGGCTGACCTTGGCAGGGGCGTGGTTTGCATCACCTGCAAGGGCAAGCCCGTTCGCGCCAAGACTCTGGGACAGAAAAATTACTGCGAGGCCATCGCCAAAAACACCATCACCTTCGGCGTGGGCCCCGCCGGCACGGGCAAGACCTATCTTGCCGTTGCCGCCGCCGTGACGGCTTTCCGCAAAAAGGAAATCGACCGCATAATCCTCACCCGTCCCGCCGTTGAGGCCGGCGAGAGGCTGGGCTTTCTGCCCGGCGACCTGCAGAATAAGGTAGACCCCTACCTGCGTCCCCTGTACGACGCTCTTTTTGATATGCTGGGGGCGGAAAATTACAACAAATACCTTGAAAAGGGCAACATCGAGGTTGCCCCTCTGGCATATATGCGCGGCCGCACCCTTGACAACAGCTTCATCATCCTTGACGAGGCTCAGAACACCACCCGGGAGCAGATGAAGATGTTTCTGACCCGTCTGGGCTTCGGCTCAAAGGCGGTGGTCACCGGCGACATCACCCAGATTGACCTGCCCGCCGACAAGATAAGCGGTCTGAAGGACGCCCTTAATATCCTGTCCGACGTGGAGGACATCGCCATCTGCAAATTCAGCGAAAAAGACGTTGTGCGTCACGTGCTGGTTCAGCGCATCGTCAAGGCCTACGAGGATTATCACAGCGGAAAAAAGGTGAAAAAATGAGACACACCATCTACTTTTCCGGCGGGGACGCCGAGATGAAAAAGCTTATCCGCCGGTGCGTAAACGCCACCCTGACCCATCAGAAGGCGGCGTTTCCCTGCGAGGTAAGCATACTTATAACCGACGATGAGGAGATCCGCGCCCTCAACGCCGATTTCCGGGGCATCGACAAAGCCACGGACGTGCTGAGCTTTCCCGCCTGTGACCTTATCCCCGGCGAGCCTTTGCCGGAGGAGTTTCTTGACCCTGAGACGGAGCGCTTTCCCCTTGGGGACATGGCCATTTCCGTGGAGAGAGCCGAAGCCCAGGCTCTGGAGTTCGGCCACAGCGCCGAAAGAGAGGCAGGCTATCTGAGCGTGCACAGCATTCTGCACCTGCTTGGCTACGACCACGAGGATGAAGAGGACAAGGGTCTGATGCGAAAGCAGGAGGACGAGATAATGGAAAAGCTGGGGCTTTTCAGAAAGTGAGTTTGAGATGGAAGTTAAAAAGACCGTAATGGTGGCCCTCGCGGGTCGGCCCAATGTGGGCAAGAGCACTCTGACCAACGCCATCGTGGGGGAGAAGGTATCCATCGTCACCGACAAGCCCCAGACCACCCGCCACCGCATCTGCGGCGTGCGCCAGAGGGGGGACATTCAGTTCGTGCTGGTGGACACCCCCGGTTTTCACAAGGCTCAGAACCGTCTGGGCGACTACATGGACGGAGTTGTCCGCGCCGCCGTGGGTGACGTGGACGCGGTGATGCTCCTTATCGAGCCCTCCGAGAAGGTCACCAAGGCCGAGGAACTGCTCATCGAGCAGATAAAGCGCTCCGGCGCTCCCTGCATTCTGGTAATAAACAAGGCCGACACCCTTGAAAACAAGGAAAATCTTCTGCCGGTCATCGCGAAATACAGCACCCTTTACGATTTTGACGCCATCGTGCCCGTCAGCGCCCGGGAAAAGGACGGCCTTGAGGTGCTTTTGGACGAGCTTTCAAAATTCGCGGTGGAATCTCCTCCTCTTTTCCCCGAGGGCGAGACCTCCGACCAGCCGGAAAAGCAGATGATGGCGGAGCTTATCCGTGAGGCTATGCTTAAATGTCTGGACAAGGAAATTCCCCACGGCATCGCCGTTGAAATCGAAAAATTCAGCCAGCGAAACTCCACCGACATCGTGGACTGCGAGGCGGTGGTCTACTGCGAAAAGGCCAGCCACAAGGGCATGATAATCGGCAAGCAGGGCGCCATGCTGAAGAAAATCTCCACCATGGCACGTCTTGAAATGGAAAAATACATGGGCGCGCCGGTGTACGTGCGCATCTGGGTGCGTGTCAAGGAAAACTGGCGCGACAGCCTGTCACTTCTGAAAAATTTCGGCTATGAGCAGTGAATACAGCACCTTAAAGGGACTGGTTCTGCGTGAGGTGGCGTGGAAGGAGAGCGACAAGCTCCTTACCGTCCTCACCGATGCCCGGGGCAAGCGTCTTATGACCGCCCGGGGGGCAAAAAGTCCCAAAAGCCGCAAAAGAGCCGCCTGTCAGGCGCTGACCTACGCCGAATTCACCGTTTCCGAGCGCCGTGACCGGATGGAAATTTCCGAGGCAAGGGTGCTGGAGCCCTTTCTGGCTTTGAGAGGCGACGTGGAGCTTCTGGCTCTGGGAAGCTATTTCTGTCAGGTGCTTGAAACGGTAAGTCAGGAAGACCTTGAAAGTCCGGAGCTTCTGCGCCTTGGACTAAACTCCCTCTACGCCCTTGGCGCCGGTCGGGACAGGGACATTGTCAAGGCCGCCTTTGAGCTGCGGCTCTGCGCCGAGGCGGGCTTCGGCCCGGAGCCGGACTGGGTGGCGGAGATGCCCGTGGGTACGGGATTTCCACCCATCGAGACCGCCGGCTGCGCCGCCGCCGTGGAGCATATTGCCGGCTGCGAGGCGAAAAAGCTTTTTTCCTTTGACATAACCGGCGACGCCCGGCGGGAGCTTTGCGCTCTGGCAGAGAGCTGGGTGTGCAGCCGCCTTGAAACGGGATTTTCAACTCTGGATTTTTATAAATCCATAAAGATTTAAAATGCCTTCCCCTTGAGGGGAAGGTGGCGCGAAGCAACGGATGAGGAGAATTTGCGCGCCTGCCGGCGCGCGGGGACGTTTGTACTTTTTCTGCTTGCCCAGAAAAAGGGTGTCAAAGACACCTTTTGCGGCGCAATTTGACTGTTCCGCCTTTCAAAGGGCTGTCGCGGCTGCGCCTCAGCGTTTCAAGAGTATTGTACCCTCTGTGTCAAAGACACCTTTTATGGAGCCCCGCGAAAACATTGGTTTTCGTGGGGAAAGGAGGAGCAAGGAAGCGGAGCGCCGGGCGACCGGACAGGAAGCCCTGCGCGGGGCGGACTTTGCGACCACGCCGTCCCTCCCCGGGACCCCACCCCCGACCCACACAGTCCGGAGGGGATATTTGCCGCTGCCTGCGCCCCAAGGACCTGCGCAGGGTGCGAATATTGAGCTTGTGCACCCGACGAAAGGCCGGCGGCCGGGGTAAGTAGGTTTGTTAAGAGTAAAACGGAGCGATCAGCGCAACTCTTGTTGTGAAGGATGTTGTTCCCCCACCCTCTGTTGGCATAGAGGGTGGGGGTCAAGGGGGAGGGTTGAATATCTCCCGGATCCTGAAACCCTCCCCCTTGCGTCTTCTTTTTCTCACTTTTTCTGGACGAGCAGAAAAAGTGAATCGTCCCTGCGTCCCCAGCGGCGCAAACTCCCCCCACAAAGGAGCACATTATGAACGAGCTTTTTGAAAAATCCATGCACACGCTGGAGCTTCCGGCGGTGCTGAATATGCTGTCCGCCTGCGCCGTAAGCGCCGGCGCCAAGGAGCTGTGCGCCGCCCTGCGCCCCACAAGCGACAGGGACGAGGCTCTGCGCCGCCTTGCCGAGACCGACGGCGCCTGCAAGTATCTGGCTCTGGGCGCCGCGCCTCATTTTTCCGGTGTGAAGGACGTGGGCGCCTCTCTTATGAGAGCGGATATGGGCGGAAGTCTTAACCCCAGAGAGCTTCTGGACATCGCGGGGGTGCTTCGCTCGGCCCGTATGACCCGTGAGCACGCCGGAGGCGGCGGGGAAAGCACAGCCATCGACGGACTTTTCCACGCCCTGCAGGTAAACCGCCATCTGGAGGAAAAAATTACAAACTCCATCATCTCCGAGGAGGAGATTGCCGACGCGGCAAGTCCGGAGCTGGCCTCAATCCGCCGGCATATCCGCGCCGCAAACGACAAAATCCGCTCCAGCCTGCAGAAAATCATCTCCAACACCGCCTACGCCAAATTTTTGCAGGAGCCCATCATCACCATCCGCTCCGACAGGTACGTTGTGCCGGTGAAGGCCGAGTGCAAAAGCCAGATCCCCGGCCTTGTTCACGACATTTCCTCCTCCGGAGCCACGGTTTTCGTGGAGCCCATGCAGGTGGTGGCGGCAAACAACGAGATAAAAGAGCTTTTCGCCAGGGAAAAGCTTGAAATAGACCGCATTCTTGCGGAGCTTTCCGCCGACTGCGCCGCCTGCCGGGGGGAGATAGTCATGGACTACAACCTGCTGGTGCAGCTGGATTTCATCTTCGCCAAGGGTCAGCTTTCCTACAAAATGAACGCCATGACCCCCAAGCTTTCCGACAGAAACTCCGTGGTTTTGCGCAGAGCACGCCATCCCCTGCTGGACAGAAAAACCGCCGTGCCCATCACCATCGAGCTGGGCCGTGCCTTTGACACCCTCATAATCACCGGCCCCAACACCGGCGGCAAGACCGTGGCGATAAAGACCCTTGGTCTGCTCAGTCTGATGGCGGGCTGCGGACTGAACATCCCCGCCGACGACGGCAGCCAGGTCTGTCTTTTTGAAGCGGTGCTCTCGGACATCGGCGACGAGCAGAGTATCGAGCAGAGTCTTTCCACCTTTTCGGCTCACATGGTCACCATCGTGGGCATTCTGAAAGAGTGCGGCCCGGGTACCCTGCTGCTTTTCGACGAGCTGGGAGCCGGCACCGACCCCGTCGAGGGCGCGGCCCTGGCGGTGTCCATCATCGAGCAGGCAAGAAAAACCGGCGCCCTTATCGCCGCCACCACCCACTACGCGGAGCTGAAGGTCTATGCCCTCAGCACCCCGGGGGTTGAAAACGCCAGCTGTGAATTTGACGTGGCCACCCTGCGTCCCACCTACCGCCTGCTTATCGGCGTGCCGGGCAAATCCAACGCCTTTGCCATAAGCCGCAGACTTGGTCTGGACGAAAAGATAATTGATGCCGCCCAGGCTCAGATAGGCCAGTCCCAGAGGGATTTCGAGGACGTTATCGACCGGCTGGAGCAGCAGCGTCAGCAGATGGAAAGAGCCAAGGAAGAGGCGGAGCAGCTCCGCCGTGAGACCGCCGAAATAAACGAAACCTCCCGCAAGTACCGGGAGGAAATCGAAAAAGAGCGGCGGAAGGCTCTGGATACCGCCAAAAACGAGGCCCGCCAGATTATCGACGACGCCCGCGCCGCCGCGGACAAGGCCTTCAAGGAACTCAATCAGATGCGAAAGGCCGACCTGAAAAACACCGACTGGAACCAGGTCAATCAGCAGCGCGCCAAGCTTCGCGGGGACTTAAACGCCGCCTCCGACGCCATAGGCAAGGAGGAGGCTCCCCCTCCGCCGCCTCCCTCCAGCCGCCCCGCCAAAAAGGGCGACACCGTTATGCTCATCAAGGCCGGAAACGTGCGGGCCACCGTTCTGGAGGTGGAAAAGGACGGCACCCTGCGTCTGCAGGCGGGCATTATGAAAACCGCCGCAAAGCAGGAGGACGTGCGTCTTGTGGAAAACGAGCCCTCCAACTCCTCCGTCAAGCGCATCATAAAGGAAAGCAAGGTCAAGCTGCCCCCCAGAGCCTCCGCCGCACCCAGCGTTGACCTGCGGGGCATGACCATCACCGAAGCCATCGACGAGGTGGAAAATTTCCTTGACACGGCCATGCTTGCAAACCTTGACGTGGTGACCATAATCCACGGCAAGGGCACCGGCGCCCTGCGCGCCGCGGTGCAGCAGCATCTGAAAACCATGAAGAGCGTCAAAAGCTTCCGCCCGGGCCGCTACGGCGAGGGCGAGGACGGCGTAACGGTGGTTGAGCTGAAATAACTGGCATTTTCCACAATATTAAGACCCTGCCAAGGCTGCGTATTATCCTTTTTACACATTGACGGCGAAAAAATTATTTGATAAAATATTCAACGGAAATATTATCGGGAGGTATAAAAATGGTCATTAAGGAAACCACCGTAAACAATCAGGTAGGCCTCCACGCCCGTCCCGCCACTTTCTTTATCCAGAAGGCCAACGAGTTCAAGTGCTCCATCTGGATGGAAAAAGACGAGCGCCGCGTTAACGCCAAAAGTCTGCTGGGCGTTCTTTCCCTGGGCATCATCAAGGGTACTGCGGTGACCATCATCGCCGAAGGTCCCGATGAACAGGAAGCCGTTGACGAGCTGGCAGCTCTTATAAACAGCAATTTTTCCGAGTAATTTTTAAAACCGATACCCCGACCGCAAGGCCGGGGTATTTTTTTGTCGGTGAAAATTTTTTTATTGCGCGTCTGCGGACGCGCGGGGACGTTTGTACTTTTTCTGCTTGCCCAGAAAAAGATACCAAAAAGAGGGCACCCGGGGAGGGACTCAGGATTTGGCAAATATTCGTCCCTCCCCGGGACCCCACCCCCGGCCCACACAGTCCGGAGAATATATTTGCCGCTGCCTGCGCCCCAGACACCTGGGTAGGGTGCAAACTTTGGGCTTGTGCACCCGGCGAAAGGCCGGCGGGGGTCGGCGGACAAAAAAGGCTTATCCGCCCGGGGACGGTGTCGGGTGCGCGCAGTCCGTTTTATGGGACACCTCCTTTGTTAATCTGGTATCAGATAAAACAAAAGGAGGATTTTTTATGCTGATTTTTATGCTTGCCGCCTTTATCATCGTGTTCGGGGGCGGCGCTCTGGACGCCTTTCTCACAAACCGCAAAAAACGCGCCCGGGGGCGACGCCGGCGCTCTTTACCCCGGGGCAGTTATACTGTATAATAAATGACAGTTATTTTCCTTATTATTATATTTTTTCTCTTAATCGCGGCAGCCGCGGGTCTGGTTATATTACTTCAGCTCTTCGGCATTGTTTTCGGCTGCATCATAAAAATGATTTGCGGGAAAAAATATTAAATCGGAGGGCTTGCGGTGATAACTCTCCTTCTGGGCCGCTCGGGCAGCGGCAAAACGGGTAAAATCATAAACTCCATCGGGGAAAACGCCCGCCGGGGCGAAAAGGGGCAGCTGCTTATCGTGCCGCCCCAGTTCACCCACGAAACCGAACGCCGCCTGTGTCAGCGCGGCGGGGACAGCATTTGCCTCAGCGCCGAAGTGCTCAGCTTCGAGCGGCTGGGGCAGCGGGTCTTTTCCCAGGTGGGCGGCGGAGGCAGGCAGCTGCTGGATCTGCCGGGACGGCTGCTTATAATGCGTCTGGCAATAAAAAGCGTGGAGGGCAGTCTGCAGGTATACTCCGGCCTGTCCAGACCCCACGCCCTGCAAAGCGCCCTTGAAATGGTGGAGGAGCTGGAAAGCTGCGCCGTGACCCCTGCCGACCTTGAAAGAGCCGGGGCGGAGGCAGGCGGCTCTCTGGGCAAAAAATTAAATGACGCCGCCCTTATTCTGGCGGCTTACGACGCCCTTTTGTCCACCGGTCTTTCCGACCGGCTCCACGATATGGCGCGCCTTTGCCGCGCTCTGGAGTGCTCGGATTTCGCCGCGGGAAAGAAAATCTACGCCGACGGCTTCGGGTGGTTTACCGCTCTTGAGCAGGAGTGTCTGTACCAGCTTGTCCGGGGCGGAGCGGAGCTGACGGTGTCGGTGACCTGGGACGAGGACGACGAGGCCTTTATGCTCCAGCGCCGTGCCCTGGGAGCGGTGCGCCGCATCGCACAGCGCGCCGGGAAAAAGGTGCGCACAATCTGGTGCGAAAAAACGGGAAACAAGCCGGAAAGTCTTGAATTTATCGAGGAAAATTTCTTCGCCGGAGAGGTTAAAAAATTCGGCGGAAAATGTGATAACATCCGCCTTTATCTGGCGGAGGACCCCTTTGCCGAGTGCCGTCTGGCGGCGGCACGGGCGGTGGAGCTGGTGCGCAAGGAGGGTCTGCGCTGGCGTGACATCGTGGTGGCCTGCCGTGGTATGGAAAATTACGCCCCCATGCTGGAGCGTGTCTTTGCCTGGGAGGGCGTGCCCCTTTTCGTCAGCGCCGCCTATGGCGTGGACAAAAAGCCGGAGTGCGCCTTTTTGCTAAACGCCCTTGACGCGGCGGAGGGCGGATGGCGGCAGGAGGAGGTCATCGCCGCCCTGAAAACCGGCCTTGGCGCTTTGGAGCCGGAAGAACTGGACATTTTGGAAAACTATGCCCGTATGTGGCAGATAAACGGCAGCTTTTGGCTGCGGGAGGCGGACTGGCAGTTCAACCCCGAAGGTCTCAGCGCCCCGGAAACGGAGGAGACCGCCGCCGCTCTGGAGCGGATAAATTCCCTGCGCCGGCGTGTGCGGGAGCCTCTTTTACCCCTTGCCGCCGCCGCGGACAAAACCGGCACCGCCGCAGTCCACGCCCGGGCCATATACGAATTTCTCTCCCTTTCCAAATTCCCCGAAAAGCTGCAGCAGCGCAGCCTTGAGCAGCAGGAGGCGGGACTATTGTCCCAGGCGGCTCAGTGCGGCCAGCTGTGGGGCATCATCTGCGCCGTTATGGACGAAAGCGTGGAGATTCTGGGAGAGGAAGAGCTTCCCTTCGGGGAATATTCAAGACTTCTGCGGCTGATGCTGTCGGGCAGCACCGTGGGCGCCATACCCCCCTCCCTTGACTGCGTCACCGCCTCGGATATCTCCCTGCTGGGTCAGAAGGACATAAAGGCTCTCATTTTCATCGGCGCCGACGAAAGCGCCCTGCCCGCCGCCACGGAGCCTCCCGGGCTTTTCACCCAGAGCGAGCGGCGGGGACTTTCCGCCCTTGACCTTGAACTGGGAGACGCGGAAAACCGCCTTGCACAGGCGGAAATGAGCTATATTTACTCCATTCTTGCAAAACCCAAGCACTCCATCACCCTTTCACGCCCCGCCGTTCCCCCGGGGGGCGAGGGAGGCGCGCCCAGCTTTGTTTTCACAAGGCTGGCGGAGATGTTTGACCTTGAAATTGAAAATTTCCGGCGCTGGCAGGAGCTGGACGGAGCCATGACCTCTGCGGGAGTTGCCCGCCTTGCCCGCTGTCCGGAGGGAGCGGAGGCGGCGGAGCTTCTGGCGGAAAGGGGTCAGTTTGCCCCGGCGGAAACCAGCCGCGGCTCCATCGGCGCCGCCGCGAAAGAGCTTTACGGCCGGGAAATTTTCCTTACCCCCTCCCGGGCGGAGCGCTTCGCCCTGTGTCCATTCTCATACTTTATGGAGTACGGTCTGAAGGCAAAGCCGGAGCGTCCGGCCTCCTTCGACGCGCCGGAAATAGGCGTTTTCACCCACTATCTGCTGGAAAACACCCTGCGTGAAGCGGGGGAAGCGGGGGGCTTCAAGGCTCTGACCGGTGAGCAGGTGGACGCCCTGGCGGACAAGTACGCCAAAAAATACATCGCCGAGGTTTTGAAGGATTTTCAGGACAAGAGTCCCCGTTTCGTCCACCTTTTCCTGCGTCAGGCAAGGGCGGCAAAGCAGGTGGCGGCGGATATGGCGCGGGAGCTGGCTCTGGGAGAATTTTCCCCGGAAATGTTCGAGGTGAAATTCGGTCTGGGCGAGGACAGCCTGAGCGCCGTGCACATGAAAAACGAAAAAATATCCCTGAAAATGGCCGGCGTGGCTGACAGGGTTGACCTGTGGCGCCATGAGGAAAAGGTTTACATCCGGGTGGTGGATTACAAAACCGGCGCCAAGGATTTCCGCCTGTCGGATTTAAGCCACGGACTGAATATGCAGCTTCTTATCTACCTTTTCGCCCTTGCGGGCCGGGGCAGGGAGCTGTTCGGCGCGGAAACGGTCAGCGCCGGCGCCCTGTACTGCCCCGCTCACCCGGCTCAGGCCGACGCGAAAAACAGCCTGGCCTCCCCGGGAGAGCCTCCGGCTCTTCAGCGCAGCGGTCTGGTGCTGCTGGACGAGCAGGTAATCGACGCCATGGAGGAAAATATTCAGGGCAAGGGCACCTATCTGCCCGTTAAGGTCAGCGGAGAGGAAATTTCCGGCAGCGTGGCAAGCAGGGAGGAAATGGAGCTTCTGTCGAAGCTTATAGAGGACGTTTCTCTTGAAATTGCCGGGCGCATCGCTCAGGGCGACATCGCTCCCGCGCCGAAAATCGCCGGACAGCGGGACCCCTGCGCCTGGTGTCATTACAGCGCCGCCTGCGGCGCCGCCGGGTCAGGAGACCGGATCGAGCGGGTGAAGGACGCCGATTTCTGGTGCGCCCTGCGGGAAAAATACGGCAAAAAGGCCGGAGAGGAGGACGCCTGTGGCTGATTTGAATCTTACCGCCGAACAGCTGGCGGTGGTTGAAAACCGGGGCGGCCCTCTGCTGGTGTCCGCCGCCGCGGGCAGCGGCAAGACCTTCGTTCTGGTAAAGCGTCTGCTGGACGCGGTGCAGCGTGGAGAGGCCTCCGTTGAAGACTATCTTATAATCACCTTTACCAAGGCCGCCGCCGCGGAGCTTCGCTGGCGCATAACGGGCGACCTTGAAAAAAGAATAAAGGAATATCCGGCAGACAAAAATCTCCGCCGGCAGCTTCAGCTTGCCCACAGGGCCAATATCTGCACCATCGACAGCTTCTGCTCGGGTCTTTTAAGGCGGTGGGCATGGGCGCTGGATTTGCGGGCGGATTTCCGCCAGCTGGAGGAGGACGAAAGCGCCGCTCTGCGGGAAAGCGTCCTTGAGGAGCTGCTGAGCCGCTGCTACGAGAGCCGGGACGAAGATTTTCTCTATCTTGCCGACACCGTTGGCGCCGGCCGTGACGACCGGGGTCTGGCGGCGGCGGTGCTGGGACTTTACCGCAGCACGGAAAGTCTGGACGACCCCGAAAAATGGCTGGCGGATATGAAGGCGCAGCTGGATGCGGATTTCGGCGGCGAGCCCCTTGATTCCCTCTGGGGGCGCTCCTGGGCGAAAAACGCGGGTGAGCTTCTGGCGGGGCGGCTGGAGGAAATGGCGCTGGCGGTGGGGGAAATGGAAAAATTCCCGGAGATAGAGGAAAAATTCCGCCCCCTGTTTGAAAATGAAATTTCCGCCGGCAGCTATGTTCTGCAGGCGCTGGATACCGGCTGGGACGCGGCGGCGGCGGCTCTGCGCTCGGTAAAATTCGACCGCATTCCCACGGTGAAGGGCGCGCCGGAAAAGGAGCGCTTCAAAACCGTCCGTGACCGCTATAAAAAGACCTGTCAGACTCTGGCGGAGCAGTTTTCCTGTTCCGGGGCGGAGATTTGCCGGGACATGGCTCTTTCCGCCCGGGCGTCGAAGGCGCTTTTGACTCTGGTGGAGCAGTTTTCCCAAAGCCTCTGGCAGCAGAAGCTGCGCCGGGGGCTGATGGACTTTGCCGATATCGAGCGGCAGGCTCTGCGCCTGCTGGAACACCCCCGGTGGGGCGGCGAGATAGCGGGGCAGTTCAAAGAGGTAATGGTTGACGAATATCAGGACATAAACAGACTGCAGGAACGGCTTTTCACCGCCCTGTCCGGCGGCGGGCAGAGGCTTTTCATGGTGGGCGACGTAAAGCAGGCCATCTACGGCTTCCGTCTGGCCACCCCGGATATTTTCCTTGAAAAATACAATTCTTTCGCTCCTTATCAGACCGCTCAGACGGGGCAGGGGCGGAAAATCGACCTTAATCTGAACTTCCGCAGCAGGGGCGCCGTGCTGGAGTGCGCCAACCACATCTGCGCGGCGGTTATGAGCGAAAAGCTGGGCGGTCTGGAGTATGACCGGCACCAGATGCTCTTTCAGGGGGCGCCCTTTGAGGGAGCCGACCCTGCGGCGGAGATGATTTTCATGGACGCTCCCCGGGGCGGCGACGGCGAGGACGAGGACGCCCGGGGCATCGCCCTGGAGGCAAAGTACGTTGCCGGACGCATCGCGAAAATGGTGTCGGAGGGTGTTTCTCCCGAAGACATAGCGATTTTGCTGCGCTCGCCGGCGGGAAAGGCGGAAATTTTCAGCGCGGAGCTGGAAGCTCTGGGCATCGGCTGCGACGCCCAGGGAGGCTCTCTTCTTTTCAGCGCGCCGGAGGTGGACGCCTTTATAAGCATTCTGGAAACTCTGGACAACCCCACCCGTGACGTGCATCTGGCGGCGGCAATGATGAGCCCCGCATGGAATTTCTCCCCCGCCCGTCTGGCGGAAATCCGCGCCGGAAACCGGGAAGGCTGTCTTTACGAGGCGGTGCGAGCCGATGAAGGCGCCGACTGCGCCCTGCTTTGCGCCGACCTTCAGCGGCTTCGCGCCGCAGGGCGTGAGCTTGCCGCGGACGAGCTGGTGTGGCGTATTCTGGACGAAAAGGGACTTCTTTTCACCTACGGCGCAATGGGCGGACGGCAGAGGGAAAACCTGCTTGCCATCTGCTCCATGGCGGAAAAATGCCGCAGTATGGGAAAGGTGACTCTCTACGCCTTTTTAAACCACCTGCGCGCCGCGAAAAAGCGCTCCCGAAGCGCCCAGACCGGCGAAAAGGCCGGTGCGGTGAAGATAATGTCCGTTCACAAGTCCAAGGGACTTGAGTTCCCCGTGGTGTTTCTGTGCGGTATGGGAAGCCGCTTCAACCGGCGCGACCTGGACGAAAAGGTGCTCTTCGACACAGAGCTGGGCGTGGGCATGAAAATAAGCCGGCAGGGCGGCGCGGTGCTGAAAAACTCCCTGCCCCGGCTGGCAATAAGGGAAAAACTCCTGCGCCGTGGGGACAGCGAGGAGATAAGAGTGCTCTACGTGGCTCTGACGAGAGCAAAGGAAAAACTCATAATCACCGCCGCGCCGGAAAGCCTGCAAAGCGTAATTTCCAGAGCCGGCGGCGGCTTCCTGCCCCCCAACTTTGCCATGCTCAGCGGAGCTTCCACCCCGGCGGTGTGGCTGGCGGCGGCGGCGCTGGCAAGGAGCGAGGGCAAAAAGGCTCTGGCGCCGGAAAGCTTCTCCGGCGATGAGCAGGACGGGTATATCTGGAATGTAAAGGCCCTTTCCCCGGCGGAGATTGGCCGGGAGGATATTTCTGAGGCAGTTTCCACCCCTGCCGCCCCGAAAAAGCTCCCTTCGGCGGACATTGATGCTCTTCGGGCGGCTCTGGATTGGGTTTATCCCCACCGGGCGGCCTCCCGCACCGCGTCGAAGATAACCCCCTCGGCTCTGGAGGGCAAGTGGGAGCGCCCGGAGGACGCCGCTCCTCTGCCGGGACAGGAACTGCCTAATGTGTGGCAGAAGCCCGCATTTTTGCAGAGCGCCGGTCTGACGGCGGCTCAGCGGGGCACGGCGCTCCACGCGGTGATGCAGTATATTGATTTTGAAAAATGCACCCACGCCGGGGCGGTTTCGGAGGAAATCCGGCGGCTGGTGGCTATGGAATTTATCACCGAAGCTCAGGCCGCGGCGGCGGATGTGGAGAAAATACTGGACTTTATCCGCTCGCCCATTGGCAAAAAGGCTCTGGCAGGAAACCCGGTGCGGGAATTTAAATTTTCCGTCCTTATGGAGGCGGAGCGCTGGTTTGAGGGCGTTGAGGGCGAAAAAATACTTCTTCAGGGCATGATTGACCTGTATTACAAAACCGATGGCGGTCTTGGCATACTGGATTTCAAAACCGACCGGGTACTGCCCGGGGGCGAGCAGGAAGCGGCGGAAAAGTACCGCGGTCAGCTGGAGGCCTACGCCGCCGCTCTGGAGCGGATAACCGGCGAAAAAGTTGTGGAAAAGACCCTTTATTTCTTCGCCACCGGCGCCGCGGCGGCGGTTTAGGAGGTTTTTTATGAGGGACGAATGTCTTATCTGCGGGGCAGAGCTTGTATACCTTGAAAAACCGGAGGAGATGGTCTGCGCCCTTTGCGGAAAAAATGAAATGAGCCGGGCCCGGTGCGCCCAGGGTCATTTTGTGTGCGATAAATGCCACTGCGCCGGTCTGGACGGCATTCTGGGGGCCTGTCTGGCTCACAAAAGCGCCGACCCCATTGAAATTCTGGACGCTCTGATGGCTGAAGCGTCCTGCCACATGCACGGGCCGGAGCACCATGTGCTTATCGGCGTGGCGCTGGCGGCGGCGTACAAAAACGCCGGGGGACAGGTTGACCTGCCCGCCGCTCTTTCGGAAATACACTCCCGGGGCAGTCAGGTGCCGGGAGGCGTGTGCGGATTCTGGGGCGCCTGCGGAGCCGGCATCGGGGCGGGGATTTTCATGTCCGTCATCACCGGCGCAAATCCCCTGTCCGAAAAAGAGTGGGGTCTTTCAAATCTGACCACCGCCGGGGCATTGGAGCGCATCGGTAAAATCGGCGGCCCCCGCTGCTGCAAGCGAAACTGCTACACCGCGGCCCTCTCCGCGGCTGATATGGTAAGGGAGCATCTGGGGGTGGAAATGACCTGCAAAACGCCTGTGTGCTCCCGCTTTTCCGAAAATAATCAGTGCCTTGGCGCAAAATGCCCCTACTTCCCGAAATAAAAGGAAAACCACCCCAAAGGGCGGCCTCACACAGGGATTTATACGCTCCAAACCGGATCTTTTTCCGCAATTCTTCGTTAAAAAGCCACGGCAAGGCTGACGCCTGCCGTGGCTTTTTGTCTTGTCCTGCGAAAAAATCTCTCGCTTTGGAGTGCAGGGCAGTTTTGAACAGAAGATTTTTTCTTCACAGCGGTCACCGGTGACCGCGGGAATACTTGATATATTTCAAGGGAACCGGGGGGTGCTGTGGAGGAAAAGATTCATTCAAAACCGTGTAAATCCCTGTGTGAGGCCGCCCAAAGAGGTGGTTTTTGTATTAAGTCAGGTGGCGCGTCATTTTTTTTGCGGTTACAACAGGCTGATAAAACCCCGTTTCCTCGGGAAAAAGCCACTCCACTTTACTGCAGCCCTTGGAGTGCAGCAGGTCTGTAAGCTCTTCCCTCAGCGTGGCCCGGTACTCACATTCGAACCTGCTCAGGTGCAGATTTTCCTCGTCCTCGATGATGTACTGAACCAATTTATAACCTTCGCCCTGCCAGTCCCAGGTCTGAAAGGCCACTCGCTGTCCCTTTGCGGTTTTGTGGATATAGGGTGGCGAATACGGCGGCTTATGGGCCATCAGAGCGTCATAATCTCTGATGCTGGCAACGAACATACCGCCGGGGGCGATGCGGTCTGTTATGCTTGAAACAGCGGTTTTCAGCTCCGCCGCCGTCAGCATGTGGGGCAGGGCGTTGTCCATAGCCATAACAACGTCAAACTGCTCCGAAAAGGTCTCCTCCAGAGCGCGAAAATCCGCCCGGATAAAGGTGATATCCACGCCATTTTCCGCGGCTCTCTTCTTCGCCTCTGTCAGAGCACCTTCGCTTATGTCCGAGGCGGTCACATCATAGCCGACAGACGCAAGGCCGATGGCCTGTGTGCCGATTCCGCAGGCGCAGTCCAAAATACGGGCAGAGGCATCAAAACCGCTCTTTTTAAACAGCCTGTCAAGGATATCTCCCTGCTCCTTTACCGCCGAGGGCCAGTGGTCAAAGAGTCTGTCGTACCGGGGCGCCAGTTCATTATAAAATTTCTGTACAACGTCCATTTTTGTGTATCCTTTTTATCCCGACGGTCAGATATTTCCGGCGTTTTTGCAGGAAATCACAATATGGGCGGGGGCGAATATCAGCGCCGACAAAATCAGCAGTATCGACCTGCCCATTATCCCGCTGAAAAGAAATATCGCCGAGGGAAGGGCCGAAAGCGCCAGCGCCCGCAAAAGGGTTTTCTTTCTGCAGACCGCCCACAAAAGACAGTACAGCGCCACCAGCAGGGCGTCAACTGCAAGATAAGCCGTAAAGGCGCCCTGGGACCACCAGCCAAACCGGGTGCCGGGAATGTTGATTATCATAAAAATCACACAGCCGTATCTTCCGATTTGTTCCATGACCTCAAGGCCTTTGCCAACCTTTTTGTTTTCGGCGGCGTCTTTATGTTTCAGGGCATAAATAATGTTCGCAATCATAATCACGGCCATAAAAACAAGGCCGGATACATTGAGCCACTGCATAGTTTATCTTCGCAAAATGCCTTTCGTCGGTTTTGTGGCGCGGGGGCGACTATCTTGCCAGAATGTCGGCTATCTGCCGGCTGGCGGTGCCGTCGCCGTAGGGGTTGGAGGCACGGGACATCTTTTCGTATTCGGCCTCATCGGTCAGAAGTTTGGTAAATGCCTCGTAGATGGTCTCCTCCTCTGTTCCCACCAGCTTCAGGGTACCTGCCGCCACGCCCTCGGGGCGCTCGGTGGTGTCACGCATGACAAGAACGGGCTTGCCAAGGGAGGGCGCCTCCTCCTGTATGCCGCCGGAGTCGGTGAGGATAAGATGGCTTCGTGCCATGAAGTTGTGGAAATCCAGCACGTCCAGAGGCTCGATGAGCCGTATGCGCTCCTCTCCGGCGAAAACCTCGTCCGCCGCGGCGCGCACAAGGGGATTCATATGGATGGGATAGATGGCGTAAAGGTCCGGATGCTCCGCCATGACCCGCTTTATTGCGCGGAAGCAGTTTTTCATGGGCTCGCCCAGATTTTCACGGCGGTGGGCGGTGATAAGTATGACCCTGCGTCCGGCGGCCTTTTCCAGCTCCGGATGGGTGTAATTTTCCCGCACGGTGGTTTTCAGCGCGTCAATGGCGGTATTGCCGGTGACGTAGACGGTTTTGGGGTCCTTGCCCTCTCTGATAAGGTTTCCGGCGGAGGTTTCGGTGGGAGCGAAGGAATATTTTGTGAAAATATCCACCGCCTGACGGTTGAACTCCTCCGGGAAGGGGGAGTGGACGTTGTAGGTGCGAAGTCCCGCCTCAACGTGACCCACCTCCACGCCGCTGTAAAATCCCGCAAGGCCGGCGGCGAAGGTGGTGGTGGTGTCGCCGTGGACAAGGAGCACATCGGGGCGTTCTTTTTCAAGTATCTCCTTCATGCCGGAGAGCACCTTTTCCGTGATGTGGAAAAGGGTCTGGCCGGGAGCCATAAGGTCAAGGTCGAAGTCCGGCGTTACGCCGAAGGCCTCCAGCACCGCGTGGAGCATCTGGCGGTGCTGACCGGTGACGCAGACCCGCACGTCGAATTCCTCCGGGCGGCTTTTAAGCTCCAGCACCAGAGGGCACATTTTTATGGCCTCGGGGCGGGTGCCGAAAACAAGCATTATCTTTTTCATTTTTCCTCCTGTGAGTTCACCAGTGCGGCAATCTGGGCGAAAAATTTATAAAGCTCCACTTCCCGGCTCATCTCTCTGAATACCTGCTCTGCCAGGTCGGGGGCGGACACCCGGTCGTTCCACATTTCCTCATGGACGAACCAGATGAATTTCTTTTTAAACCAGGGCGCGGAAAGCTCCGTGGGAGCCTCCATGGGCGGCTTTTTGTATTCATCGCCGGCAAGGACGAAGTTGCCGTGGTCAATAAGTCCCTGCGCCATGGCGTCGAAGCCGGCGGGGTTTGCCAGCACGGCGGCTCTGAACGCCCGCATGAAATCCGCCCTGCCGAAGGAGCACACCAGGCCGTAACCCCAGCACTCCGGGCTTATCTCGAAATAAAAGGTGGGGGTGCCTGTCCAGTCCTTTGCCCCAAGGCGAAGGGACAGCCACAGGTGGTCCTTGTAGGGGCCTTTGCCGTGGAGCCTGCGGGCGTCCCGGTAGATGCGGGAAACATGAAGCTCCGTTCCAAGGCCGTGCTCCGCCTCCATGAGCCGCCAAAGCTCCCGCCCCAGCTCCTTCATGGGGTTATAGACCTTTTCAAGATAGGTGGGTTTGTTGGCGGCAAACCAGCTTTTTTCGTTATTTAATCTGATGCCCCAGAGAAATTCCTGGGTTTTCATGTCAAGCATCAAGTATCGCCTCCGCAACTTTTATGCCGTCGATGGCGGCGGACATTATGCCTCCCGCCCAGCCGGCGCCCTCGCCGCAGGGATAGAGGCCGGAAATATTGGAAAGAAAGTCCCCGCCCCGGTGCATTTTCACAGGGGAGGAGCTGCGGGTCTCGGGGCCTGTAAGCCAGACGTGGGGGGCGTCAAAGCCGGGTATCTTTCTGCCGAAAGCGGCGATGCCCTCCGCCATTGCCCGGGAAATATGCTCCGGAAAAAGGCTGTGCAGGTCACATTCCTTCACCCCGGGGCGGTAGGTTGGGGACAAGCGTCCCTTTTCCCCGCCGGTTTTAAGGAAATCCCCCAGAGTCTGAGCCGGGGCGAAGTAGTTCCCGCCCCCCAGAGCGAAGGCTTTCCGCTCCAGCTCACGCTGGAAATACATACCCGCAAGGGGATGGGGGTCAAAATCCTCCGGTGTGACGCTGACAAGTATGGCGCCGTTTATGTTTTCCCCGTCACGGGCGAAAAAGCTCATGCCGTTGGTGACCACGCCTCCCTCCTCGGAGGCCGCCGCCACCACCTGACCGCCGGGGCAGACGCAGAAGGAATACACTCCCCGTCCGGCGGCACGGGTGCTTAATTTATAAGAGGACACGGGCAGGCTGGGGTGGCCCGCGAATCTGCCGTAGTTGGCCGCGTCCATATCCGCCTGCAGGTGCTCGATGCGGGCGCCCAGGGAGAAGGGTTTTTTCTCCATGGAAAGACCCCTTGCAAGGAGCATTTCAAAGGTGTCGCGGGCGCTGTGACCCATGGCGAAAAGGGCGGTTTGGCAGGGGATTTCCCCCCTGTCGGTCACAAGGGCCCAAAGGGCGCCGTTTCTGGTTATTATATCCGTGACGCAGGTGTTAAAGCGCACCTCACATCCCATTTTTTCCAGCTCAAGGCGCATATTTTTCACGGCGGCGCGAAGTCTGTCCGTGCCGGCGTGGGGATTTGCGGTATAGAGTATCTCCTCCGGGGCGCCGAATTTGTGCAGAGTCTGAAGCACAAAGGGCAAAAAGGGGCTTTTGATGCCGGTGTTCAGCTTCCCGTCGGAGAAAGTTCCCGCGCCGCCCTCGCCGAACTGGATATTGGTGGAGCAGTCAAGAATACCGGTGCTTTCAAACCTTTCCACGGCGGCAACTCGGCTGTCCATATCGCCGCCCCGCTCAAGAAGAATGGGGGGATTGCCGGAAAGGCACAGGATATAGGCCGCGAAAAGACCCGCCGGGCCGCATCCCACCACCACCGGGCGGCTTTTCAGAGCGCGCTTTGCCGGGGCGTAGGAGGGCATCTCCCCGCCGCCGTTTATTTCAAGGCAGTAGACCAGCCTTACGGCCTCTTTATCCCTTGCGTCCACCGAGCGCTTTATCACCCGCAGGCTCTGTATTTCCTTTTTGCCGACCCCCAGCTCCTTTGCCGCCAGAGCGGCCAGGTCGCCCTCCCTGCCGGGACGGACTTTTACCGTTATCTGCCGGGGAAATTCAACTTTTTTGCCCATGGAAAAATTATACCACACAGCCGTCTCTTTTCCAACAAAACATTTTTCGATTTTTATTGACACCATAGTGCGCCAAAGGTAAAATAATTTACAGAAAACTCCAAATGGAGGCATCTTTGTGCTTGGAACAATCGTAAACACCATCGCCGTTGCTGTCGGCGGCCTTGTGGGCCTGCTGTTTAAAAATAAAATAAACCAGCGCTACGCAAACATCGTTATGAAGGGCATCGGCCTTTGCATTTTCGCCATCGGCATCACCAGCATAATCAAAACCCAGATGCTTCTGGTAATGGTGCTGAGTATGGTCATCGGCTCCCTCATCGGTGAGGCTGTGAATATCCACCGGGGCATTGAAAAACTGGCTGTCAGCCTGAACAAAATCTTCAAAACCGGCAGCGAGGGCGCCAGCCGCTTTGCCGAGGGATTTATGGGCGCTGCCCTGCTTTTCTGCATCGGCTCCATGACCATTATGGGCTGCCTTGAGTCCGGCATAAACCACGACCACACCATCCTCTTTTCCAAAAGCCTCATAGACCTTGTCTCCGCCATCACTCTGGCGGCGGCAATGGGCATCGGCGTACCCTTCGCGGCGCTTTTCGTGCTGGTGTTTCAGGGGGCGCTGACGCTGCTGGCAGGGCTTCTGCAGGGGGTGCTCAGCCCCACCGTTGTCACCGAGATGTCCGCCGTTGGCGGCCTGCTGCTGGTGGCTCTGGGACTTAATCTGGTGGACATCACCGAGCGCAAATTCACCGTGGCAAACTTCCTGCCCGCGGTTTTCATGCCCATCTGGATCGTGCCCCTGGCAAACAAGCTTGGCGCGGTGCTTCCTTTTTAGCGCACAATTAAATTAAATATACAAGAGGAGAAGGATCATGAAAAAGACGTCAGGAATCAAAACAGCAATCATGAGCTTCCAGCATATGTTCGCAATGCTGGGCGCAACCATGCTGGTACCTGTTCTGGCAGGTATGAGCATCTCCATCGCCCTGCTGGCAGCGGGAATCGGTACCATCATCTTCTACTTCTGCGCAAAGCGTAAGGTTCCCGTATTCCTGGGTTCCTCCTTCGCTTTCCTGCCTGCCCTGTGCACCGTTGTGGGCAGCGGCGCCTACGCCATCGGCAGCGGCGAATGGAATCAGCGAATGGCCGCCACCATGATAGCTCTGGTGCTGGCGGGCGTGGTTTACATAATTCTTGCCATCATAATTAAAGTCGTGGGCGTCAAGCGCGTGAAAACTCTCTTCCCCCCCATCGTTGTGGGCCCTGTCGTTATCATCATCGGCATGATCCTTGCTCCCAAAATGTTCTGGAACAACATCATCGGCCAGTATGTCTGGGGTTACGGCCTTGCCTGGCAGGAGTGGACCGCCGCCGGCGTCACCGCTCTGACCATCATTCTGGTAAACGCCCTTGCAAAGCCCAAGAGCTTCCTTAAAGTCATCCCCATTCTTATCGGCTTTATCGTGGGCTACATTTACAGCGCCATCATCGGTCTGGTTAACATAAACTTCTCCGGTGATATTCTCATCTTCCAGCAGTCCAAAGAGCTGTGGGGCTTCTGGGGCGCCACCGGCCTGGGCAGCCTTGACAAGGGTCTGGTTGTTTCCGCCATACTTATGATAGTTCCTCTGGCCATCGTCACCTTCATGGAGCACCTGGGCGACATTTCCGCCAACTCCACCGTCTGCAATCAGGACTTCATGGTTGACCCCGGCCTGCACCGCACCGTTCTGGGCGACGGCCTTGCCACCATCGCCAGCGCCCTGCTGGGCGGCCCCGCCAACACCACCTACGGTGAAAACACCGCCGTTCTGGCCATCACCAAAAACTATAACCCCAGAAATATTTTCTACGCCGCCATCATCGCGGTGGTTCTGGGTCTGTTCGTACCCTTCGGCGAGATACTTTATTCCATTCCCTCTTCCGTTGTAGGCGGCGCGTCCATCGTGCTGTTCGGCATGATTTCCGCCTCCGGCCTGCGCAGTCTGGTAGACGGCAAGGTTGATTTCAGCGACAGCAAAAATCTCATCGTTGTATCCGTCACTCTGGCCATCGGCCTTGGCCTTGGCGCCATGAGCCTTGCCGGCGACATCGTGGGAAGCTTCGCAGCAGACTTCAATCCCGCCATTCTGAAGATCATGATTGGCCAGGTAGAGCTTTCTCCCCTTGCCATCGCCACTGTTGTAGCCATCGTGCTTAATCTTGTCATCCCCAACAGCAAGCCCGACAAGGGCGAGCCCGACGCCGCTCATCAGAATCTGACCGCCGCCCCCGCCGCGGACATCGAGGAATAATCCGAATAATAAAAACCTCCCCAAGGCGGCCTTGGGGAGGTTTTTTATTTCTTTTTGGGGTAGGGTCTGGGGTCGTCGGTAAGACCCACAAGGTAGTCCACGCTGGTGTTGTAAAATTCCGCCAGACGAATCAGCGCGTCCACGGGAAAATTTATTATTCCAAGCTCATATTGGGAATATGTGTTCTGGCTTATATTCAATATTTCTGCCACTTCACGCTGTTTCAGGTCTCTGTCAATGCGCAGACTTCTTATGTGTTCAAACTTTAACGGGTCTAATCTCAATCTAATCACCAAATATAGTGTAAATATCTTTAATCAAGATATTTACATATATCTGTAATACAGATATAATATACCCAAGAGGTGATTATTTATGTACCTGTCCGCAAAAATTCTGGCTCACGCGCTGACCGAAATGGTGTTGGAGCAGTCCGTGCCGGAGCTTGCCGCCGCCGCGGCGGAACTGGCAAAATCCCGCCAAACCCAGGCGCTGAAAGAAATCCGGGACATCGTTGAGGACGGAAGCATCCCCGACAGTACCCGCATTGTCGCCATATTCAAAATTCTTGACGGTCTGGACATTCCGCGCACCTCCGCGCCCAAATTAAACCTTGAGGGCGTAACGCCGGCTGACCCGTCCTTTCCCGACCTTTAAACGATACAAAACCTCCCCAAAAGGGGAGGTTTTTTTACAGATATTTGCGGCTTTCCGCCACGGCAAGGGCGTCACAGCGGTTGTTGAATTCATTGTCCGCGTGACCCTTTATCCATTTTATCTGAACATCGTGGATTTTCAAAAGGTCCAGAAGGCGCTCCCACAGGTCCGGATTTTTCGCCGGGCCGTCTTTCTTTTTCCAGCCGTTTTTGCGCCACTTTTCCGCCCAGCCAAGGTTCACCGCGTCGCAGAGATACTTGCTGTCGCTGGTGAGGGTGACCCGGCAGGGCTCCTTCAGCGCGGCGAGAGCCTGTATGGCGGCGGTGAGCTCCATGCGGTTGTTGGTGGTGTCGGCTTCGCCGCCGGAAAGCTCCTTTTCAAGGCCGTTCCAGCGCAGGATCGCCGCCCAGCCCCCCGGCCCCGGATTGCCGGAGCAGGCGCCGTCGGTGTAAATTTCAACGTATTTCATAAAACCTCCGTGGGCGGCGCCTGTTTGTCATCCCCCGCCGGTTGCCCCGAAAGGGGCGAGGCGGTGGGGACATTCACCCGCAAAGCCTTTGGGGCTTTGCCGTCGGTGTATATTTCAACGTATTTCATAAAACCTCCGTTGGGGTACGGCTTCTCCTTGAGGAAATGCTGTCGCCCCAGGTGGGTGATGAGGTGAATGGCTTCTCCTTGAGGAAATACTGTCGCCCCAGGCGGGTGATGAGGTGAATGGCTTCTCCTTGAGGATAGGCTCCCGCCGAAGGCGGGTGATGAGGTGAAATTCAAATCTCCTCCGGCGCTTCGTGCAGCCTTACCCTCAAGGTGAATGCCTGATTATTACTGTGCAGTTTCGGGGGCGGTTTCGGCGGGAGCTTCAATTTCCCCGCCGTCCTCCTCGGCCTCCTGATGCTCCGCCAGGGCCGCGGCGATAACTCTCACGCCCTCGGCAAGGCGCATCACGCGCACGCCCTGCGCCGCGCGGCCGTAAGTGTTCACGGCGTCAACGCTCATGCGAATCATGGTGCCGTCGTCGGAAATGAGCAGTACGTCCTCGCCGCCCTGTACCAGCTTAACGTCGGCAACAAGGCCGGTTTTGTCCGTAAGACGGCCGTTTTTCATGCCCTTGCCGCCGCGGTGCTGAGGCTCGCCGCCGTCGCCGCGCATATATTCGGCAACGCTGGTGCGCTTGCCAAAGCCCTTTTCGGTGACGGTCAGCAGGTCACAGCCCTCGCAGGCCACAGCCGCGCCGATGACGTAGTCATCACCCTTGAGGGTGATGCCCTTGACGCCGGCGGCGTCGCGGCCCATTACGCGGACCTCGCTTTCACGGAAGCAGATGGCCTGACCGCCCCGGGTGGCAAGGAGGATATTCTGCTCGCCGTCGGTCTGGAGGACGGAGATAAGTTCGTCGCCCTCGCCCAGGGACAGGG
Source organism: Oscillospiraceae bacterium (assembly GCA_017439805.1). Classification (GTDB taxonomy): domain Bacteria; phylum Bacillota; class Clostridia; order Oscillospirales; family Oscillospiraceae; genus RGIG3171. Next base: position 74,554 of record JAFSIK010000035.1, read on the forward strand.
CCCGGATGCCGGACTTTCTGGCGGTGAAGAGCACGGAAAACTGCAGGCGTTTTACAACGGCCTGACGGGTAATCATCATCAGGTAGGCGTCCTGGGAAAATTCCCGGGCGTTTATAACGGCGGTGACCTTTTCACCCGGCTCAAGAGGCAGGATGTTTACGATATTCATGCCTCTGGCGGTGCGTCCCGCCTCGGGGATGTGGTAGCCCTTCTTGCGGTGGCACTTGCCGATGTTGGTGAAGAACACCAGATAATCGTGGGTGGAGCCGGTGAGGATGGTTTCAACATAGTCCTCCTCACGCAGACTCTGGGCGCTGACGCCCTTGCCGCCGCGATGCTGGGCGCGGTAGGTGTCGGCGGGGACGCGCTTGATGTAGCCGGCGTGGGTGAGGGTGTAGACGCAGTCCTCCTCGGCGATAAGGTCCTCAAGGTCAATCTCGTCCTCAACGTCCTGGATTTCGGTCTTGCGGTCGTCGCCGTACTTGTCCCGCAGGGCGATGAGTTCTTCCTTGAGCACCCCGCGGAGCATCTCCTCAGAGGCCAGAAGCGCCTGGAAATAGGCGATTTTTCGCTCAAGCTCCGCGTATTCGTTCTGGAGCTTTTCACGGTCGAGACCCTGCAGAGCCTTCAGACGCATATCCAGAATGGCCTGTGCCTGCACCTCGTCCAGACCGAAGCGCTCCATCAGAGCTTCCCTGGCGTCGTCGTAGCGGCTGCGGATGATGCGGATGACCTCGTCGATGTTGTCCTGGGCGATGATGAGACCCTCAAGCAGGTGAGCGCGCTCCTGTGCCTTGCGCAGGTCGTACTGCGTACGGCGGACAATGACCTGCCGCTGGAAGGCGATGTATTCGTCCAGAATTTCACGCAGGGAGAGTATTTTCGGCTGGGACTGGTCGTTTATCAGAGCCAGCATGATGATGGAGAAATTGGACTGCATGGCGGTCTGGGTAAAGAGCTTGTTGAGCACCACCTGGGCGTTTGCGTCCTTTTTCAGTTCGATAACGATGCGCATACCGTTGCGGTCGGTTTCGTCGCGCAGGTCGGAGATGCCCTCAAGGCGCTTGTCCTTGACCTGCTCGGCGATGTTTTTGATGAGCTGGCGCTTGTTTACCTGATAGGGCAGTTCGGACACGATGATGCGCACCCTGTCCTTGCCGAACTCCTCAAAATCGGTGCGGGCGCGGACGGTTACCTTGCCGCGGCCCGTGGC
>JAFSIK010000002.1 GCA_017439805.1 Oscillospiraceae bacterium
ACATCAGAAATTACGGTTTCATTCTATCTGGACTATTTATCATTCCATCGGCCGGTCTTTATTTCCTTTGAGGAAAATTTTAGGGTTGAGATAAATGATGCGGAATAGCCGTACCCTCAGAATATGTTGCAGCTATACGGCACGTTTCTTTCGTATTTTGTTATTCGAAACGATGTATAATAATGTTGCCATCATAAATTGCGGATCAGCCCAAAGAATTCCTTAAAAAAAGCACTGCTGTTATGTTTATCGGATATTCAAATCGGTCGGAAATGCCAAAAACCGCCGGACATCTGACGATGCTCGGTGGTTTTTGTATTTTTATTCGGTGAATGAAAATTATTATTGACAAACGGGTATCATAGGTTTAAACTTTTAACATCAAAATTTTCGGAGGATTGCCGAAGCATGATCGTCGTAGCTGCTATAGCTGCATACTTTGTTTTTTATTACTTTTACTTTAGCTTTGGCAAGGTAAAAGTGATTCGTGCTGGGCAGATTTCCGCATAAAGTGGATTTTGATTTATTTATGTAATCATTGCCGCACAGAATCACTTCTGTGCGGTATATTTTTTTAAGCGAAAGGACGATAAAAATGATAGCGGTATTAAAACAGGGAACTTCCATCGAACAGCGCAACAGCCTTTGCGACTGGTTTAAGTCCATGGGTCTTGAGGTTCATATTTCCGAGGGCAAGTATCACACCGTTATCGGACTTATTGGCGATACCAGCAAGGTTGACATCGAACTTCTTGAGGGACTTTCCATTGTCGAAAGCGTAAAGCGTATCAGTGACCCCTTCAAAAACGCCAACCGCAAGTTCCACACCAATGACTCCGTGGTCGACGTGTGCGGAAATAAGATAGGCGGCGGTAATTTCCAGATGATCGCCGGCCCCTGTTCGGTAGAGTCTTACGAGCAGATAATAACCATCGCCCACAGGGTAAAGGCTGCCGGCGCAACCATGCTCCGCGGCGGCGCGTTCAAACCCCGCACCTCTCCCTATGACTTCCAGGGTCTCCACGATCAGGGTATTAAAATGCTGCTTGAAGCAAAGAAAGAAACCGGCCTGCCCATCGTTACCGAGATAATGAACGCCAACGATCTGCCTCTTTTTGAGGAAGTGGACGTTATCCAGGTTGGTGCCAGAAATATGCAGAATTTTGACCTGCTCAAGGAACTGGGACACACTGATAAAGTTATCCTGCTCAAGCGCGGCCTTGCCAATAACCTTAAAGAGCTGCTTATGAGCGCCGAATATATAATGGCCGGCGGCAACGAGAACGTTATCCTCTGCGAGCGCGGTATCCGCACCTTTGAAACCTATACCCGCAACACTCTGGATCTGGCCGCCGTTGCAATGCTCCATCAGCTTACCCACCTGCCGGTTGTTGTTGACCCAAGCCACGCCACCGGCGTTGCCCAGCTGGTCGAGCCCATGGCTATGGCTGCTGCCGCAGCCGGCGCCGACGGCATTATGATAGAGGTTCACAATGACCCTGCCCATGCCCTGTGCGACGGACCCCAGTCACTTACTCCCGACCAGTTTGACCGTGTGGCCGCCCGGGTTATGAAAATCAGGGAGGCTATGAAATAAAATGATCATCGGCATTGCCGGCCTGGGCCTTATCGGAGGTTCACTGGCCAAGTCCTACAAACGCCACGAGGGATACACGATTTACGGCTTCGATGCGGACAGTTCCACTGTTGGCATAGCAAAGCTGTACGGCGCTATAGACGGAGAACTGGACGAAAAAACCGTCAGCCTTTGCGACTGCATATTTGTGTGCCTGTACCCCGAGGCGGCAATGGAGTATATCCGCAAAATCGCCCCGGCGGTACGGAAAAACGCTGTTGTTATAGATTGCTGCGGCACTAAGCGCCAGGTCTGTGAAGTGGGTTTTGAAACGGCGAAAGAGCACGGATTTCTTTTCGTGGGCGGTCACCCCATGGCGGGCACCCATAACTCCGGTTTCGTAAGCAGTACCGCAGAACTTTTCGACGGTGCCTGTATGATAATCGTGCCGCCCGCATTTGACGATATTTATATGCTTGACCGCATTAAGCATATTCTGACTCCTGCGGGTTTTGCCCACGTATCCGTCACCACCGCCGAAAGCCACGATGAGGTAATCGCCTTTACTTCCCAGATGGCACACGTGGTTTCCAACGGATACATCAAAAGTCCCACGGCCCGGGAACACAAGGGTTTTTCCGCCGGAAGCTACAAGGATCTTACCCGCGTGGCATGGCTGAATCCCGTTATGTGGGCACAGCTTTTCATCGAAAACAAGGACAACCTTACCAAAGAACTGGATATGTTCATAAATGCTATGACCCAGTACCGTCAGGCCATAGCCGACGAGGATTTTGACCGCCTGCGCGACCTTCTGGAGGAGGGCAGACGGCTGAAGGAAGAGGTGGACGGAAATGACCACGGTAACCGTTGAGGCCAGTAAAAAATATAATGTGCTCATTGGCGCGGGCCTGCTTGAAAAAGCGGGGGAACTTGCCGCCAAGGTTATAACGCCCTGCACCGCGGCGGTTGTCACCGATGACACCGTTGATGCGCTTTATTTTGAAACCCTGCGAAAAAGCCTTGAAAAAACCGGCTATACGGTGGTTAAATTCACAATACCTCACGGAGAGATGTCCAAAAATACGGAAAACTATGTCGCAATTTTGAATTTTCTGGCTGAAAGCCATCTGACCCGTTCCGATGTGATATTCGCTCTTGGCGGGGGAGTTGTAGGGGATCTGGCAGGCTTTGCCTCCGCCAGCTTCCTGCGCGGTGTACGCCTTGTGCAGATACCAACGACTCTGCTTTCCGCGGTGGACTCCTCCGTGGGAGGAAAAACCGCAATAAACCTTGACAGCGGGAAAAATCTGGCGGGAGCATTCTACCAGCCTGACCTTGTTGTCTGCGATACAAACTGCCTTGAAACTCTGCCGAAAGAGCAGATTTCAAACGGTATGGCGGAGGTAATAAAATACGGCTTTATCCGGGACGGAGAGTTTCTTGATATTCTTCAGCAGGGAAGTCCGGACTGGGAAAATGTCATCGCACGCTGCGTGTCCATCAAGCGGGATATTGTAAACGCCGATGAATTTGACACCGGCGAAAGACAGCTTCTTAATTTCGGACATACTTTGGCCCACGCTGTTGAAAAATGCAGCAACTACGAAATTTACCACGGCGCCGCCGTTGCGGTGGGCATGGTGATGATAAGCCGGGCCTGTGCAAAAAAAGGCATCTGCGGCGAGGAAATTTTAAACCGTGTAATCGAACTTAACAAACTTTACGGACTGCCCGCAGCCGCCGAATTTACGGCGGAGGAGCTTTTCAATGCGGTGCTGTCCGACAAAAAACGCTCCGGCGGCAAAATTAATCTGGTAGTGCCGGAAAAAATGGGAAAATGCGTCCTTATGAGCCTTGACATGGCTTCGGCAAAAGAACTTCTCGCCCTGGGCGTATAACAGGAGGAAAAATGCAGGTCAGGATAAATCCCCGCCCCATCGGCGGAACTTTACGGGCAATACCGTCCAAATCCCACGCCCACAGGCTGCTTATATGCGCGGCTCTGGCAGGGGAGCAGACGGAGCTTCTGTGCGCCGCCGACAGCCGGGATATCAGCGCCACACGAAATTGCCTTACGGCTCTTGGTGCGGATATACAGCCTATGGAGGGCGGCTGGAAAGTGTACCCCATCCTTATGCCGGGTGAGGGAGATATAAATTGCGGCGAAAGCGGCTCTACTTTCCGTTTTCTTTTCCCCGTGACCTGCGCTCTGTCTCAAAGCCGCACTTTTTCTCTTGAAGGCAGACTTTCCCGGCGTCCCATGGACGCTCTGTACGATTGTCTGGAGGAGCACGGCGTTATCGTAACCGGCGCAGGCACGGAAAAAGTGTCCTGCTCCGGCAGTATGAGACCGGGCAGATTTACCATTCCCGGCGACATTTCCTCTCAGTTTATAAGCGGACTAATTTTTGCTCTGCCACTGCTTTACGGCGACAGCGAAATCATTATAGAGGGCAAAACCGAGTCCCGCAGCTATATAGACCTTACCCTTGCCTGTGTGCGTCAATTCGGCATCACCGTTGAGGAAACACCTACAGGTTTTGTTATACCCGGAAATCAGCGCTACATAAGCCCCGGCAGAATTGAAGTGGAAGGGGACTGGTCAAACGGCGCGTTTATCCTTTGCGGCGGAGCGATTTCCGGCGGGGTTCTGACCCTCACCGGAATGAACAACAATTCCATTCAGGGAGACAGAGAGATATGCTCTATTTTGAGGGATTTTGGCGCCCGGGTGGAAATATCCGGCGACAAAGTGACGCTGTGCCGCGAAAATCATCTCAGGGCAGTGACAGTTGACGTGGGGAATATTCCCGACCTTGTACCCGCAGTTGCGGCGGTGGCATCCGTTGCACAGGGGGAGACAGTAATAAAAAACGCCGGCAGGCTCCGTCTGAAAGAGAGCGACCGCCTTGCCGCCGTAAGCGAAACGCTGAACGCTCTTGGCGCGGATGTGCGCGTTGAGGGCGACGAGATGAAGATAATCGGCAGACCCACCTTAAAGGGCGGCACTGTCGATTCCTGGAACGACCACCGCATCGTAATGATGGCGGCCCTGTGCGCTCCGGCCTGTGAAGAACCGGTGACTGTTACAGGCGCACAGGCGGTCAATAAATCCTATCCCGGATTTTTCAACGACATGGAAAAACTGGGCGGCCAAACAGAAAGGTGGGAAGATAAATGAGCTCCTGCTACGGCAAAAATGTGAAAATATCCATATTCGGCCAATCCCACTCCGAAGCCATCGGCGTGGTAATTGACGGCCTGCCCTGGGGATTTCAGCCCGATATGCAGGCGCTTTCCGACTTTATGACCCGCCGCGCTCCGGGACAAAACGAGCTTGGCACCGCCCGCAAAGAGGCTGACAGGGTGGAGATACTTTCCGGTCTTGTAAACGGAAAAACCTGCGGTGCGCCTCTTGCGGCTGCTATTAAAAACACCAATGCACACAGCGCCGATTACGAAAATATTATGGACATTCCCCGCCCGGGCCACGCGGATTTTACCGCACATATGAAATTCGGCGGCTGTCAGGACGTTTCCGGCGGAGGGCATTTTTCCGGCAGACTTACGGCTCCGCTGTGCATAGCCGGCGCAATATGCAAACAGATTCTTGAAAGAGAGGGAATTTGCATCGGCGCCCACATAGACAGCGTTGCCGGCATATCCGACGATAAATTCAACCCGATGATCGTAAGCGCCGCGGATTTTGAAAGGGTGCTTGCAAACGGGTTTCCCGTTTTAAACGCCGAAGCTGGCGAAAAAATGCGCGCCGCCATTCTTGCTGCAAAAGCCGAGGGCGACAGCGTTGGCGGCACTGTGGAATGTGCCGTTACCGGCCTGCCCGCGGGTTTGGGCGACCCGATGTTCGACGGTATGGAAAACCGCATCGCGCAGATCGTTTTCGGAATTCCTGCAATTAAGGGGATAGAGTTCGGGAACGGATTTGAAGCCGCGGCTCTCCGGGGCAGCGAAAATAACGATCCCTACCGCATGGCAAACGGAAAAATTGTAACCGAAGGCAACAACCACGGCGGCATTTTGGGCGGGATAACTTCCGGAATGCCTCTGCTTTTCCGGGTGGCGGTAAAACCCACACCCTCTATTTTCAAAGAGCAAAACAGTGTTTCCATGTCCAAAAACGAAAACGCTGTTTTAACCGTAAAGGGGCGGCACGACCCATGTATCGTGCAGAGAGTTGTGCCCTGTGTTGAGGCGGCGGCGGCAATTGCCGTTCTGGACGCCTGGCTTGATTACAAGATGTACCGCTGAAAGGAGAAACCAATGGATCTTAACGATTATCGCAAGGAAATAGATTCTATAGATAAGGAACTGGTGGAGCTTTTTGCCAGAAGAATGAATATTGCCGCCGACATCGCCGGCTACAAAAGAGAAAACAACATCCCCGTTCTGGATCCCCAGCGTGAAAGGGAAAAACTTCATCAGGTAGGCGAAATGGCAGGGGAGAAGACCGGCCGCTATGCCGAACTGCTTTATTCCCACATTTTTGAACTCAGCCGCACCTACCAGAGGGAGCTTTTAAACCCTGACAATCATATCAAGCACACTATTCTTGACGCCGTTGAAAACACTGACAAGATGTTCCCCACCCACGCGCTGGTGGCCTGCCAGGGTGTTGAGGGAGCATACTCTCAGCTGGCCTGCGACAAGCTGTTCAAATCCCCCAATATTATGTATTTCAGTACCTTTGAGGGGGTTTTCTCCGCCATTGACAAGGGGCTGTGCCGCTACGGCGTGCTGCCTCTTGAAAACAGCACCGCCGGCTCCGTAAACAAAATTTACGACCTTATGATGAAATACGATTTCAGCATTGTTCGTTCCACCCGCATAAAGGTAGACCACAGCCTGCTGGTGAATAAGGGAGTAAAGCTTGAGGATATAAAGGAGATTTTCTCCCACGAACAGGCAATTTCCCAGTGTGAAAGCTTCCTTAAAACCCTGCGGAATGTCAAGATAACTCCCTGCGCCAATACCGCCGCCGCGGCCAAAATGGTATTTGAATCCGGCAGAAAGGACGCCGCCGCCCTGTCCTCCCGCTCCTGCGCGGAGCTGTATGACCTGCAGTGTCTGCAGGAGGCCGTACAGGACCAGGGAAACAACCACACCCGCTTCATCTGCATCTCCAAAAAGTGCGAGATTTACCCCGGCGCGGACAAGACCAGTATAATGATGGTTCTGCCTCACCGTCCCGGCGCTCTTAATAACGTTCTTTCCCGTTTTTACTCTCTTGGAGTAAACCTTAATAAGCTGGAGTCCAGACCCCTTCCCAACAGCGATTTTGAGTTTATGTTCTATTTCGACCTGGAAACCTCAGTATATTCCGAAGAATTTACCCAGATTTTCAATGATCTTGACGACATATGCTCCCAGTTCAAATATCTGGGCAGCTATACCGAGGTGGTCTGATGAAACGCTGCGGCCTGTTAGGCGAAAAACTGGGCCACAGCTTCTCGCCCCGTATACACCACCGCCTGTCCGATTATGAATACGAGCTGTATGAGGTAGCACCGGAGGCGCTGGATGAGTTTATGAAAACCACCGGTCTGGACGGCTTCAACGTTACTATTCCTTATAAAAAGGCAGTAATTGAATACTGCGCGGAGCTTTCACCCCGGGCGAAAAAGCTGGGCAGCGTCAACACCGTTGTGCGCCGGTCAGACGGCAGCTTTTTGGGTGATAACACCGACTATTGCGGTTTTGAATACCTGCTGAAAAAGAGCGGTGTTGACCTTAATGGCAAAAAAACTCTCGTACTTGGAAACGGAGGCGCGGCTCTTACCGTGCGGGCGGTGCTTTCAGACCTTGGCGCGGCCCCGGTGGTGACGGTTTCCCGCAGCGGTCGGGACAATTACGAAAATATCTCCCGTCACTATGACGCGCAGGTCATCGTAAACACCACCCCTCTGGGTATGTATCCCCATAACGGAGCGACAGCCATAGACCTTGCGCCCTTTAAAAGCTGTGTTTTCGTGGCTGACCTTATATATAACCCCGACAAAACAGCCCTTTTGCTTCAGGCACAAAAGCTTTGGATTCCCTTTGCCAACGGCCTGTCCATGCTTGTTTCTCAGGCAAAGGCCGCGGGGGAGATATTCACCGGCGAAAGCTTTCCTGACGAGGCGGTGGACGCAATTACGGAGGAAATCTCCCGCGCCACCCGCAATGTAGTGCTTATCGGTATGCCCGGCAGCGGCAAAACCACCGTGGGAAAGCATCTTTCCGCACTTACCGGACGCCCTCTTGTTGACACCGACGATGAAATTGTCAAGCGCGCCGGAATGTCCATACCGAAAATTTTCGCCCAAAAAGGGGAGGAGGCCTTCAGACTTCTGGAAACGGAGGTCATGGCCGATTTTTCAAAAGAGAGCGGACTTATAATCGCCACTGGAGGCGGTGTGGTCACAAGAGAGCGCAATCGGGACCTTATCGCCCAGAACAGCGTCTGCGTTTTCATTGACCGTAATATTGACGAACTACCCACTGCCGGCAGACCCGTTTCGCAGAGCAGAGATCTGACCGAACTGTATAACGAGCGTCTGCCCAACTATATCGCATGGAGCGATTTACAGATCAAAAATACCGACTCCCGTGCAGCAGCGCGGAAAATAAAGGAAGTGCTTGCTTTATGAAGCTTTTCATAATAAACGGCCCTAATCTGAATATGCTGGGCATACGCCAGCCGGAGATTTACGGCAAAAGTACCCTTAAAGACCTTGAAAAGTATGTGGCTGACCACTGCGACAAGCTTGGTTTCGAAACTGAGTTTTACCAGTCAAACTGTGAGGGAGACATTGTCACCGCGATTCAGAACTGCTATAAGCGGGTGGACGGAATAATCATTAACGCAGGTGCCTACACCCACACGTCGATTGCCATTCTGGATGCGCTGAAATCGGTGGATATCCCCGCCGTTGAGGTGCATCTGTCAGATGTGAATGCCAGAGAGGATTTTCGCAAAATATCATATCTGCGGCTGGCCTGTTTCAAAACGATTTCCGGAAAGCATTTCGACAGCTATACCGAAGCGGTCGATGCGCTGAAAGAATATCTGACAAAATAACAAAATCCCCGCGACGATGTCGCGGGGTTTTTGATTATGTATTTTCTTATTCGGCTTTTTCGGACATATACGCAAGGTATTCCAGAGCGGCTTTTGGAAGCGACGCATTTTTTCTCCATACAAAATGGAAGGATACCTCGGGAGAATTGGCAACAGGAACCATATGGCAGTCTTCGTTGCAGTAATTGCTCAAAATACCGGTTATCTCCATGTAAGCGCAGTTTTTCCGGTGATTTGTGATGTATTCCATGGCTGTCTGGGGACGGCTGGTTGTAAGAACAATTTTAGGAATAAAACCCGCTTCCTGACAAAGTCTCAGACAGGTGGAATAGTGCGCCGCCTGAGGAGGAGGGAATATCCATGAGAAGTTTGACATTTCTGCCAAAGGTGTGTTGGCGGCAATATCACTGGAAAAAAGAATGCTGATTGAATCACGGCGGTATTTTTTGGTGTTGTAATCGGCCAGATTTATTCGCAGGTTTGTGCAGAAAGCCACATCACAGTCGCCCATCTGCATTGCTATGGAAATACGGTCTTCGTCCATCTCCTCAAGATAGATGCTGAAGTTGGGGTTTTTGCGCATAAAGTCATATATGGATGTGGTAACGCCAAAACGCGTAATTGCGGGCATGCCGACAAGACGGAAACTGTTGTCGTCAAGGGGGGTCAGATTGCGCTTTATATCCTGCAGAGTGTTGTCTGCCCTCTCGAAAGCCAGAATAATTTCGCCAAAATGAACCATCATTTTACGTCCGGCAGGGGAGAGCACGTAAGGGCGGGAGGAACGGTCAAGCAGAGAAATGCCCATCTCTTCCTCCAATGCCATTATATTTTTGGAAACGGCGGATTGAGTTATGTAAAGATGCTCTGCGGCCTCAGTAAAGTTGCCGGTGGTGATAACTTCCCAAAGGCATTTGATTTGTAAAAGCGTCATATAAACAGCCACCTTTTCAAACGATAACTGACTACACATTAACAAAAAAATCAATAAAAATCAAATGCCGGAAAGGCACTTTCGGCAGGCAAAATGTCTCAGCCGCCAAAAAGCGTTAATAAAATGCCAAGATGTAATGATATATTTATTAAAGAATTGTTAAGTTCGTAAAAAATGAGGTGATAAATCTATGAAAAGTGCTACAAAATTTAAAAAAGTGCCTTAAAATCGCACAAAAGAATAGGCAATTTTGACGAAAAATGCAAAGGAAATATGTGAAAGGAAAGCGTGTTTTGTTAGAATTGTCCAATAAGAATATTCCAAGATGGAATATTCGATGCGATAAAAAATTGACCTTGTCGGCGAGAAAGAATATTTTTAAGACAGAGTAGGGGAACTCAAAACAACAAACCCTTTAAAATCCGGCGGAAAATTTCTGCCAAGAAATGATTAAGGAGGACAATATGAAGTTGAAAAAAGCTTTAGCTCTGGTTCTGGCACTGGTTATGTGCGTAGGCATCTTTGCCGCATGCGGCGGTACCACCACTACTCCCCCCGCTGACTCCGGCACCACCACTACTCCCCCCGCCGATTCCGGCACTTCCGCACCCCCCGCTGATGTAGATCCCGGCGAAGTTATCGAGATCTCCTTTGCTCACGACAAGGCGACCACCCATCCCGTTCACCTGCGTTATGAAGCCTGGGCAGCCGACCTTGAAGAGGCTACCGGCGGCAGAGTTAAGATTAACTTCTATCCTGCCCAGACCCTTCTGACTCTGGCCGAGTCCTATGAAGGCGTTAAGAGCGGCATTGCTGACATCTCCGTCGTTACTCCCGCTCTGACCCCCGGCGTATTCCCCATGCTCGAGCTGTTTGACCTGCCCGTACATTACAACAACGCTGTTGTTCTTTCTCAGGTTTACATGGACTGCATCCAGAACTTCGATCTGAAGGAACTGGAAGGCGTTAAGGTTCTCAACGTATACTGCATGGGCCCCGGCGCCATCGCCACCAACAGCCCCATCCAGAACCTGGACGACCTGAAGGGCGAGCAGATCCGTGCCATCGGCCTGAGCGGCGCTGCCATGGGCGCTCTGGGCGCATCCCCCGTTTCCGTAGCTATGCCCGAAACCTATGAAGCTCTGATGAGAGGCACCTGTGACGGCGTTCTGGGCGGTCTGGGCGCTATGACCACCTGGAATCTGATCGAAGTTGCCGATTGCTTCACCATCACTCCCTTCCTGTCCGTATCTTCCTTCATCGTTATGATGAACGAGGCCAAGTGGAACTCCATCCCCGCTGACCTGCAGGCCATCATCGAGGAAGTTTGCGCTGAACACAACGTTCCCTACGTACAGGGCGAAGAGAACGAGGCCCTTGCCTCCATCGACAAGTTCCTGGAACTGGGCAAGGAAGTTTACGCCATTGGCCCCGAAGAGGAAGCCAAGTGGATGGAACTGATGCAGCCCGTTATTGATGAAGCTATCGCCGACAGAGAAGACGACGGCCCCGCCCGCGAATTCTACAACACCATGATCGAGCTTGCTGAAAAGTACAACGAAGGCACTCAGTCCTACTATGATTACTATCTGGAGGTTTCCGGTAAATAACCCCGGTGTGCCCCTATAACCCCGATGTTGTTTAACCCTTAAACCAAGCCGGAGCGTTTCGGTCCTTATATGGAAGAATACGTGTATCCAACAGTACAGGCCGAAACGCTCCGGCTATATAATTAAAAAGCTTAAAATAGTCTTAAATCCCCTGATTACTATAATGAGGTGGTGTGATAATGAAATTTGTCTCAGTAATTCATAAGATTTCGCAGCGTATCGAAATCATTTCCTGTATCGCGATCGTTGCAATGATGCTTATCGTCGGCATCAACTGTATAACCAGACAGTTTGATCTGCCTCTTAAAGGCACATACGATATTGCATGCTTCCTTCTGGTACTTATAACTGCGCCGGCACTGTGCCGCTGCGCCGTAGAGGACGGACATATCCGTCTGGACATGCTCACCAACAAGTTCCCTAAAAAAGCACAGTATATCGTTGATGTTGTAATGGATGTACTGGGTGTGGCGTTCTGTGTGGTTCTGACTTACGCTCTGTACAGACGTACCGTTAACCACATTGCAAACGGTATGACCGGTTCCACCATGGACGTACCTGTATGGCCCTTCATTCTGATAGAAACCATCGTATGTGCGCTTCTTGCGCTTGTTTACGTTTCCGATATCATCATCCAGGCCAGAAGACTTGCAGGGAAGGAGGACGAAGTTAAATGAGTGGCGCAACATTAGGTATTCTTGTATTTGCTTTGTTCTTCATCTTCATGTTCCTGAAAATGCCCGTGGCACTGTCCATGGGACTTTCCGGATTTATCGGCCTGCTTATAAAGCTGGGTCTTACCGCAACCCTTGAGGTAGTCGGCAAAGAGTTCCACAGCCAGTTCATGTCATATACCCTCAGCGTTGTTCCCATGTTCGTATTTATGGGCTTCCTCTGCTACCACGCGGGCATAGGCAGCGGCCTGTTCAACTTCTTCAACAAACTGGTCGGTCATAAAAAGGGCGGCCTGCTGTACGCCAGCACCTTTGCAAACGCTGTTTTCGGTGCCATCTGCGGTTCTCCCACCGCTGCCGGTGCCACCATGGGAAGCATCTGCTACCCCGAAATGAAGAAGTACGGCTATGACACCACCCTGTCCACCGCTTCCATCGCGTCCGGCGGCATTCTTTCCGTACTTATTCCCCCCAGCATGGCATTCATTATGTTCGGTATCCTTACCGAAGAATCCATCGGCGGACTGTTTATGTCCGGTATTTTCCCGGGCATCCTGCTGATGCTTTGCTTCTGCGTTGCCATTTGGGTAGTCCTTAAGCGCAAACCCGAGCTGGCTCCTGCCGGCCCCAAGTCCACCTTTAAGGAAACCGTAAAAGCGGCTATCAAGACCATCGACGTTATCATCATCTTCGTGGTCTGCCTGGGCGGTCTGTTCATCGGCTGGTTCACCCCCACCGAGGCCGGCGCCGTTGGCTCCCTGGCTGTTTGCATCGTTTCCCTGGTTAAGCGCACCCTGACCTGGAAAGTCTTCGTCCGCGCTGTCAAGGACACTGCCAAGACCACTGCCATGGTTCTGTTCCTTACTTTCGGTGCCCAGATTCTCAGCCGTCTTATCACCGTTACCGGTCTGGCCAGCATTCTTGCCAGCACCCTCGGCGGCCTGGCGGTTCCTCCCATCTTTATTCTGATTCTGGTCGTTATCATCATCTACATCCTGGGCTTCTTCATTGAGGCTCTGGCTCTTACCCTTATTGTTATCCCCGTATTCTATCCCCTTGTTGTCACCACCCTGGGCTTTGACCCCTACTTCTTCGCAGCCCTCTTCGTTCTCACCAGCAGCGCCGGTATGATTACTCCTCCTGTTGGTCTGCTGTGCTATGTTGTAAGCGGTGTATGCAAAACGCCGGTCGGCAAGGTATTTAAAGGCGTCTGGCCGTTCCTGATAGCTACTGTTGTTGCAACAGTCCTTCTGATTGCATTCCCCCAGCTTGCATCCTTCCTCCCCAACCTGTAATCTTTCCGCCCCCTGTTTTGAAAGGAAATAAAGTATGAAAATAGGAAGATTTGTATTTGACGGTCACATTCACTGCGGCAAAAAGGACGCAGCCACCGCCAACAGCAAGATCAAAGGCCTGCTGGCCGAGGTTGAAGCAGTTGACAATTCCGACATGATCCTTCTGGACATGGACATCTACGGCGTTGATATGGGCATGCTTCTGCCCAGCTTCACCGGCACCACCAACGAAGTCCACAAGGCTATTGTACAGCGTCACCCCAACCGCTTCGTTGCCTGCGCCATGGATACCACCTGCCGTCTGAACGCTGTTCGCGGCATCAAGGAGTGGAATATCGATGACGCCTGCAAGGAACTTGACGAAGTGCTGAGCGCCGATCCCGATATTTTCAGAGGCATCGGTGAATTTATCCCCGGCAGCATGGGTGTTGTCCGCAGCCGTCCCACCCGCTACGAGCGTTTCCGTGAGATTTGCAAGATTGCTGAAGTGGCCGTAGCACACGACGTTCCCATGTACTTCCACGAATATGCCAGCTTCAACATGGAAGAGCCTTTCACCATGCTGGCCAACGTCTGCTTCAAGTTCCCCGACCTGAAGGTTATCGTTGCCCACGGCGGCGGCTACAAGGGTTATGAGATCGAAAAGGCCTGCACTCTGGCCTCCAACTTCGAGCACGTATACCTTGAAACCGGCTACTGGAAGGCCGAGTACTATGAATACGCACTGAAGGATTATCACGTAGGCGCAAGAAAGCTTATCTGGGGCGGCGGCGATACCGGCAGCCGTGTATGGTACCAGCAGGCTATGCAGACCGGTGCCAAGCTGGTTGAAAAGACCCGCGTATGGAACAACCGCAACAACTGGACGCCCGAGCGCCGCGAGGCTGAGTATCAGCCCGACTTCTACGGCTGGTCCACCCATCAGATCCACAGACTTAAGGATCTGGATCTGTGCACTCAGGACGAGATCAACCTCATCGTCGGCGGCAACGCAGCAAGACTTTACAAGCTGCCTCTGAGCCCCCTGTACACCTTCTGCAGCGGCAGACCCGACCTGTGGGTACCCTCTCTGTCCGAGCTGGAAGGCGACCTGAGAACCGGTTACTCCCTGCCTGATGAAATTGACTATGTCCCCAACACCTTTGGTATGAACAAATAATCGGAGGAAATTGCGATGAAAATAGGAAGATTTGTAGTTGACGGCCACATTCATTGCGGCAAAAAAGACTCTGCCAAGGCTGACAGCAAGCTGAAAGGCATCTGGGCAGAGGTTGAATCGGTAGATAATTCCGATATGATTCTCTTTGATATGGATGTTTACGGTGTAGATATGGGTATTCTCCTGCCCAGCTTCACCGGCACCACCAACGAGATGTACAAATACTGCTGTGAGCGCCATCCCAAGCGCCTTCGCACCTGCGCTATGGACTGCCAGACCCGTATCAAGGCGGCACACGGCGAAAAGGAATGGAACCTCAGCGATTCTCTGAAAGAACTGGATGAAGTTCTGACCAATGGCAAGGATTATTTCGTCGGCATCGGCGAATTTGCTCCCGGATGCATGGGTGTTGTAAGAAAATCCTACAGCAACCTTGAGCGCTTTGATGAGTGGTGCGCGGTGGCTGAACTGGCCATTGCCCACGATGTACCCATTTTCTTCCATGACTATTCCGACCCCACAGGTCTTAGCCGTGTTGAGGCTTTCCAGGTGCTCAACAAAGTTCTTGCGAAGTATCCCGAACTTAAAGTAGTTATTCCTCACGGCGGCGGCGACAACGTTGCCGACATCAAGGAAGCCTGCCTGGTTGCAAGCCGCGCTCCCTTTGTATACCTGGAAACCGGCTACTGGCGCGCAGAGTATTACGAAATCGCCCTGAAGGACCATCAGCTGGGTGCCAGCCGTCTGATTTGGGGCGGCGGCGATACCGGCAGTCGTCTGTGGTATCCCCAGGCAACCCGTCCCAACGCCAAGTATCTGGAACCCACCAAGGTTTGGTACAACAGAAACAACTGGAACGGCGACAAGCGTGAGGCCGATTATCAGCCTGACTTCTACGGCTGGCCCACTCGTCAGATCGCCCGCCTGATTGACCTTGATCTGGCCACTCAGGACGAGATCAACCTCATCGTCGGCGGTAACGCTGCAAGACTGTATAAGCTGCCTGTTCCCGAACTGTGTACCTTTGCCTGCGGCAGACCCGACATTCTCGTAAAATAATAATTCGGAAGGGACTCATCTTCATAGTATCTCCTTAAGAGGCAGGTGCCGTAATTGTAATTTAAGTAAATTACCAATTACGGCACTTGTCAAAAACGGAAAAACAGCGTCCTGCCGCGGCAGCAGATATCTGCCAACGGAGAAAAGAGGCAAAAATGAAAAACACATCATATAAGATTCGCCGTCTGTATCTGGCGGTAGGCGTGCTGGCGATGCTCTTTGCCGGCGTAATATATACCTGGTCCATACTGAAAGCACCTCTGGCCGACAGCTTCGGCTGGACAGCGTCCCAGCTGGCGTTGAATTTTACCCTTACCATGTGCTTTTACTGCATCGGCTGTATTATTACCGGAATTATTGAGCGCCGCATCGGAGTAAAAATCACAATAATTATCGGCGCGGTGCTGGCGTTTATAGGCTTTCAGATTTCCGCCAGACTCAGCGGTGCAAGTGTAATAATGCTCTATTTTTCCTACGGATTCCTTTCCGGTATGGGCATAGGCATGGCATACAGCTGCATCATTTCCGCCGTTGGCGCATGGTTTCCCGAAAAGAAATGAACATGTACCGGCGTTCTGATGATGGCCTTCGGCGCATCCACTCTGGTTTTGGGCAACCTTGCCGATGTTCTGTTTAAAATTCCCTCTGTGGGCTGGCGCGGAACTTTTACCATTTACGGTATTGCCCTGGGTGTGGTTCTGCTTGTGGCGGGACTTATCATAAAGCGTCCCGGTGCGGGAATTGTGCTTCCGGAAAAGAAAGCCGGCGCCGGAAGCAGCAAAAACAGCTTCGCCGCACTGGAGTGCACCACCCTGGAAATGATAAAGAGGCCTTCTTTCTGGCTGATTATTTTCTGCATAACCTTCCTGGCGGCGGTAGGCAACAGCACCATAAGCTTTGCCCGTGACTTTTCCATTTCCGTTGGTGCTGCGGCAAGCGTGGCAACGGCGCTGGTTGGCGTGCTTTCCGTATGTAACGGCCTTGGACGAATTTTCTTCGGATTTATGTTCGACCTGGTTGGCTGCAAAAAGGGCCTGCTTATTGCAAACATTGTTGGTGTTGCGGCGGCCTGCATATCCCTTGTGGCGGTTGTTACCGGTTCTGTTGCCGTCTGTGTTATCGGACTTTGCTTTGCCGGCTTGTCTTACGGTGCTTGTCCCACAGCCGCGGCAACCGTTTCCACGGTGTTTTACGGACAAAAGCACTTCCCCCTCAATTACAGTATTGTTAACCTCAACCTTATCGGCGCATCTTTCCTTGCCACGGTATCCAGCCTGCTTCTGACCCGCTGCGGCGGCTACGTTCTGCCTTTTGCGGTTCTGGCGGCAGTGGCAGTTGTATCTCTGATACTCAATATCTGCAACAGAAAACCCTGATTTTAAAAACAATATCAATTTTTATAGACGCACGCCATTTCCGTTTGCAAATACAAGCTTTCAAGGAAGATGAAAATGAAAAATACATCATATAAGATCCGCCGGCTTTATTTGGCGGCAGGTGTTTTGGCGATGCTGTTTTCAGGCGTTATTTACGCCTGGTCCATACTAAAGGTGCCGATGGCTGAAAACTTCGGATGGACACCTGCGCAGCTGGCACTTAACTTCACACTTACGATGTGTTTTTACTGCGTCGGCCTTATTACAAACGGCCTTCTGGAAAAGCGCATTGGCTCAAAGCCCACAATAATCATCGGTGCGGTATTGGCCTTCATAGGCTTTATGCTCACATCCCGCATCAGCGGTGAAAAGCTGTGGCATCTGTATTTCTTTTACAGCGCCCTGGGCGGCACCGGCATAGGTATGGCCTACGGATGCATAATTTCGGCCGTGGGAGCCTGGTTCCCCGACAGAAAGGGCACCTGCACAGGCGTTCTTATGATGGCTTTCGGACTTTCCACGCTGATTTTGGGTAATGTGGCGCCCAGACTTTTTGCCGTTCCCGGCATCGGTTGGCGTGGCACTTACGTGGTCTACGGCATAGCCCTTGGCATTGCCCTTCTGATTGCGGGACTCATTATCCGGCGTCCGGGCAAAGACACCGTTTTGCCTCCGGTAAAAGTGGCAGCTGTTGACAGCAATAAATTTGCCACGGTGGAATGTACACCCGGCCAGATGGTACGCAGACCTTCTTTCTGGCTAATGTTTATAGGAATACCCCTCATAGCCGCCGTGGGCAGCACAACCATAAGCTTTGCAAACGACCTGTCTGTTTCTCTTGGCGCGTCGGTGGAACTTGCGGCGCTGCTGGTTGGAATGCTGTCTGTGTTCAACGGCCTAGGCAGAATAATTTCCGGCAAGGTTTTTGATATGCTGGGCTGCAAAAAGGGGCTTGTTCTTGCTACGATTGTAGGAATTATAGCCACTGTGGTTGTCATCATATCGGTGCTGACAGATGCTCTCGTACTCTGTGCAATCGGTATATGCCTTGCGGGACTGTCCTATGGTGCGTGTCCCACGGCGGGAGCCACCATAACCGCAATATTTTACGGACAAAAACACTTTTCTCAGAATTTTGCTATTTTGAACATAAACCTTTGCACGGGTTCATTCATTGCTACCGGAGCCAACGCACTTATGGCCAGAAGCGGTGGATTTATAGTACCGTTCGCGGTGCTCACGCTGTCGGCCGTAATAGCGCTTGCTCTCATAGGCAGTATCAAAAAACCCTGACATTTACATGGAAGGTGATAAAATGCGCAGCATAGCCAGATTTGTGGTAGATACCCATTCACACATTTCCACCCTCTATCAGCCCAAGGGCGATAAAAGCGAGCAGCTTCGCAAAGAAGGCAAGTGGGACGGAATGGCCCATGAGGTGGAGGCTTTTGATAACTCGGCGCTGGCGTTGTATGACATGGACCGCTACGGTGTGGATATGGCAATACTACTGCCCAGTATGACCGGCACTTACAACGAAACCCAGCTGAAAATCGTGCGTAAGCACCCGGACCGATTCCGCGCCTGCTGCTCCGACCAGATGACCGCAACCAAGGTGGTAAGAGGTGAAATCACCGACTGGAAGCTGCAGATGTCCCTTGACGAAATTGAGGCGGCGCTGAAAACCGGCGATTTTGTAGGCATAGGCGAGTTCGTGCCCGGTCTTAATATCTACCGTTACGGCTATATGCCTATGCCGGATTTTGACCAGCGTGTTGAGGAATGGGACGCATTCTGCGAACTGGCGGTCAAGTACGACGTGCCGGTGCACTTCCACGAATTCAATATGTTTTTCCGCCTTGGAAATCCCAAGTGGCATCACGCAAAGCTTCTTGAAACTGTGGCAAGCCGCAACCCCAAGGCAAAGATAATCTTCAACCACGGCTACAAGGATCCGGACCTTAACTGCAAAGACCCGCTGGAGAGCATGAAAGAAGTTTACACAATGGTGGCAGCTCACCCCAATGTGTACATGGAAACCGGTGGTTGGTGCGAAAAGAACTTTGAGATCGCCTTTGACAGCGGCGTGCGTGCCTGCAATCTTATGTGGGGTCACGATTACGGCAATGTGCCCCAGCATATTTACCGCAAAAATATCCTGGATTACCGCTATGACAGCAAAATCGGCATAATGACCGACGCCAGGGTATTTGAATACCGCAAAACCGACTCCCAGTTCGGCTCCGGCTATAAGGGGCTGCCTACCATTCCCACCTATCAACCCGACTTCTACGGTTGGGGAATGAGGACCATTGACAGGGTAGGGGAGTGGCTGACTCAGGACGAGATAAACCTGATTATGGGCGGCACCGCTGCAAGACTGTACAAGCTGCCCGTGCCTCAACCCAGGATGTTCCCCGAAGCCCGCCCGGACATATTCGGCGAAAACTGGAGAGATATGTACCCCCTTATTCCAGACGAACAGATTCAGAACCCCGACCCCTTCCGCATTCCCATTGAAAAGAAGTTCTTCGACGATGACTTTACCTCGGATTAAAAGGAGCTGAAACCATGCGAAATATCGCCCGTTTTGTAGTAGATACCCATTCACATATTTCCACCCTCTATCAGCCCAAGGGAGAAAAAAGCTTCCAGTACCGCAAAGAGGGCAGATGGAATGGTATGATTCACGAGGTAGAGGCCTTTGACAATACAGCTCTTGCGCTGTACGACATGGACCGCTACGGTGTGGATATGGCTATCCTGCTGCCCAGCATGTGCGGCACCTTCAACGAAACCCAGGTTAAGCTTATGAACAAGTATCCCGACCGCTTCCGTGCCTGCTGTTCCGATCAGATGGTTGCCACCAAAGTGCTCCGCGGCGAGATAAAGGACTGGACTATACAGACCTCCCTTGACGAGGTTGAGGCGGCTCTTAAAACCGGCAACTTTGTCGGTATCGGCGAATTTGCCCCCGGTCTGAATGTTTACCGCTACGGCCTTGCTCCGGCTCCCGATTTCCAGCAGCGTCTGGAGGAGTGGGGCGCTATATGCGACTTGGCGGTCAAGTATGATGTACCGGTACACTTCCACGAATTTATCATGTTTATGCGCCTGGGCAAAACTCTTTGGCATCATATCGATATGCTTGAGGCCGTTGCCCGCAACAACCCCAAGGCCAAGATAATCTTCAACCACGGCTACAAGGACCCCGATCTGGGCGTTGCGGATCCTCTTGAAAGTATGAAAGAGGTCTACACAATGGTTTCCCAGTATCCCAATATTTACATGGAAACCGGCGGCTGGTGCGAAAAGAACTTCGAAATCGCTTTTGACAACGGAATCCGCGCCTGCAATCTTATGTGGGGCCACGATTACGGTAACGTGCCTCAGCATATTTACCGCAAAAACATTATGGATTTCCGTTACGACAGCAAGATCGGCCTGATGACCGACCCCAGGGTTTTTGATTACCGCAAAACCGACTCCCAGTTCGGCTCCGGCTACAAGGGTCTGCCCACCATTCCCACCTATCAGCCCGATTTTTACGGCTGGGGCATGCGTACTATCGACAGAGTGGGTGACTGGCTGACCCAGGACGAAATAAACCTGATTATGGGCGGCACCGCTGCAAGACTGTACAAGCTGCCCGTTCCTCATCCCAGAATGTTCCCCGAAGCCCGCCCGGATATCTTCGGCGAAAACTGGAGAGATATGTATCCCTTTATTCCCGACGAACAGATTCAGAATCCCGATCCCTTCCGCATTCCCATTGAAAAGAAGTTCTTTGACGACGACTTCACAATGGATGACTGACAGGGCAAAATAATGTGATCTCTGTGCTGCAGGGACGATGCAGACACTTAAATTTAAAAATCAAACGTGAAAGGATGGAAAATAACAATGCCTAAAATGGGACGCTTCGTGGTAGAGACCCACGGCCACATCACATCACTTTACGATTCAGTAGGAGATAATCCGTCTCCTGAGGGCTGGAAAGGGCTTCCGATAGGCCCCGGCTCCGGCGAGGTCGAATTTGTTGACAACTCCGGTCTTACCCTTTATGACATGGAATGCTACGGCGTTGACATGGTCATGCTGTACCCCAGCGTTACCGGCACCACCAACGAAAGCCAGCTTAAGCTTGTTGAAAAATATCCCGATAAATTCAGAGCGTTCTGCGCCGACCAGACCACCCGTCTGCGCTGCCAGCGAGAAGGCATTGAGTGGAAGATGTCTGACTCCCTGGACGAAATCGAAAAGGCCTGCGATACCGGTAAGTTTATCGGCATCGGCGAATTTGCTCCCAGAAACTGGGATAAAGAGCATTTCTACGGCTATGAGGAAAGATTCAAAGAATACTGCGAACTGTTCAACATTGCCCGCAGATACAATCTGCCCGTGGCCTTCCACGATGTTATGTGGCAGGACTACGAGTGGGATCCCTGGAAGCTGCTGATGCGTCTGGCCGGCAAGTACCCCGACGTAAAGATCATCGTAAACCACGGCGGCCACTCCATCGGCTCCTACATTTACAATGATGCGAACATCAGAAAATCCCTGCAGGCAGCCGGCAGATACACCGGTGACGGCGGAGAACCCAACATTTTCCTGGAAGTCGGCACCTGGAACGCGGAGCAGATCCGTATGGCTGTCGAAGACCCCAATGTAGGCCCCACCCAGCTGCTTTGGGGCAGCGACTACGGCCATGTGCCTCAGTATCTGACCGTAAATCACGGCCGCAAGGGCATGTTCCCCGAAGCTTTCTCCACTTCCATGAAGCGCTGGGCTCCCGTTCCCGCTTACCAGTGTGACTGGTGGGGCTGGGAAGTCACTCAGATCGAGCGTCTGAAACAGTGGGTGGGCCAGGATGAAATCAACCTTATCCTGGGCGGCAACGCAGCCAAGCTGTTCAAACTGCCCGTACCCTATGAAAGAATGTTCATGTGCGGCAGACCCGACTACTTCGGCATCCACTGGAAGGAATCCATCCCCTACATTCCTCTGGAGCAGGTACAGAATCCCGACGACAAGGCTGCAAACAGAAGACTTCTGGGCGATGACTTCTTCGATAAGAAAAAATGATCTTGTTGGATAACCCCAACAGTTCCAAGCCGTAAATGTGACTTTGTCCGGCGGGGAATTGAGAAATTTCCCGCCGGACATTTTTAAACACACAAGTAACTGTGTTAGTGAGGTGGATCGTTTTGATCAATAAAAAAATTGATGTAAAGGCCCAGCGCAAGGTGTTCAAGGCGGGCAGCCTTATGGGTCCCCGCAGCGGTAACCCCACCGTTGTTGAGACCGATGAACAGGGTAAGCTGACCCGTATCCGCCCCCTGGATTATACCGAATACTGTGACTGGGAAAGCAAAAACCCCTGGCAGATAGACGCACACGGCAAGACCTTTACCCCTCCCACCAGATCCGTCACTGCCAACTACTACATGACCTACAAAAAGAGGGTATATTCGGAAAACCGCGTCCGTTATCCTCTTAAGCGCGTGGACTTTGACCCGGACGGAGAGAGAAACACCGAAAACCGCGGCAAGAGCCGCTATGTGCGTATTTCCTGGGATGAGGCCACCGACATAATTGCAAAAGAGCTTCTCCGTATCAAGGAAAAGTACGGCATGAGCGCCGTTCTTTCCGAAACCGACCTCCACGGCGAGGGTAAGCACGTGGCTCCCGCCCACGGCTGTCCCAACAGACTTCTGTCCCTCCTTGGCGGCTACACCGTTCAGATGCGAAATCTTGACAGTTGGGAAGGTTTCGGCTGGGGTTCCAAGAACGTATGGGGCTCTGAGCCCGTAGGTCAGCTTCAGCCCTCCGGCAACGTATGGCCCGACGTGGCAAAGCACGCCGACGCCCTGCTTTTCTGGTCTGCCGACCCCGAAACCACTGCGGTTGGCTTCGACGGATATCTGGCCAGCCGTATGAGCTACTGGCTTCACAGCCTGGGCATCAAGTTCATCTTTGTTGATCCCGAACTCAACTACTGCGGCTGCTGCCAGGCGGACAAGTGGATCCCCGTTCTCCCCAACACCGACGCGGCGCTGTATCTTGCCATCATCTACACCTGGCTGAAAGAGGATACATACGATAAGGAATACGTCAAGACCCACGCCGTAGGCGCGGAGGAATTCTTTGACTACGTTCTCGGCAAGGTTGACGGCGAGCCCAAGACCCCCGAATGGGCCTCTGAAAAGTGCGGCGTGTCCGAATGGACCATCAAGGCTCTTGCCCGTTACTGGGCCAAGAAGATTGTCACCGTTACCGTGGGCAACGGCGGCCCCGGCATCCGCGGCCCATTCTCCACCGAACCTGCCAGACTTCAGTCCATCTGTCTGGGTATGCAGGGTCTGGGCAAGCCCGGCCGCTTCCAGGTAAAGTGGACCGAATGGAATATTTTCACCCCCGCCTACACCATTCCCTACCAGGGAGAGGAGATAATCAACATACCTCACCGCTGCGAGATGGTGCGTCCCGCCGAGGGCATCACCGATGATGAGAATACCGAACGCGGCATGTTTAAGCTCAACCCCGTGGCCAAGGCCATGCCTGAAATTCAGCAGCTTTGCCATACCATGCCCAACGCTCCCCAGCAGTTTATCCCCAAATGCATGATCCACGACGCGATTCTCAAGGATCATATTGAGTGGTACGGCCTGGACTACTTCTGTTCTCCCGCCCATACCCAGTGGAACAAGCATGAATTCCCCAGACCCGGCTGTTCCCGTATTCACGCGGTATGGACGGACAGTCCCTGTATGACCACCTGCTGGAACGACGGCTTCAACTATGTAAAGGCGATGCGCTCTCCCGAGATTGAGTTCATCGTGGCTCAGCATCCCTGGCTTGAAAACGACTGCTATCTGGCGGATATTATCCTTCCCGTCGCTACCCGCTTCGAGATGGACGAAATCAGCGACGACGCCAACAGCGGCATCATCACCAGCGTATTCCGTGAATATACCGCCTGTCCTCCCGTGGGTGAGTCCCTCAGTGACTTCGACTGCGTGGCAGAGGTGGCAAAGAAGCTGGGCGATGAGTATTATCAGGCATACACAGGCGGCATAACCGACCCCGAAAAGATAATTGAACTCTTCTGGCAGGGAAGCGGCGTTGCCCATCTGGACAAGGAAGACGATTACCATAAGAAAGACATCTTCATCATGCCCGTTGACCCCAAGTATGCAGAGATGCTCCCCGGTATCCGTCCCTTTGCCCTTGATCCGGAAAATCATCCTCTCAAGACCCCCACCGGCAAGCTGGAATTTACCTCCACTGCCATCGAGAAACACTTCCCGGACGACCAGGAACGTCCTCCTTATCCCAAGTGGATTGAAAAGAGCGACCTCCACGACGAGCGCCTGACCTCCGAAAGAGCCAAGAAATATCCTCTGCTGTGTATGTCCAACCACGGACGCTGGCGCTTCCACGCCAACCTGGACGACATCACCTGGCACCGTGAGGCTCCCACCATGAAGGTCCGCGCCAAGGATGGCTATCAGTATGAGCCCGTATGGATGAATCCCGTTACCGCAAAGGAGAGGGGCATCGAACACGGCGACATCGTAAAGGTGTTCAATGAAAGAGGTACCGTACTTTGCGGCGCCTACGTTACCGAGCGTATTATCCCCGGCGCAGTATCCGTAGACCACGGCTCCCGCTTTGACCCCATCGATGCGGAAGGCCTTGACCGCGGCGGCGCCATAAATCTTATCACTCCCCACGCAATCACCTCCAAGACCGTAACCGGCATGGTTGTAAGCGGCTTCCTTGTTGAGGCCCAGAAGGTCACAGACGAGGAGATGGAACAGTGGAAGAAGGACTATCCCCACGCTTTTGAGCGCAAGGTTGACGTTGCCTGCGGCGTTTGCCTTGAGGGCTGGATGCTTGGAGATAAGGAGGGCAAGTAACAATGGGAAAAGCTTTTGTAATTGACATAGCCAAATGCAGCGGCTGCTACAGCTGCCAGACCGCCTGTAAGGACGAGCACTGCGGCAACGACTGGTCTCCCTATGCAAAACCCCAGCCTGACATCGGTCAGTTCTGGCTGCATCTGAAGGACGACGTGCAGGGCAGCATCCCCAAGGTTAAGGTCACCTACACTCCCCAGCTGTGCAACCACTGCCGCGAGCCCAAGTGTCTGCCCGCCTGCCCCAATGGCGCCATTTACCGCCGTGAGGACGGCTTCGTGCTTATCAATCCCGAAAAGTGCGTTGGCTGCGGTGCCTGCGCCAAGGCCTGCCCCTACGGCGCCATTTACGGCAACAAGGAACTGGGCATCAGCCAGAAGTGCACCGGCTGCGCCCATCTGCTGGACAACGGCTACAAGCTGCCCCGCTGCGTGGAAAACTGCCCCACCGACGCCATTGTATTCGGCGAAG
Source organism: Oscillospiraceae bacterium (assembly GCA_017439805.1). GTDB lineage: Bacteria > Bacillota > Clostridia > Oscillospirales > Oscillospiraceae > RGIG3171. The sequence continues at coordinate 25,158 of JAFSIK010000002.1, forward strand.
AAGAGGAGTTGAAGGATCTTATTCGCGGCGCACAGGTCAGGGAACCCGAGACCGGCTGCCGTCCCAGAGTATACTACCGCAACGTACCCGGCAAATTCATTGCCGGTCTGGTGTACGACCCGGTGGAGAAGGAAGTTATTATCGGTGCCCGCTGCATTGCGGTTACGGGCGGCAAGATAATCGAAACTGTCACCGACGAATTCGGCGATTTCTTGTTCAAGGATCTGGCCGTTGGCAAGTATGATGTAACCATTTTTGCAGATGGTTACGATGAGTACTACAACTTTGGCATCGACCTTGAAAACTCCGTAAATCTGGGAGATATCCCCATGACTCCCAAAACTGTCACCCCCGAGGATATTGAGGCGGAAGAACGCAAAAAACTTATCAAAACCGAAGGCGGAAACGCAGCAAACCTGTTCTGAGCAACGTAAAATCCCCGCGACATTGTCGCGGGGATTTCTTTATATTCCTATGTATTCTATGTTCATTGTCCGGCAGGCTGTGGCGAAAAGGGCGGCGGTGTAGTTAAGGGTAAAGCCGAGCACGTCACCTGGTTTTAAGTCGCCGGCGTAATTTTCCACATCCACAATCATATGGTCGCTGGAGCCGCCCAGCACCTCAATACCGGTGTCCATGGGATGAATACGCTGGAAACCGCCCAGCTCAACACGGCCCACGCCCAGCAGGGCGGGTTTCCTGTCCCCCCGGTTTTCAAAGACGGGGCGGTCGCCGTTGGCGTCAATGATGATTTCGCCAACCGGATGGCTGGGTTTGGTTTTGACCTCCAGAACCTCAGCATAAAGAGTAAAGGCGTCGGAATGGAGAAAATCAAGACCGGGAATGTTCATTTCATATTTTAAATCATAGCACAAAATCGCACCCTCGCCGATGCGCAGATGATTTATTCCCTTGGGTATGGTGCCGTTGTGCACCAGCGCGAAAGAGCCGGTGGAGCCGCCGGAGATCATCTCAAGTTTGCGGCCTATACGGCGTTCAATCTCCGCACCGATGGCGGCGAGCTCGCCCAGATTTTCCGGGGTGGTGGCGATGCTTTTAAATTTTCCAAAGTCTGCAACGAGTTTGGGGAACTGTCTTACTATGGAGATACCTCTGAATTTTCTTTTGTTTATGGGGAAATACTATTTGAAATTAAACCCCGAAAGGAGAAATTTCATGAAAAGCAATGATACCGTACGCCTGCTGCGCGAGTGCGAATCCGGCGTTAAAATGGGCATTGAATCCATCAATGAAGGTATTCTGAAGGCTCGCGGAAACGACCTGAAGCTGGTTCTTGAAAGCAGTCTGAGCCACCATAAAAACTTCATTTCCGAGATAAACGGCCAGCTCTGTCAGCATGAGGAACCCGGTAAGGAGCCTCCCGTACTGCCCCGGGCGGCCTCATGGCTGAAAACCGAGGCTATGACCGCCATGAAACCCACCGATTCCACTGTGGCGGAGCTGATGAGCGACGGCTGTACCATGGGCGTGAAATCGCTGACCAAGTACCTCAATCAGTACAAGGCCGCCGATACCGCATCCCGTGAGCTGACCCGAAAAATAATTGCCGAGGAAGAAAGCCTGGGCAAAAATCTTCGACCCTTCCTGTAAAAGCAGACAGACCGGAAACGGTCTGTTTTCTTTTTCTAATAATTTTACATTATTTGGTTTTCCACGCAATATTAAATTTGACTTAAATGGCTACTTACTGTAAAATGCTTAGAAGAAGGAGTGGCACATATGAAAATACTTATACTTTTTATAATTGCAATCGTTATTATTGCAATATTTGCATATTTTTCTATGATAATGCCCGGACGCAGCTCAAAAGAAAAGAAGTCTGATTTTTCCGGTTTGTATTTTGCCCATCGCGGCCTGCATAACGCAGAAAAGGGAATTCCCGAAAACACCATGGCGGCTTTCCGCGCAGCGGTGGAGAAGGGTTATGCCATAGAGCTGGATGTCCGGCTCACCGCCGATGATATGCTGGTGGTTTTTCACGATGACGACCTTATGCGTCTGACGGGCAAAAAGGGTACCGTCGAGAGCAAAAAATACAAAGAGCTGAAAGAGTACACCGTTGGCGGCACCCAGGAGCATATCCCACTTTTGGTTGAGGTACTGGACATGGTGGGCGGCAGAGTGCCCGTTATGGTCGACCTTATGAACGGCAACCGCAACCAGGACCTGTGCGTGCGCAGCTCCGGTATGCTGAAAGCATACCCCGGCAAGGTCTGCGTGGGCAGCTTCCACCCCGGAATCATCTCCTGGTACAAGCGCAACGCCCCGGAAATTTTCCGCGGCCTTATAGTCTGCCAGCAGAAGAAATACAATGCAAACATCCCCAAAAGGGTATCCTATATGAAGAGCCATATGCTCACAAACAAGGTCAGCAGACCTCAGTTTATTGCCTACCGCAACGGCAGCCTGCCTTTGGCGGCGAGATTTTGCTATGCAGCGGGTGCGCTGAGAATCGGCTGGACCTGCCGCAAACCGGGCAGCGAAGGAAAAAATTCCTCTGTGCTGTTTGAGGGTTATGAACCTCCCGTTAAACTTTCCGGAAAATAAAAAACGCCCCGCGCTTGCAGCGCGGGACGTTTTGCGTGATTATTCCACGGCAATGGCCTCCTGAAGAAGCCTTACACATTCAGCCACCTTGTCGGCGCAGGTTTTACGGTTTTCCAAAAGCAGCTCCCGACAGATCAGAGAACCGTTTTCCGCCTCAAATTTATCAAGCATAGCCTTGGTTTTGGCATAGACTTTCCTGCGGCCTGCCATGTCGTCTTTGGAGTTTGTATATCCCCACAGATGACCCGCTGCCAGCACCATTGCGCTTACAGCGCCGCAGGTGTTTCTGGTGCCGCCCATACCGCCGCCGAATGCGGAAACAAGTCTTGCCGCATCGTCAAATTCCATATCCATATCGCCGCAGACAGCCAGAAATACCGCCTGAGCGCAGTTGTAACCGGAAGCGAAAAGTTCCCGTGCTTTGATTTCCGTTTCACTCAAAGTAATCACCTCTAAAACGGAGTATGCCACGGCTTTAAAAACTTGTCAAAAATTTTTTTGAAAAGTATGAAACATTTTTTGAAATATTCAGTCTAAGACATGGAAAACAACAAAAAGGAGTAATAGATTTAATGAAAAAAGCAGTAATTTTTCTTCTTGTGGCTGTAATGGTCTTTGCCATGACCGCCTGCGGCGCTCCTGCGGAGCCCGGCGAACCCACCCCCGCTCCCGTTCCTCCCGCAGTGGATACCCCCGATGTGGAGCCCGACGTTGAAGGCCCCGCCGCTCCTCCCGAAGAAACTCCCGACGAGATGCCCGGCGTGACTCCCGAGGTAGACGGCCCTGCCGCTCCTCCCGAGGAGACTCCCGACATGGCTCCCGAGGTGGACGTTCCCGCTATTGAGCCCGAAGAGCCTCCCGTTGCAGACCAGCCCGTTGCCCCTCCCGCAGCCGGCGGCACCGTGGGCGAGACCCTGCGAGGTGAGTTTGTAAACATTATGACCTCCGGCTCCGCTGCCGGTGCAGAGGCTGTTGCCAATGCTGTCCTTGGCTGCGAACTGCTGGCAAATTCCGAGATTGCTCTTATGGCAATGCCCATTGAGGGCGGCTTCCTGAGCGGTTTTGACAATGTTGAGATCACAGGTTTCTCCGAGGGTGCCATGTTTGCCCCCATGATCGGTTCCATTCCTTTTGTTGGCTACGTATTCGTACTTGATGACGGCGCCGACGTTGCTTCCTTTGCCCAGACCCTTGAAGACAACGCCAACCTGCGCTGGAACATCTGTGTCACCGCCGACGAGATGGTTGTTGAAACCTACGGCAACACCGTATTCTTCCTTATGTGCCCCGCCTCCCTGCAGGGCTGAGCGTCCAATGAAAACATCGGCGCGGCTTGCGTCCCAAGCCGCGCCGCATTTTGCGCAATGTGCAGTAAAGTGTGGTGAATTTCTTTGCTTTTTTCCAGCGTGCCGTATCTGTTTTATTTCCTTGTAGCGGTAATTATCGTATATTTCATCGTTCCCGGAAAACTTAAAAACCTCTGGCTTCTTATTGCAAGCCTGTTTTTCTACGGCTGGGGAGAACCAAGGTTTCTTATCCTGATGGTGTCCTCCATCGTGGTTGGATATGTTATCGGTCTGCTTGTTGAGAAATTCCGCGGCAGGGGAGTATCCAAGCTGTTTCTTGCGCTGGCGGTGGTTGCCGCAGTTGCAACCCTGCTTTATTTCAAGTACGCGGATTTCTTCATCTCCAGCTTCAATGCAGTGACCGGCCTGTCCGTACCGCTGCTGCACATTGCGCTGCCCATCGGTGTAAGTTTCTACACCTTCCAGCTGCTGAGTTATGTTATCGACGTATACCGTGGAGAAAAGGCTCAGAAAAACCCCATCCGTCTTGCAACCTATATAGCAATGTTCCCCCAGCTGGTAGCCGGCCCTATCGTCCGATATTCAGACATCGCCCGTCAGCTTGAAAGCCGCACTCACAGCTTTGAAAAGACTGCCCTCGGCGTTCGCCGGTTTATCATAGGTCTTTCCAAAAAGGTGCTTATTGCCAATGCTCTTGGTGAACTTTGCGACGTTTTCCAGGCATCCGGCGAGCAGTCCGTCATCTTTTTCTGGATATATGCCGTGGCATTTACCCTGCATATTTACTTTGACTTTTCCGGTTACAGCGATATGGCTATCGGTCTTGGTAAGATCTTTGGTTTTGACTTCCTGGAAAACTTCAATTTCCCCTACATTTCCGGCTCGATTACCGAATTCTGGCGCCGCTGGCATATGTCTCTCGGCTCCTGGTTCCGCGACTATGTTTACATTCCTCTGGGCGGCAGCCGTGTTAAAAAATGGCGCGGCCTGCTCAATATCCTTATAGTGTGGCTTCTCACCGGTTTCTGGCACGGAGCGGCGTGGAATTTCGTACTGTGGGGACTTTTCTTTGCGGTGCTTCTGACCGTGGAAAAGCTGGGACTTTTAAAGCTTCTTGAAAAGACCCGGGTGATAAAACATATCTACGTCATGTTCTTCGTGATTGTTGGTTTCGTACTCTTTAACGCGGCAAGTCCCGCCGAATGGGTCAGTTGCCTTGGCGGAATGTTCGGCGCCGGCGGTCTGCCCGGCGTATCCTCCGAAGCAATTTACTATCTGCGCAGCTACGGTCTTGTGTTTATCATCGGCATCATCGGCTCCACCCCCCTTGTAAAAAGGGCTGTGTTTGCAATAAAGGCCGGTGAAAAGGGCGCAAAGGCAATAAACGTACTGGAGCCCATTGTTCTGGCGGTGCTGGCCCTGCTGTGCGCGGCATACCTTGTGGACGGTTCTTTCAATCCGTTCCTGTATTTCCGTTTTTAAGGAGGTGGTCACATGAATGAAAAGCGTAAAAATGTGGTTGTGACCGTCCTTCTTGCGGCAATATTCCTTGTACTTTCCCTTGCCGCCTGGTTTAAACCCGTTACCGAATACTCCGACAGCGAGCGCCGCGTTCTGGCAAAATTTCCGGAGCTTACCCTCCAGACCGTCCTCTCCGGAGAATTTATGACGGAATTTGAGGATTACTCTCTGGACCAGTTCCCCCTGCGCGACAGCTTCAGAAGCCTTAAATCCGCCGCTGAGTTCTATCTTTTCCACAAGGCGGACAATAACGGCCTTTATATCTCCGACGGCTATATCTCAAAAATTGAATATCCCCGCAGCGATGCCATGATGGACAATGCCGCGGCAAAATTCAAGTTTATCTATGACACCTATCTTCAGAGCGCCAACGGAGTTTATTTTTCCGTGATTCCCGACAAGAACGCCTTTATGGCGGAAAACAGCGGCCACCTGTCCCTTGACTACAGCAGCTATATTTCGGATATGGTCGGAAAGGTCGGCTTTGCCGAGTATATCGACATTACAGACCTTCTCTCCCTTGAGGACTTCTACCGCACCGACACTCATTGGCGGCAGGAGAGCATCGTGGACGTGGCTGACAGGCTGACAAGTGCCATGGGTGGTGAAATTTCCGGAAGCTACACGGAAAACACCCTGCAAAATCCTTTCTACGGCGTATACTGCGGTCAGATTGCCCTGCCTGTAAAACCCGATACCATCAAGTATCTGACAAATGACGTGATAAACGCATGCACTCTTACCGGCTACAACACCGGCAAACCCATGTCTGTGCAGATGTACGACATGGACAAGGCGGCAGGGAAAGACCCCTACGAGATGTTCACCTCCGGCTCCGACCCCATCATCGTTATTGAAAATCCGGGCGCCGAAACTGACAGGGAGCTTGTTATATTCCGCGACAGCTTCGGCAGCAGCATCGCTCCCCTTATGGTGGAAAGCTATGCCAAGGTCACTCTGGTGGACATCCGCTACATCCAGAGCGCTATGCTGGGATATTTTGTAAACTTTGAAAACTGTGACGCGCTGTTTCTTTACAGCACCATGCTCCTTAACAGCAGCACCTCGCTGAAATAACAAAGAAGGCCTCCGGGCCTTCTTTACTTTTACCGGTATGTGATATAAAATAAAAAGTTGTAAAAAGAAATTCTTCTGAAAGGAAGCGACCATATGAACGCAGCACTTGTTATCCTTGCGGCAGGAATGGGCTCCCGCTACGGCGGAGAAAAGCAGACCGACGGCATTGGCCCCGGCGGCGAGATTCTGATGGAATATTCAATCCACGATGCAATTCGCGCCGGCTTTACCAAGGTGGTATTTATCATAAAACCCGAGATGCTTGAAAACATGAAGCGCCTTTGCGGCGACCGCATTGCAAAGCAGGTGCAGGTAGAGTACGTTTTTCAGGATTTTACCTCCATTCCGGATTTTTACCCCGTGCCGGCCGGGCGGGTAAAGCCTTTCGGTACCGTTCACGCGGTGCTCTGCGCGGCAAAGGCCGTACAGGAGCCTTTTGTCGTTATAAACGCCGACGATTACTACGGAGTGGATGCCTTTAAAACCATCTATGACCATCTGAAAACTCTTCCAGAAACCGGCCGGGCTGCAATGGTAGCCTACTGCCTCAAAAATACCGTCAGCAAAAACGGCAGCGTTACGCGGGGCGTATGCGTAGGCGAAAAGGGCACTCTTCAGAGCGTCACGGAGACCTTCAACATTACTCTTATGCCCGACGGTTCCATTAGGGATATGAGCGAAGGAGAGGGCGTCGCCCTTGACGAGAACAGCGCCGTTTCCATGAACTTCTGGGGCTTTACCCCCTGGTTTTTTGAAAAGCTGGATACATACTTTACCGATTTTCTGAAGGCCCTTTCGCCTGAGGAACTTAAAAAGGAGTGCCTGCTGCCCGCGCTGGAGGATGAGCTTATCAAAAAGGGTGAGATGACAGTTGATATGCTGCGCTCCGACAGCCGCTGGTTCGGCATGACCTATCAGCCGGACCGTGCTGCCGTTCAGGCAGAGCTTGCCGCTCTCCACGCCGACGGGGTATATCCCCCCACTCTGCACAATTGAGCCGGCGGAAAGGAACGGTACTGACCGTACTGATAATCCTTGCGCTTTTGTTTATCTGGGGCAATTCCGCTCTAAGCCGCGCCGCATCGGACACTCTCAGCGACGCGGTGGAAAACACCATGTCCGCCGTAGGTGAACTGCCCGGAGGCGGAGGTATAAAGACAACGCTTATAATCCGTAAAAGCGCACATTTTATTGAATATCTTGTCCTTGGGGCACTGGTTATGCTGCGCCTTGGCAGGAATAAAAAAGGCGCCCTTTGGGCATTTTTGGCATGCTGCGCGGCAGCCTGTCTGGACGAAACTGTTCAGATACTCAGCGGTCGGGCGTCAATGATAAAAGACTGCGTCCTTGATGCGGCGGGCGCCGCGGTGGGGATAGGTATAATTATTTTGATAACTGCCATACGAAATAAAAACAGGGTGATGAAATGACCGAAAAACTTTACTACGCAGACAGCCACATAAAGGAATTTACCGCCACCGTACTGTCCTGCGAAAAGACGGACAGAGGTTATGAGATACTTCTGGACAAGACCGCTTTTTTCCCCGGCGGCGGCGGTCAGGAACCTGACGAGGGTACAATCGGCGATGCAAGGGTGATTTCCGCCTTTGAGCATGGCGATGATGTTATTCATATCACCGAAACCTCCCTTGAAGCCGGTACCCGGTACCCCTGCGCAATTGACTGGGAAAAGCGCTTTGCCCGTATGCAGATACACTCCGGCGAGCATATAATCTCCGGCATCGTCTATTCCAGATGGGGTTTTAATAACGTTGGCTTTCATATGAACGACGAATTTGCCATCATTGATTTTGACGGCGAACTTACCCGGCAGGAGCTGGACTGGGTTGAGACCCAGGCCAATATCGCCATAGGCAGAAACATTCCTTTCAAGGCGGAGTTTCCCGACGCTCAGACCCTTAAAAATCTTCATTACCGCAGCAAGCTTGAACTTACCGAAAATGTGCGCATCGTCACCGCCGAGGGCTATGACCACTGTGCATGCTGCGCCCCCCATGTGAAACTGGCGGGCGAAGTAGGCGGTGTGAAAATTCTTGATTTCATGCGCCACCGCGGCGGAATCCGTCTTGAGATTCGCGCCGGACTTTCCGCCCTTGCCGATTACAGACAGAAATATGAAAGCGTGGCGGCCATATCCGCATTGCTTTCCGTAAAGCAGCCGGAGGTTGCCTCCGCGGTGGAAAAAGTTCTTGCGGAAAAAGCGGCGCTGGCCTTTGAAAATTCCCGCCTTGTAAAGCAGCTGGTAGCGGCGAAAGCCGATGCTTTGCCCGCCTTTGACGGAAGCCGCGCGGTTTTTGAAAAGGATTTTGACTCAGATGCGCTGCGTTTCCTTGTAAACGAGGGAATGAAAAAGACCGGCGGGGTGTTTGCGGCGCTGTCGGGTGAAGATGGCAGCTATCGTTTTGTAGCCGGCAGCGAAAAGGCCGATATGAACGCCTTTGCCAATGCCCTTCGTCAGAAGCTTTCCGCCAGAGGGGGCGGCAAGGGACATATGATACAGGGAAGTATCGCTGCAACAAGACAGGAGATAGAGGAATTTTTCGCCGCAATTTCCTTTTAAAATAAGCAGAAACGGCGCGAAAGACAACTTTCGCGCCGTTCTTAATAAATACTTAAAACTTTACCCTCTTTTTTCTTAAAGCGACCTTTTGCTACAATATAGGCGTGAGGTGAAGAGCATGACGAATATACTTATCTGTGACGATGACCGGGATATAGTCGCGGCGCTGAAAATATATCTTTCCGGACAGGGTTATAACCTGCTGGAGGCCTATACCGGTGGACAGGCTCTGGAAATAGTTTCAAATTTTGACGTGCATCTGATTTTAATGGACATTATGATGCCGGAACTTGACGGCATAACCGCAACAGCCCGCCTGCGTGAAAAGAGCAATGTTCCTATAATCCTGCTTACGGCCAAAAGTGAAAGCAGTGACAAGGTGCTGGGGCTGAACATCGGTGCGGATGATTATATCACCAAACCCTTCGACCCGGTGGAGGTACTGGCAAGGGTAAAAAGTCAGCTTCGCCGATATACCATGCTGGGCGGCAGGGAGTCAAGACCCGACACCCTTGTTATCGGTTCTATCGAACTGAGCGACAGCGCAAAGACCGTCACCGTGGACGGTGAGCCGGTGAATCTCACTCCCATTGAGTACAATATACTTAAAATGCTGATGGAAAGCCCCGGCAAGGTCTATTCCTCGTCGGAAATTTACGAGCAGGCGTGGAACGATACCGCCATCGGCAACGAAAGCGCCGTGGCAGTGCATATACGACATCTGCGCGAGAAGATAGAGATAAATCCCTCCGAGCCCAGATACATAAAGGTGGTATGGGGAAGAGGCTATAAGATTGAGGGAGGTAAATCCGGTGAATGAGGAAGTAAAGGAGGTTCTCTGCGAGGAAACCAATGCCCCTGTTACTCCCGTGGAGCGCCCCGCCTATTACCGCCGTCTGCCTATTACCCACAGTGTCGTGGCGAAAGTGGTGGCCGTATTTCTTCTGTTTGTTTTCGGCATAGTGGGTACCTACAGCGCCATGGCTCTTATATGGTGCGCAAATGAGGGGGTCGCCCTCGACGGCTCCACCCGTTTTTATGAAACACCCGGCGCGGAAAACGACAGTCGCAGTTACGCACACAGGATGGTTACTGTATTCGAAGACGGCAGGGATATTTCCGAAATTTACACCCCTGACGTCTGCAGCGCCGCGGTAAGCGTTTATCCCCTTGACGACCCGGAGTACGGACATCTTCTTGCCCGGAATTACAGCTATGTAAATCCCGCCTATATATACGAATTTTACGATATTGACGGATACAGGGTCACCGTTGAACTGCCATACAGCTTCACCGCCCATGACTGGTATTACAATAACTGGATCATGTTCAGCTGCTGCGAATACGCAGGATGGTGGCTGATTGTGGCGCTGGCGGTTTGCCTTATTATGTTTGTGGCGGATATCGTATTTCTCTGCTGCAGCGCAGGCAGGCGCAGGCAAAGTTTTGATGTTGTGCTGGGACCCATGCACAAGATCCCCATGGATCTCTTTATCGCCGGGTGCGTTTTCCTGTGCGTGATAGCGTTTCTTATAGCAGACAGCATGTGGTATCCCTTTGAGGCGGTTGAGCAGCTGATATATATCACCGTGCTTGCCTGCTTCTGGGCGCTGATGGCACTTGCGGCGCTTATGACGGTATGCGCCCGGGTGAAGGCAGGGAAGTGGTGGCGCAACAATATCATCTTCTATGTTATTAAAGGCATACTGTGGGTATTTAAAGCCATAGGCCGTGGTATACGCCGCGTATTCAGACTTATTCCCGTTATGTGGAAGGGTGTTCTGATACTTTTCGCGGTATGCGTTATTGAGATTGTTTTTGCCGTTTCCGATATTTACACCGGTGGATTTATAATCTGGCTTGTAATTCATATACCGCTGGTGGCTCTGGCTCTGTGGGGGCTTATTCAGTTTAAAATGCTGGACAAGGCCGCCGAGCGTCTCGCCGCCGGTGATGTGGAATACAAAACCGATACCGGAAAGATGTATTTTGCCTTCAAAAGACAGGCCGAAAGCCTTAACAGTGCCGCTGAGGGGCTGTCTGTTGCCGTGGGGCAGAAAATGCGCTCCGAACGCATGAAAACCGAACTTATAACCAATGTATCCCACGATATCAAAACGCCTTTGACCTCAATCGTAAACTATGTTGACCTGCTGCAGAAAGATCCGACCGAAGAACAGCGCAGCCAGTATCTGGAGGTGCTGCACCGGCAGGCTCTGCGCCTTAAAAAACTTACAGAGGATTTGATTGAAGCGTCCAAGGCTTCGACAGGAAATATAAATGTAAATCTGGCCTCTGCCAGCGCGGCGGAGATAATAAACCAGACCGCCGGTGAGTACATCGAGCGCCTGGCGGAAAACGGTCTGGAGCCGGTGATAATTTTGCCGGAAAATCCTGTCAGTGTCATATGTGACGGCAGACTGCTGTGGCGGGTGCTGGACAATCTGATGAACAACGTCTGCAAGTACGCCCAGAGCGGCACCCGGGTGTATATCCAGCTTGAACGCCGGGGAGAATACGCCGCCATAAGCGTGAAAAACGTCTCCCGTGAGCGGCTGAATGTCAGCTCAGAAGAGCTTATGGAACGTTTCGTCCGGGGCGATGCCTCCCGAAATACCGAGGGCAGCGGTCTTGGACTGAATATTGCCCGCAGTCTTGTTGAACTGCAGGAGGGCAACTTTAATATAAACATCGACGGAGATTATTTCAAAGCGGAGATAATCCTGCCCGTATCCCCAATATAAAAGAATCCCCCGGAGATTTCCCCAGCGTTTCATAGGGAAACATTTTGAACCATCATAAAAGTTAATATTGTTTTCCTGCAGGACGGCTGTGTTACCGCACAGCCGTCCTGTTCTTTTTATGCCACATCATCGGGCCAGTCCTCATAGAACTCCGAGAT
>JAFSIK010000003.1 GCA_017439805.1 Oscillospiraceae bacterium
GCCGCCAAGAAGACCACCAAGAAGGCCGCCGAGGGCGAAGAGGCTGCTGAGAAGAAGCCTGCCGCCAAGAAGACTACCAAGAAGGCCGCCGAGGGCGAAGAGGCTGCTGAGAAGAAGCCCGCCGCCAAGAAGACTACCAAGAAGGCCGCCGAGGGCGAGACCGCCGAGAAGAAACCCGCTGCCAAAAAGACCACAAAGAAGGCTGCGGACAAGGAATAAAATCTCAGCCGGCCGTCTAAAATAAGACAGTTTGCTGAAAGGAGCATTACCATGAGCTTAGTTCCCTATGTAGTAGAGCAGACCACCAAAGGCGAGCGCAGCTACGACATTTTTTCCCGCCTGCTCAAGGACAGAATTATTTTCCTGTCCGAGGAGGTAAACGATACCACCGCCAGCCTTATCGTGGCTCAGCTTCTTTTCCTTGAGGCCCAGGACCCCGACAAGGATATCCAGTTTTATATCAACAGCCCCGGCGGCTCCGTAACTGCCGGCATGGCGATATATGACACCATGCAGTACATCAAGGCGGATGTATCCACCATCTGCGTGGGCATGGCGGCCAGCATGGGCGCGTTCCTGCTGTCTGCCGGCGCCAAGGGCAAGCGTATCGCCCTGCCCAACAGCGAAATCATGATCCACCAGCCTCTTGGCGGCACCCAGGGTCAGGCCACCGACATGAAAATCCATGTGGAGCGCATGCTCCGCATCAAGGAACGGCTCAATACCATACTGGCCGAAAATACCGGCAAACCTCTTGAGGTTATCAAGGCCGATACCGAGCGTGACAATTTCATGACCGCTCAGCAGGCCATGGAATACGGCCTTATCGACAAAGTTCTCTACAAAAGATAACCGAGGTGCCAAATGGCCAGAAACAATGATCAGTCCCGCTGCAGCTTCTGCGGAAAAACCCAGGACGAGGTAAACAGCATGATCGCCGGTCCCGGCGTGAATATCTGCGACGAATGTGTTCGCCTGTGCGTCAGCATTGTAAACGAACAGGAAAGCATTTATGGCAAAGGTGCTGCCCTTGCCCGTACCGAGGAGGAGCTTGATGTTCCCCGTCCCGCTGATATAAAGGCCTATCTGGACCAGTATATCATCGGCCAGGACGACACAAAAATCGCCCTTTCCGTAGCTGTTTGCAACCATTACAAGCGCCTTAAACGGGTGGGCGATGACGTTGAACTTCAAAAGAGCAACGTGCTGCTCATCGGCCCCACCGGCTGCGGCAAAACTCTCTTTGCCCAGACTCTGGCGCGCTATCTGAATGTTCCCTTCGCCATTGCCGACGCCACAACCCTTACCGAGGCCGGCTACGTAGGCGACGATGTGGAGAATATTCTTGTGCGGCTTCTCCAGGCTGCCGATTTTGATGTGGAAAAGGCCCAGCGTGGCATCATTTACGTTGACGAGCTTGACAAAATCGCCCGCAAGAGCGAAAACACCTCCATTACCCGCGATGTCAGCGGCGAGGGTGTTCAGCAGGCACTGCTGAAGATACTTGAGGGCACCGTGTCCAACGTTCCTCCCCAGGGCGGACGCAAGCACCCCCATCAGGAATTCATTCAGATCGATACCACCAATATTCTCTTTATCTGCGGCGGAGCCTTTGAGGGCATCGATAAGATCATCGAAAACCGCCTTGATAAGAGCACCATGGGTTTCGGAGCTGAGATCCAGAGCAAAAAAGAGCGCGATATGGGCGCCATTTTGCGTCAGGTACAGCCCCACGACCTGCTGAAGTTCGGCATCATTCCCGAACTTGCCGGCCGTCTGCCCGTTATCAGCCCCCTCAGTTCCCTTGGAAAAGAGGAACTGGTGAGAATTCTCACCGAACCTAAAAATTCTCTCTGTAGGCAGTACAAGGCTCTGTTTGCCTATGACAATATTGAGCTGGAGTTTGAACCTGAGGCTCTTGAGGCCGTGGCTGAAAAGGCCGTCGCACGTGAGATCGGCGCCCGCGGCCTTCGTGCCGTGCTGGAGGATGTTATGATCCCCCTTATGTACGCCGCTCCCTCCAACCCCGATATTGCAAAAATAGTCATCACCGCCGACTGCATCAACAAAAAAGACACAGCCCGTATCATCACCCGGGCGCAAAGAGAAAATCTTCCTGCCTGAATAAAGGGTGGGCGAGCTTTGCCCGCCCACCCTTTCAGCACATTTCCAACCCTCGAAAGGAGGACACCCCATGTCTGAAAACGAAAACGCCTACCGTCTGCTGCCGGTGCTTGCGCTGCGCGGCCTTACGGTATTTCCCGATATGTCCATCAGCTTCGACGTAGGCCGTCAGAAGTCCATAAAGGCTCTGGAGGAAGCCATCCGCAAGGACAGAGTTATCTTCCTTGTCACCCAGAAAGATGTGATGATGGACGAACCCAAAAATGAAGATCTTTACACCATGGGCACCATCGCCCGTGTAAATCAGATACTTAAAATCCCCGGTGACGGTGTGCGCGTCATGGTGGAGGGTATTATGCGCGGCAAACTGGGCCGTATCCTGCGTGAAAAGCCCTATCTGGTAGCTGAGATTACCGCTGTTGCAAGCTCCCATTCCACCCGTATCAGCCCCAAAACCGAGGCAAAGATCCGCCGCTGTGTGGATCTCTTCGAGGAATATATCGGCCTGTCTCCCGCCGGTTCCGCCGATATGGTCATGGACATCATCACCAGCCGCGACCCCGGCTACGTTGCCGACTACGTGGCTCAGAACACCGCAATTTCCTTTGAAAGCAAACAGGAAATTCTGCAGGAGATGCGCCCCGTTGCCCGTCTGGACAAGGCAATAAAAATTCTCTCCCGTGAAATCGAAATCATGGGTATTGAGCATACCCTCCAGTCCCGTGTGCAGGATCAGATGGTGCGTCATCAGAAGGATTATATCCTGCGCGAGCAGCTTAAAGCCATTCAGGCCGAGCTGGGCGAGGGTGGCGTGATGGAAGAGGACGAGGAGCTCAAGGAATACAGGGAAAAAATCCTGGCCCTGAAGCTTGAAGAGAGCAGTCAGCAGCGCCTTCTTAAAGAAGTTGACCGCCTTGCAAAGCAGCCCTTCGGCTCTACCGAGGCCTCCGTTATCCGCAATTACCTTGATACCTGCCTGGAACTTCCCTGGAACAGTTTCAGCGAAGAAGTGGTTGACATAAAAAAGGCGGAAAAAGTCCTCAACGATGACCATTACGGCCTTGAAAAGGTCAAGGAACGCATCCTTGAATTTATCGCCGTAAAGCAGCTCGCTCCCGACATCAAGGGCCAGATAATCTGCCTTGTGGGCCCTCCCGGCGTGGGTAAAACCTCCATCGCCATTTCCATCGCCCGCGCACTTAACCGCAAGCTGGCCCGTATGAGCCTTGGCGGCGTGCGTGACGAGGCCGATATCCGCGGTCACCGCAAAACTTATGTCGGCTCCATGCCCGGACGCATCATCAACGCCATGCGCCAGTGCGGCAGTTCAAATCCGCTTATGCTGCTGGATGAAATAGATAAGCTTGGCAATGATTTCCGCGGCGATCCAGCCTCCGCATTGCTGGAAGTGCTGGATCCCGAGCAGAACGCCGCTTTCCGCGACCATTACCTTGAGATTCCTTACGATCTCAGCCGCGTAATGTTCGTTACCACCGCAAACACGACCTCCACAATTCCTCCCGCTCTGCTGGACAGAATGGAGGTTATCGAGCTTTCTTCCTACACCGACGAGGAAAAACTGCGCATCGCCAAGGCGCACCTTATTCCCAAGGAAATGAAACGCCACGGCATCGGCAGAAACGACCTGCGCATTACCGATGACGCGGTACGACATATAATATCCGGCTACACCAGAGAGTCCGGCGTGCGCAATCTCCAGCGTGAAATTGCCTCCGTATGCCGCCGCGCCGCCAAAAAGACCGCCGACGGATATGAGGGACGCCAGAGCGTGACCGTGCGCAACCTTTCCGATTATCTGGGCGTGGAGAAATTCACTCCCGAACGCCGCGTAAACCGCAACGAAATCGGTGTGGTAAAGGGTCTGGCATGGACACGCGTGGGCGGCGAGATACTGGAAGTGGAAGTAAATGTTGTTGACGGCAGCGGCAAGCTGCAGCTGACCGGTAACCTGGGCGATGTTATGAAGGAATCTGCACAGGCAGCCATGACCTACATCCGCAGCCGCGCCGACCAGCTGGGTATAGACGGCAATTTCCACAGCAAAAAGGATATTCATATCCATTTCCCCGAAGGTGCCGTGCCCAAGGACGGCCCCTCCGCCGGTATTGCAATCACCTGCGCAATTGTATCCGCTCTCACCGGCGCTCCCGTAAGGCGCGATGTGGCTATGACAGGCGAAATTACCCTGCGGGGACGGGTGCTTGCCATCGGAGGTCTGAAGGAAAAGACCATGGCAGCTCTCCGCGGCGGCGTTAAGACTGTTATTATCCCCGCTGAAAACGAGCACAACCTTGAGCAGATTGACCCCAACGTGCGCAAGGCTCTCAATTTCGTCACCGTCACAAACGCCGACGCGGTTATAAATACAGCGCTTATTATGAGTGAGCGCACAATTTCCGCCCCCGTGCTCAGCGACGCCGCCGTGCTGCCCGTCCCGGCTCCCGTAAAGGGCAAGGACCGTGCCGCCGTGCAGTAAGGTGATAAAATGAATATCCACAATGTAGAATTCGTAATATCTGCCGTCTCATCGAAAAATTTCATTCGGGACGGCAGACCCCAGATAGTTTTTGCCGGCAGATCCAATGTTGGAAAATCTTCCACCATCAACCGCCTTTTAAATCGCAAAAATTTCGCCCGTGTAGGCTCTGCCCCGGGAAAAACCGTGCATATCAACTATTTTGACATCGACTCGGCCATGTATTTTGTAGACCTGCCGGGTTACGGCTTCGCCAAGGTCACCAAGGCGGAAAAAGACCGCCGGGCAAAGCTTATACAGAGCTACTTTGACGAGCCGGAGCTTGTATCCGTGGGTGTGCTCATCGTTGACGCAAGGCATAAGCCTACCGCGGACGACGTGACCATGGCTCAGTGGTTTATCCAGACCGGCGCGCCTTTTATCGTTGCCGCAAACAAAATAGACAAGTGCAAAAAGAGCGAGATTGAAGGCAATCTTCAGCGTATCACCGAAACCCTCGGCATTGAAGGCCATGCAGAGCTAATAGCATTCAGCGCCGAGACCGGTGCCGGCAAGGCGGAACTTTTTGACCGCATAATAACTCTGGGCGGTGTAAAGAAATGACCCTTAGGGATTTTATCGCCGACCTTGATTATACCATAATCATCAGCGCCGTTGCCGCCGTTATCGCCATAACCTTTCACGAATTTTCCCATGGCCTTGCCTCGTATATAATGGGGGACAAAACCGCAAAATACAGCGGCAGAATGTCCCTTAATCCTCTGAGGCATATTGATATCGTCGGCATCATCTGTCTTATCGTGTTTCACTTCGGCTGGGCAAAGCCGGTGCCGGTGAATATGGCATACTTCAAAAAGCCTCGGTTGGGTATGGCGGTCTGTGCGCTGGCGGGACCCTTGTCCAATATGGTTCTGGCCTTTGTGTCGCTGGTTTTAAGCGCGGTATGCATGATATTTGCAAACACCGGCATTGGTTACTGGCTTTTTATATTCTTCAACCGGCTTGCAGTTATTAATGTGTGTCTGGGCATATTCAACATAATCCCCATACCGCCTCTGGACGGCTCGAAGATTGTTTTTTCCTTCTTGCCGGACCGTATCTACGCAAAGCTCATGCGCTACGAGCGCTTCGGCATGATAATCCTTGTGATCGTCCTCATTACCGGCGTGGCAAGTCCCGCGCTTAATACAGCCTACAACGCGGTGCTCAACGGCCTGTGGCGTGTGGCGAATTTTCCCTTAAAAATATATCTTGGAATGTGAGAAATTATGGAAGGCCCTACTTACAAGCTTGAAAAGGTAATACTCGGCGAAGATACCCTTCAGGACTTCGAGGGGCCTCTCTATCTTATTTTAAGCCTGCTGTCCAAAAACCGCATCGAGATAAAAAACATCCAGATATCCCTTATCACCGACCAGTATCTGGAGTACATCGACAAGATGGAAAGCATGGATATGGAGGTCGCCAGCGAATTTGTGGCAATGGCCTCACACTTGGTTTACATAAAGACGAAACTTCTCCTTATTCCGGACGATATAGACGCCCTGTCCGAGCTGGACAAGCTTATAAAATGCCTTGAAGAGCACAAAGGCAGGGAAAAATACTTTATTATCAAAAAGGCGGCGGAAGGTCTGACTCCCATGTGGGAAAAGGGCTGTGATCTTATGGAAAAGCCTGCCGAGACCGCCGATGCCCCCATAGACTACCTTTACAGACATGAGGTCGGCGAGCTTCAGGCCGCGATGCTCAGGGTCTGGGACAGGGGAGAGATACGCCGTATCCCCACTGCCGAGCGGATAAACGATGTTATCCCCAAGGTGCCTTACAGCGTAGCGGGGAAAATATCACAGCTTATCGCAAAATTCAAAACCGGCGTGAAAGTAAAATTCAAAAGTCTTTTTGCCGGCAGCCGCAGCCGCAGCGAGATAGTGGCCACCTTCCTTGCAATTTTGGAACTGGCCGCAAAAAAACAGCTTAAAACCGGCGGACCTGCTGACGAAGAAGTAACTTATTTAGGAGGGAGTGAGGACGATGCTGGCTGATAAAAAGGAATTACAGATGCTGCTTGAGGGAATACTCTTTGCATCGGGCGAGCCTGTGAAGATCGGCCGCATTGCTCAGGTGCTCCAGTTTGAGGAAGAAGATGTGCTTGAATGTGCCCGGGAACTGGCCGATGAATACAAATTCGACCGCAGGGGAATGCGTATTGTTTTCCTTGAGGACAGCATACAGATGGTTTCATCTCCCGAGGCCGCGGCGGCTGTTCGCGCCGTGATAGAGACCCGCAAACCTCCCAGACTCAGCCCCGCCGCCATGGAAGTGTTGTCCATCGTTGCATGGTATCAGCCTGTCACCCGCGCATCTATCGAGCAGATACGCGGCGTGGACAGCTCCTATACCGTTTCAATGCTCTGCGACAGGGGACTTATCTGCGAAACCGGACATCTGGACGCACCGGGACGTCCCGCCACTTTTGGCACCACCGACGTTTTCCTGCGTACCTTCGGTCTCAGTTCGCTGTCTCAGCTTCCGCCTCTGCCCGAGTCCGGCGAGCCTGAACCCGGGCTTTTCGATGACGATAAGGAGCAAAAATGAAACCTCTGCTTATAGTTTTACTGGCTGTGGCCGCACTCATCGCGCTGATAGTGGTGCTGATACTCACCTTAAGGGTGCGCTTCACCCTTGAGTATAAAGATGAGCTTATGATGCGCCTGTTTATCGGCCCGGTTGAGCTTAAGCATGTCTTTGATTCCGACGAGGAAAAGGCACAGCGCAAGGGCGAAGAACCGCCACCCTCGGATCCCGACGCTCCAAAGGGCGTCAAAAAGGTGATGAATATCGTCAAAAAGATTTTGGCGGTTATAGAGCATCTTGAAAAATACATCACCGTTAAAAAGCTTACCGTTCACTGCACCGTAGGCTCCGACGATCCCATGCAGACCGCAATTCTGTACGGCGGCGGCTGGGCGGTGATGAGCAATGTTGTAGGCATTTTGGAAAATAAATTCGATATAAAAGACCGTGATTGCCGGATGTTCTGCAAATATGAAGAAATGGACATGGAATTTTATATCCACCTTGACCTCAGCGCACCTGTCCGCGGTCTTATAGCGGCAGGTCCCCCTGAATTTATAAAAAACAAACCCGCAGAGGGTAAAGATACAAAAACCGAAAACAGCGAAGAAACTCAAGACACCGGCGCGGACACACAGGCCGCGTCCTAAGGTAAAGGAGCGATAAATATGGACAAGACCCCTATCAGCGATATCATGGCCTCCACTTTGCAGAAAGTACGCGAAATGATTGACGTAAACACCGTGGTTGGCGAGCCCATTACAACCGTTGACGGCATTACCATTATCCCCGTATCCAAGGTGGTTATGGGATTTGCCGCAGGCGGCAGCGAGTACCGCGCTAAGACCCCCGGCGAGGACAAGCCCTTCGGCGGCGGCTCCGGCGCCGGCGTCACCATCAGCCCTCTGGGTTTCCTCATTGTCAATAACGGTAATGTGCGCTTTATCACCGCCAATAATTCCTCCGGCGCAGCTGAAAAGGCCATAGAGATGGCACCCGAGCTTATTGATAAAATAAAAGACACCTTCACTTCCAAAAACTAAACCGGATATACCCGCCTCAATTGCACATACTGTCTGTATCAATTTACAGGCGGTGTGTGATGAAAAAGATATTTCCGGTGGCGTTGGCAATTATAATGTTATTCACGGCTCTGCCCGCGGCGAATGCGGCGGAGCCGGAGCTTTCAGCCGCCCAGGCGGTGCTTTGCGATGCCCGTACCGGCCGTGTGCTTTACGGAGTGGGGGAGGAGGACACCGCCCTTATTGCCAGCACCACGAAGATAATGACGGCTCTTGTGGTTTTGGAAAACTGTGCCCTTGACGATACGGTTACCGTGGATGCCCGTGCCGCCGGAGCGGAGGGCTCGTCCATATATCTGACGGCGGGGGAGAGCCTTACGGTTGAAACCCTGCTGTACGGCCTGATGCTGGAGTCCGGAAATGACGCGGCAGAGGCTCTTGCCATTCACACCGCCGGAAGCGCAGAAGCTTTTGCGGCTCTGATGAATGAAAAGGCGGCGGAGCTTGGCATGGAAAACACTTCTTTTTCCAATCCCAGCGGCATGGATGATGAAAATCATTATTCCACACCGCTGGACATGGCGCGGCTTATGGCCTGTGCTATGAAAAACGAACATTTCGCCGAAATAACCGGCGCTGCCTCCTACACGGCACAGGGGAAGAGCTTTTATAACCACAATAAGCTCCTTACCACTCATCCCGATGTGGACGGTGGCAAGACCGGGTATACCAAGGCGGCCGGACGTACCCTCGTGTCCACGGCAATGGTGGAGGGACACCGCCTTGTGGCGGTGACTTTCAACGCTCCAAACGACTGGAGCGACCACAGAAAACTCTATGACTATGCCCGGGAGAATTACACGTGGATAAGCCTGGAGGAAAATTTGCCCCGGATTCCCGTGGTAGGCGCCCTTACAGAGTGGTTAACCCCCACGGCTCGGGATCAGGTCTTTTTCCCCGTGAAGCAGGAGGAAAGGGCGGAGCTGGTTTTTTACCTGCCTCACCTGCTTTTTGCGCCTGTCAGCCGGGGGCAGCACCTGGGCAGCGCAGCCCTTGAGGCAGAGGGACGCATTGTTGCCGAAATTCCACTTTACAGCCCGGAGGATATCCGTCAATTGGATGTCCTGCCCTGGCACAGATGGCTTTATTTTGGAGAGTTTGAATGAAAGAACGTTTGCAGAAGATAATAGCCGCGGCCGGCGTGACCTCCCGCCGCGGCGCCGAGGAGCTTATAGCCCGGGGGCGCGTTACCGTAAACGGTGTCTGCGCTGTGCTGGGTGACACCGCCGACGGCGCGGCTGACCGCATTGCCATTGACGGAAAAGAGCTTCCCCGGCGGGAAGAGTTGGTTTACATAATGCTTAACAAACCCAAGGGATACCTTACCGCAATGAGCGACGACAGGGGACGAAAGACCGTGGCGGAGCTTGTGGAGGGCTGCCGGGCCAGAGTTGTTCCTGTGGGCAGGCTGGATCTCCACTCCGAAGGGTTGCTGCTTATGACCAACGACGGCGATGCGGCCTATCGGGTCACTCACCCATCCCATATGATTGAAAAAGAGTATCACGTTTGGGTAAGCGGAGATGCTGAAAGCGCCATCGGGCCAATGAATGCCTCAATGGATATCGAGGGATACACCATCAGACCCGGCATTACGAAAATACTCCGCACAGACAGGGGGAAAACAGTCCTGTCCGTCACCATAACCGAAGGCAGAAAAAGACAGGTCAGGCTGATGTGTGCCGCCTGCGGTCTTACCGTTCACAGGCTTCTGCGTGTGCGGGAGGGAAAATTGCATCTGGCGGATTTGCCGTCGGGAAAATGGCGATATTTAACGGAAAACGAAATAAATTACCTCAAAGAGCAATAGATTTTGCAGGATATTAAATCTTTTCTTGCAAAAACTGTTGCTTTTTGCATTTTAATATCGTAAAATATGCATGTATTTTCAGTTGTTCGAAAGGGCAAACAGGAGGAAAAACGATGCATAAGGATTTCATGGCGCTCATAAACGCCAACATGAAGGACTTTTCCAAGGGCCAGAGAGCCATTGCAAAATATATAATGGAAAATTACGACAAGGCCGCATTCATGACAGCCAGCCGTCTGGGCAAGGCGGTGGATGTCAGTGAGTCAACAGTTGTTCGTTTTGCGTCACAGCTGGGCTTTGGCGGCTATCCCGGTATGCAGAAGGCTATTCAGGAGATGATCCGCAATAAGCTGACCAGTATTCAGCGTATTGAGGTTACCAATGACCAGATCGGCGATCAGGACATTCTTACTTCTGTTCTCCAGTCCGACGTGGACAAGATCCGCACCACCCTTGAAAACGTTGACAAGGCAGCCTTCAACGAAGCTGTGGATACCCTTATGAGTGCCCGCCGCATCTTTATTATGGGCGTGCGTTCCTCTGCCACCCTTGCAGGTTTTATGGGATTTTATTTCAATTATCTTTTCGATGATGTGCATGTTGTGCAGAACGATGCCGGCGGCGAATTTTTCGAGCAGCTGATGAAGGTTTCCGACCAGGACGTCATAGTTGCTTTCAGCTTCCCCAGATATTCCAGCGACACTGTAAAGGCCGTGGAGTTCTGCCGCCGCAAAAATGTAAAGGTTATCGTCATCACTGACTCCGGTTCCTCTCCGCTGGCGACAAAGGGAGACGTGGTGCTCTATGCCAGCAGCAATATGGTTTCTTTCGTTGATTCTCTTGTTGCTCCCATGAGTGTTGTCAACGCCATCATCGTGGCTGTCAGCCGAAAAAAGGGTGCCGATGTGGCCCAGACCTTCAGCCAGCTTGAAAAGATTTGGGAAGAATACAAGGTATACGAGATAAATGACGACTGACAGAAATGTTCTTGTGATAGGTGCGGGAGCCGCCGGAATGATGGCGGCAATCACCGCGGCGGAGCAGGGCGCGAAAGTCACTGTGCTTGAGCGAATGAACCGCCCCGGCAGAAAGCTGCTTATCACCGGCAAAGGCCGCTGCAATATAACAAACGACTGCCCCTGGCGCGATGCCCTTTCCAGCATCCCCGTGGGCAGCCGCTTCCTGTTCAGCGCCATGAGCCGATTTACTCCCGCAGATGCCATGGAATTTTTCGAAAACCTTGGCGTGCCGCTGAAAACCGAGCGGGGCAGAAGGGTATTCCCCGTTTCCGACAAATCAATGGACGTTGTGGACGCCCTTGACAGAAGAATGAAAAAACTGGGTATAAAAAGGGCGGAGTGCCGCGCCAACGGCCTTATCATTGAGGACGGCCGTGCGGTGGGCGCACATACGGACAAGGGAGATTTTCGCGCCGATGCGGTTATCGTTGCAACCGGCGGAATGTCCTACCCGGCCACAGGCTCAGACGGCGATGGTTATGAATTTGCCAAAGCCGCAGGCCACACCGTAATCGAACCCAAACCCTCTCTTGTACCTCTGGAATCCGATGACCCCTGCTGCGCTGAAATGATGGGACTTGCCCTTAGAAACGTGGGCATTAAAATCTGTGAGCAGGGAAAGACGAAGCCCGTTTATCAGGACTTCGGCGAACTACTTTTCACTCATTTCGGACTTTCCGGCCCCACCATACTCAGCGCCAGCGCCCATATGCGGGATTTTGACAAAAAATCCTGGAAGGTTTCTATAGATTTAAAGCCGGCTCTTGATGAAAAAACTCTGGATGCCCGTATTCTCAGGGATTTTGAAAAGTATGCAAACCGGGATTTTGAAAATGCACTTGGAGACCTTTACAGCCGCACAATGATACCCGTGATTGTGCGCCGCAGCGGAATTCCCGGCAATCTGAAAGTAAACTCCGTAACCAAGGCCCAGCGGCGAAAGCTGCTGGAAATTACCAAGGCCTTCGACATAGACGTCACCGGCCCACGGCCTATCGCCGAGGCCATTATAACCTCCGGTGGCGTAAAGCTGTCGGAAGTGGAACCGTCCACTATGGCCTCCAAAATCCTGCCCGGACTGTATTTTGCAGGGGAGGTTCTGGACGCAGACGCCTACACGGGCGGTTTCAACCTGCAAATCGCCTGGTCAACGGGCAGAGCCGCCGGTATCGCCGCGGCAGAAAAAACTATTTGAGGAGAGTTTTATGGAAAAGCACATAAACATCGCCATCGACGGCCCCAGCGGCGCGGGCAAAAGCACCCTTGCAAAGCGCCTTGCGGCTCAGCTTAATTTTATTTACATCGACACCGGTGCTCTGTACCGCACTGTTGGTTACCACGTGCGCAAAAACAACGCCGACCCCACAAGCGTTGAGCAGGTGGTACCCCTGCTGCCCTCTGCCGCCATCGACCTTATCTATGATGAGCAGGGCCGCCAGCGCATGATATTAAACGGCGAGGATGTCAGCGATTTTATCCGTACACAGGAAATTTCCCGCTACGCCTCCGACGTTTCCGCATTGCCTCCCGTGCGCGAGTTTCTGCTGGATACCCAGCGCCGTCTTGCCGCGGAAAACAACGTCATCATGGACGGCCGTGACATCGGCACCGTTATCCTGCCCAACGCCCAGGTAAAAATATTCCTTACCGCCACGCCGGAGGTACGCTCTCATCGCCGCTATCTGGAGCTTATCGAAAAGGGCGAAAAAACCGATTATGAAACCGTCCTGAAGGAGATAAATCAGCGCGATTACAACGACAGCCACCGTGCCACAGCACCCCTGCGCCCCTCCGAAGACAGCGTTATCGTTGACACCAGCGAGATGGACCTTGAGCAGGCAAACAAGGCGCTCCTTGACGTTATCGCCGAGAAAACCGGTGTGCAGAAGTGAGTGAACTTATACTCAGCCCCAAACTGGATATAAAGACCCGCACCACCCGCTGGTACAGGCTGATTTATATTCTGGTCTGGATATTTACAAGAGCTAAAAATTTCCCCGTTTATCACGGCAGGGAGAATATCCCTGCCGCTGATGGTATGCTCATTTGTGCAAACCACACGGTATTCCTTGACCCCATGCTTCTTATGGTGGCTCTCACACGCCGCCGCCAGGCTCACTTCATGGCCAAGGCGGAGTGGTTTGAAAACAAGCTTTTCAAATTCGTTCTCAACAAAATGGGAATGTTCCCCGTAAAAAGGGGAGAGAGCGATATGAAGGCGGTCAAAACCGCCCTTGGGTATCTGAAAAACGGCGAAAATGTTGCCATTTTCCCCCAGGGCACCCGCAGCGACGACGATGAACGCATTGAGGGTAAAACCGGCGCGGCAATGTTTGCCCTGCGCACCGGAGTTCCGGTACTGCCGGTGTTTATCCAAAGCCCGAGAGGACGCTTTTTAAAGCGTGTCCATGTTGTTATCGGCGAGCCCTTTGTACCCGAATGCGACGGCAAACCCACCCATGACGACTACCGCCGTGTGGCCGACGAGATAATGGAACACATCTGGGAGCTGGAGGAAAAGGTAAAATGAAGATAACCCTTGCACAGACTGCCGGCTTTTGCCGCGGCGTGGACAAGGCTGTGAATATGGCTCTTGACGCCGGAAAAAGCGGTAAAAAATATGTAACTCTGGGTCCCATAATTCACAATGCCGACGCGGTGGCAATGCTTGAAAAAAACGGTGTGCGCGCGGTTGAATCCATCGATGAGGTTCCCGAGGGGTACGGGGTCATAATCCGCTCACACGGAGTGGGGGACAGCATCTACCGTCAGCTGGAAAGCCGGGGCATTGAATACCTGGACGCAACCTGCCCCTATGTCACCCGGGTGCACAACATTGTAAAAGAGCAGTCCGCAGCCGGTCGTTTCTGTGTAATAATGGGCAAAAAAGACCACCCGGAGGTGGTGGGGATTGCCGATTGCGGACATGAAGTCAAAGTCGCGGAAAGCGCCGAAGAGTTTGAACAGTTTGTGAAGTTTGATACGGAAGTGTCAAATAAACCTCTGTGTGTTGTTTTTCAAACTACCAACGCAAAAAAAATACTTGAAAATTGCTCCAAAATAGTAAAAAAAGATTGCAAAGATGCACTGATATTTGATACAATATGCAGGTCAACGGAAAAACGACAGGAAGAAGCAGCGGCTCTTGCCAAGGAAAATCAGACAATGATTGTACTTGGCGACAGGAGCAGCTCAAACACAGGCAAGCTTTATGAAACTTGCCGCGGGATATGTCCGCAGGTAGTGTTTGCATCAAACGCTTCCGAGCTGGACATTAATTCATTTGCCGGCACCGATTCCGTTGCTATCACCGCGGGCGCGTCGACGCCCGGGTGGATAATCAAGGAGGTTTGTGAAAAAATGAGCGAAGAAATTATCAGAGCAGCGGAAGAAACCGCCGAGGAAATTGTCGAGGAGGTCGTGGTTGATAACACTATCGCCGAAGACGATAGCTTTGAAACCATGCTCAACAAATCCTTCAAAACCCTCACCAGCGGCGAGAAGGTTACCGGCATTGTTACTGCCGTAAATTCCGGCGAGGTTTGCGTAGACCTGGGCACCAAGCACGCAGGCTACATTCCTCTCAGCGAAATCAGCGACGATCCCTCTGTCAAGCCCGAGGACCTGTTCAAGGTGGGCGACGAGGTTGAATGCTTCACCGTACGTGTAAACGACGCCGAAGGCACCGCTATGCTCTCCAAGAAGCGCCTTGACACCGTCAAGACCTGGGAGACCATCGAAAATGCCGTAGAGTCCAGAGAAATCATGGAAGGTACCGTTACCGAGGAAAACAAGGGCGGCATCGTGGTTTCCGTCAAGGGCGTGCGCGTATTCGTACCCGCTTCCCACACCGGCCTTGCCAAGGGCGAGGATCTTTCCACCATGCTCAAGACCAAGGTTCGCCTGCGCATCACCGAGGTCAACAAGGCTCGCCGCCGCGTTGTCGGCAGCATCCGCGACGTCCTGCGCGAAGAGCGCAAGGCCGCTTCCGAGGCCCTGTGGAGCACCATCGAAGCCGGCAACAAGTACACCGGCACCGTTAAGAGCCTGACTTCCTACGGCGCATTCGTAGACATCGGCGGCGTTGACGGCATGGTTCACGTTTCCGAACTGAGCTGGAGCAAAATCAAGAACCCCGCTGAGGTTCTGTCTGTTGGTCAGCAGGTTGATGTTTATGTCATCGCTGTTGATACCGAGAAGAAAAAGATCTCCCTGGGTTACAAGGATCCCAACGGCAACCCCTGGACCATGTTTACTACCCAGTATAACGTTGGTGATGTTGCCAATGTTAAGATCCTCAAGCTGATGACCTACGGCGCCTTTGCCCAGATCCTGCCCGGCGTTGATGGCCTTATCCACATTTCCCAGATCGCCGACAAGCGTATCAACAAGACCGAGGACGTTCTGACCGTTGGCCAGGAAGTAGACGCCAAGATCACCGACATCGATTTCGACAAGCATAAGGTCTCTCTGAGCATCCGTGCTCTGCTGGCTCCCGAGGCTCCCGCCGAGGAAGCTGCCGAGGCTCCCGCTGAAGACGAAGTCGTAGCCGTATTTGATGGCGAGACCCCCGTTGAGGAGTAATTGAAGAAAAGAAATCCCCCACCGTCCGGTGGGGGATTTTTTGTTAAGTTTTTAGAATTTAAAGCTGTCCTTGAGGGAAACGCTGCGGTTGAAAATAAGCGCTCCGGGAACGCTGTCCTTGTCCGCGCAGAAGTAACCCTGGCGCAGGAACTGATAGGACTGACCGGCCTTGGCATCGGCAAGGGAGGCTTCCAGCTTGCAGCCTTCCAGAATTTCCAGAGAACCGGGATTCAGACAATCCAGAAAGTTCTTGTCGCCACCGTCGGGATCGGGGTCGGAGAACAGATTATCATACAGGCGGATCTGAGCGTCAACGGCGGTGCCGGCATCAACCCAGTGAATGGTTGCGCCCTTGACCTTGCGTCCGTCAGCGGGGTCGCCGCCGCGGGATTCGGGGTCATAGGTGGCATGAATTTCGGTGATATTGCCGTTTTCGTCCTTGGCGCAGCCGGTGCGGGTGATAAGATACGCGCCCTTCAGACGGCATTCGGGGCCGCCGGGGTATAGTCTCTTATACTTGGGCACGGGCTCTTCCAGAAAATCTTCAGCTTCAATGTAAATCTCACGGGAGAAAGAAACCTGACGGGTTCCCGCCTCGGGGTCGTTGGGGTTGTTTTCCACCTCAACGGTCTCGGTCTGTCCCTCGGGATAGTTGGTTATGATAAGCTTCACCGGACGCATAACCGCCATGGCGCGCAGAGCATTTTCATTAAGGTCGTCGCGCAGGCAGTGCTCAAGGAATGCGTATTCCACAGTGCTGTCAGCCTTGGCAACGCCGATACGCTCGCAGAAATTGCGTATGGACCGGGGAGTGTAGCCTCTGCGGCGCAGACCGCAAAGGGTGGGCATACGGGGGTCATCCCAGCCGGAGACCAGCTTTTCCTCAACAAGCTGGCGCAGCTTGCGCTTGCTCATTACGGTGTAATTTATGCCCAGACGTGCAAACTCAATCTGGCGGGGTTTGGAGGGTGCGGAAATGTTGTTTATTACCCAATCGTACAGAGGTCTGTGAGCCTCGTACTCCAGAGAGCACAGGGAGTGGGTAATCCCCTCAAGAGCGTCCTGAATAGGGTGAGCAAAATCGTACATGGGGAAGATGCACCACTTGGTACCCTGACGGTGATGCTCAATGTAGCGGATGCGGTAGAGAACAGGGTCACGCATATTGAAGTTGCCGCTGGCAAGGTCAATTTTGGCGCGCAGGGTATGAGAACCCTCGGGGAACTCACCATTTTTCATTCTCTCGAACAGGTCCAGGTTTTCCTCAATGGGGCGGTCCCTGTAAGGGGAGCGGGCGGGGGTGTTGGTATCACCGCGGTACTCTCTGAACTGGTCGGGTGTAAGCTGGCAAACATAGGCCAGACCCTTTTTAATAAGCTCCACGGCGAATTCATAGGTCTGGGGGAAATAATCGCTGCCGTAGAAGAAACGGTCGTCCCAGTCAAATCCCAGCCAGTGAATGTCCTCCTTGATGGCGTCCACGTACTCGGTGTCTTCCTTGGCGGGGTTGGTGTCGTCCATGCGCAGGTTGCACAGGCCGCCGAACTGCTCAGCGGCGCCGAAATCTATGCACAGCGCCTTGCAATGGCCGATGTGCAGATAGCCGTTGGGCTCGGGCGGGAAACGGGTGTGAACCTTCATGCCCTCAAAGCGTCCGCCGGGGGCAATGTCCTCCTCAATAAAATTGGTTATAAAATTTTTGCTTACTTCTTCCATAAAACACAGTCCTTCAGAAGTTAGTCGCCTTAAGGCGCAGGGCGAAAACCGCCCAAAACAGATATTATTGGCATAGTATACACTATATTTTGTTAAATTTCAAATAACTTAGCGCAGAAAATAGAAAATACTCTTTCCAAAACGGCCCAAATGTATTAAAATATAATGTGTTTTAATAAGGAGAGTGGTTTTCTTTGAAACCTGAATACAAAAGAGTGCTGATAAAGGTCAGCGGCGAGGCTCTTGCCGGCGAGAAAAAGACCGGTCTGGATTTTGATTTTATCGGCCGCGTCAGCCGCACCATAAAGCAGTGCGTGGATATGGGCGTACAGGTGGGCGTGGTTGTTGGCGGCGGCAATTTCTGGCGCGGTGTCAAGGACGGCGGCGGCCATATGGAGCGTTCCCGCGCGGACCATATGGGTATGCTGGCCACCGTTATGAACTGCCTTGCCCTTGCCGAGGGTATTAATCAGGCCGGCGGCAGCGCCGCGGTGCTTACCGCCGTGGATATGCCCAAGATTGCTGAACCCTACACCTACGCCGGAGCTGTTGAGCATCTGGAAAAGGGTGACGTTGTTATCTTTGGCTGCGGCACCGGCAGTCCCTATTTCTCCACCGATACCGGCGCTGTGCTCAAAGCCGTGGAGATTCACGCGGATATGCTGCTTCTTGCAAAGAACGTGGACGCCATCTACTCCGATGACCCGGCGAAAAATCCCGAGGCAGTACGCTATGACGAAATAACCTATCAGGAGATACTTACAAAGCGTCTTGCGGTTATGGACCTTACCGCCACCTCTCTGGCGGCGGAAAACGGCCTGCCTTTGATGCTCTTTGAGGTAAAGCAGCCTGAAAACATATTAAAAGCATTGACCGGCGAAAAAGTCGGAACTGTTGTAAAGGAGAGTTAAGAAAATGAGCGACGACTACAAGGTATTTGAAGACAAGATGAAAAAATCCATCGAGGTGCTGAAGACTCAGTTCGCCAGCGTCCGTGCCGGCAGAGCCAACCCCGCCGTTCTCGACCAGATCAGCGTGGATTACTACGGCACCCCCACTCCCATCAACCAGGTGGGCTCCATCGCGTCTCCCGATCCCCGCAGCCTGCTCATCCAGCCCTGGGACAAGGGTCTGCTGAAAGCTATCGAGAAAGCCATTCAGGAGTCTGATCTGGGCATCAACCCCCAGAATGACGGCACCGCTATCCGCCTGGCTTTCCCCCAGCTCACCGAGGAGCGCCGTAAGGATCTGACCAAACAGGTACGCAAGTACGCCGAGGATACCAAGGTTGCCCTGCGCAACATCCGCCGCGACGCCGTTGACAAGGCCAAGGCTGACAAGAAAAAGTCCGTCATTACCGAGGACGATCTGAAAATCGCCGAAAAGGACCTGCAGAACCTTACCGACAAGTACATTAAGGAAGTCGACAACGTTCTTGCCGGCAAGGAAAAGGAACTTATGGCGGTTTGAGCCGATAAACCGGTTGATTCGCCCAGGGGGTCGTCCGTCGGGCGACCCCCTTTTATAAAACTTAGGGAGTCCTGTCATGGTTTTTAAGAAGAAAGCCGGAGCGCCTGCGGCTACCGACCGCGCCGTTCCGCAGCATATTGCCATAATCATGGACGGCAACGGACGCTGGGCCCAAAAGCGTGGTCTGCCACGCACCGCAGGTCATGCGGCAGGAGGGGAGACTTTCCGCACCATCGCCCGTTACTGCAACTCCATCGGAGTTAAATATTTCACGGTATACGCCTTCTCCACCGAGAACTGGAAGCGTCCTGCGGAGGAGGTTAAGGCCATAATGTCCCTTTTTAACCGTTATCTCCGTGAAGCTATCGAGATAATGGAAAAGGAAGGCATAAGTCTGCGCGTTTTCGGAGACCTTGCTCCCATCGACCCGGAACTGCGCGAGCTTGTGGGCAGGGTAAACCTCATTTCCGACCATGTTGAGGGAATGCAGGCCAGTCTTTGCATAAATTACGGCGGCAGGGACGAAATAGTACGCGCCGCCCGGGAGTTTGCCCGCCGCTGCGCCGAGGGAGAGGCAGATCCTGACAGCCTTACCGAGGAAAATTTCAATTCCTATCTTTATACCGACGGCGTGCCGGATCCGGAGCTTATTATCCGCCCCGGCGGTGAAAAACGCACCTCCAATTTCCTTATGTGGCAGAGCGCTTACAGCGAATACTACTTCACCGACGTGCTCTGGCCGGACTTCACCGGAGAGGTGATTGAAGAAGCCATAGCCGATTTTAACCGCCGCCAGCGCCGCTTTGGAGGTGTGGTATGAAATCAAGGCTTATCGTTTCTGCCATAGGCGTACCCATTCTTATAATCGTGCTGCTTTTTGCCCCGGCACAGCTGTTTTCAATAATTCTTGCGGCAATGTGCGTGGTGGCAATGCACGAGGTGCTGTCCGTAACGGGCTTTGTCAAAAACCGCAGGATTCTTGTGACTTCCATGGTCTACGCGGGAATTATTCCCTTTTGGGCCTGCTACGGAAAATCCTATCCCGTGCTTCTGGTGCTCACCTTTGCCTACGTTGTGATACTTGCCCTATTTATGATGGCTTCAAAAGGTGAGATACAGTTTACACAGGTGGCCACCGCTTTTTGCGCGGCATTTTTCATACCCATGTTTCTTTCTGCCCTGCTTGCGCTTATGGATGCCAGGGAAGGCAGATTTTTGCTGTTTTTCCCCTTTATTATCGCCTTTTCCAGCGATACCGGCGCTTTTTTTACCGGAAAATATATGGGCAGACGCAAACTTGCGCCCCTGCTCAGCCCCAATAAGACCGTTGAGGGCAGTATTGGCGGCATAGTTGCCAGTGTTATTGCCATGCTCATATACGGCATTATAATGATGCTGCCTTTCGGACTTTACGTCCGAATAGGCTCTATAATTATCTGCGCGGTGATTGGCGCAGTGGCGGGTCAATTCGGCGACCTTGTGTTCTCCTGCATAAAAAGGCAGGCGGGCATCAAGGACTACGGAAATCTTATGCCCGGACACGGTGGCATACTTGACCGCTTTGACAGCGTGATATTCGTAACGCCTCTGGTTGCGGCCATAATGTATTTTTACTATCCTTTCCTGTAAAAGAGGAGAAATTATGAAATTGTCTGTTCTGGGCTCCACCGGCAGCATTGGGCGGCAGAGTCTTGAAGTAATAGAAAAACTGGGCCATCAGGTCATCGCCCTCACGGCAGGAACAAATGTGGACCTGCTGGAACAGCAGGCGCGAAAATTCAAACCCCGTCTTGCTGTTATGAGCGACGAAAGCGCCGCGGCTGAGCTTAAAATCCGCCTTGCCGACACCGGCATCGAGGTGCTGGGAGGCGATGAGGCCGTCTGTGATGCGGCTCGGCTTTACGATGCCGATTGCGTCATCGGTGCCGTGCTTGGCATGGCGGCGCTGAAGCCTGTTTTGTCCGCAGTTGAGGCAGGCAAGCGCATTGGTCTTGCAAACAAGGAGAGCCTTGTATGCGCGGGAGAGCTGATAATGGAAAGCGCCCGCAAAAATAATGCACAGATTATTCCCGTGGACAGCGAACATTCCGCTATATTCCAGTGCCTTCAGGGGAATACTGACAGGGGAGAGGTTAAGCGTCTTATCCTTACCTGCTCCGGCGGACCTTTCTTTGGCAGAAGCAAAACCGACATTGAAAAAGTCACAGCCGCTGATGCGCTGAAACACCCCAACTGGAACATGGGTGCCAAAATAACCATAGATTCCGCCACTCTTATGAACAAGGGTCTGGAATTTATCGAAGCCATGCGCCTGTACGCCGTGGAACCGGAAAAAGTCAGCGTGGTCATCCACCGTCAGAGCATTATCCACTCTCTTGTTGAATATCGTGATAATGCCATGCTGGCTCAGCTGGGCGCGCCCGATATGCGTGTGCCTATCCAGTATGCAATAACCTATCCCAACCGCTTTGTGTGCCCCGCGCCGGAGGTAGACCTTTTAAAATGCGGAGATATGACCTTTGCCGCACCTGACCTGGAGGCATTTCCCTGCCTTGCCATCGCCATGGAAACTGCGCCGAAAGGCCAGCTTGCCTGTACGGTCATGAATGCCGCTAATGAGGTGGCTGTGGCGGCGTTTTTAAAGGGAGAAACAGGCTTTTACGGCATTTCCGACGGCATCGCCCACACACTTTCAAAGGTTGATGCCGCAGGAGAGGCAACCCTTGAAAATATTTTTGCCGCCGACAGTGAGGCGAGACAAGTGGCACGGGAGTATTTCGGGAGAACCTAATGAAGGTACTTTATGTCATCATAGCAATAATAATTTTCGGCATACTTATCGCCGTGCATGAATTCGGGCATTTTGCCTCCGCCAAGAGCCTTGGCGTGCGGGTAAACGAATTTTCCATCGGCATGGGACCCGCCATTTTCAAGCGCAGCAGGGGGGAAACCCTGTACTCCCTGCGCGCGTTTCCCATCGGCGGTTTTTGCGCCATGGAGGGAGAGGACGACCGCAGCGACGACCCCCGGGCGTTTACAAACAAACGCGCCTGGCGCCGGCTTATAATTCTCATTGCGGGTTCCTTTATGAATTTCCTGCTGGGATTTATCATTGTTTTGATAATTTATGCCAACGCCGGCGGTTTCCGCACGGCGGAGATAACCGCCGTTGACCCTGCTCTGCCTGCGGTCACCCGTCAATCCGTAATGGCCGGCGACGTGGTCAGGGAAATAGACGGTCACCGCATTCACCTTTACAGCGATATTCCCCTGTTTTTAAACCGGGGTGACGGCGACGGATACGACATTACCGTCATAAGAGGCGATGAAAAACTGACTTTCGAAAACCTGCCTCTGACTTTCGAGTACGAAACAGAGGACGGTCAGAGGGCTATGCAGTCGGGTCTGTCCTTTGACGGCGTTATTAAGGGTACTGTGGGCGTGAAGCTGAAGGTGTCCTTTTGGCAGTGCATTGATTTTGTCCGCATGATAATTATGAGCTTCCGTGACCTTTTCAGCGGCGCCGCGGGGTTTAAAGACCTTTCCGGACCGGTGGGCATAGTGGGAATGATAGCTGATGTGGGTCAGGGCTCTGCAAATATCAAGGCAGCTTTCGGGAATATCGCCTATATAGCCGCATTCATCGCGGTGAATCTGGCGGTTGTAAATATGCTGCCTCTGCCCGCTCTTGACGGCGGCAGGGTTTTCATTCTTGTGGTTACCACCGTTATTGAAAAGATTCGCCGCCGGCGCATCGACCCCAAGTATGAGGGATATATTCACACGGCAGGCCTTGTTTTCTTTTTCGGCCTTATGATAGTCGTGGCATTTCAGGATGTTTTTAAACTTATAGTGAAGTAGGTTTTTTATGACACGAAGGATATTCGCAGGCGGCGTGGCAATAGGCGGCGGCGCACCGGTAACGGTGCAGTCCATGTGCTCCACGCCCACCTCAGACGCAGAAAAAACAGCCGCGCAGATACTCCGTATGGAGGCTGCCGGCTGTCAGATAGTCCGTGTGGCGGTGCCCGATATGGAGAGCGCCGCAGCAATTGCGCGCATAAAGGAAAAAATACATATTCCTCTGGTGGCGGATATTCACTTTGATTACCGTCTGGCTCTGGCGGCTCTTGAGGCAGGGGTGGATAAAATACGCATAAACCCCGGAAATATCGGCGGCCGTGAAAACGTCCGCGCCGTGGCAAAGGCCTGTGCGGAGAGAGGAGTCCCCATCCGTATCGGCGTAAACGGCGGCAGCCTTGAAAAGGAACTGCTGCATAAATACGGCGGCGCGGCACCGGAGGCCATGGTGGAAAGCGCTGTCGGACAGGCTGCGATGCTTGAAGAATTCGGATTCGGCGATATTTGCATTTCAATGAAATCCTCCTCCGTTGCAGACACGGTGACAGCTTACAGACTTATGGCAAAAAAGTACGACTACCCTCTGCATATAGGCGTTACAGAGGCGGGAGGGGAGTATATGGGTCTGGTGAAATCCGCCGCAGGTCTGGGAGCGCTGCTGCTGGACGGCATAGGCGACACAATGCGCGTGTCCCTCACGGCGGAGCCGGAAAAGGAAATTACCGCCGCAATATCCATTTTGAAATCTGTGGGACTGCGAAAAGGAGTTAACATAATATCTTGCCCTACCTGCGGCCGCACTCAAATAGACCTTATAGGCCTTGCAGGGCAGGTGGAGGCGGCTCTTGCCGACTACAAGGGCGACCTTACCGTGGCGGTAATGGGTTGTGTTGTAAACGGCCCCGGCGAGGCCTCCCACGCCGATTTCGGCATTGCCGGCGGCAGAGGAGAGGGCGTGCTCTTCGCCCACGGTGAAATAGTGAAAAAAGTGCCTTATGACAGGCTTTTAAGCGAATTACTCACGATGATAAGGGAAAGTAATAAATGACGGAAAAGATACCTTTTTTGAAGATGTTCTCGCTGCTTGCACCTCAGGGAAAAGCAGCGGAACTTCTGAAAAAAACCTATATTGAAAGCGCAGAGATACTCCAGAAGGAAAGGCAGATAAACGTCAGCCTTTCCTTTCCGTGCTGTTTGGAGGAGGTAGACCTGCGTGATCTCGAGGGGAAAATCAGAGGCGCATACGGCCTTAATGTGGTTAACATAACACCGATATATCCCGCCCCGGAAATCCTCGCGGAGGACAAGCCTGTATCAGTTGAGGAAAAACCTCCCATTGAAGATATTGCTCCGGAAGAACAGCCCCCCTGGTGGCAGGCGCCTCCCGTGTGCGAACCCTGCTGTGACGCGCCGGCTCAAACCGATGATGATGCGCCTCCCGCCCCCGCGCAGGATGCGCCGGACATTACTGCCGCGGAGCTTGAGCTCAGACGCAAAAAAGCACAGGCAATGGCCCGTATGGCGGCGGAAAACAAAAGCAAAAAATCCTCCGCCTCCAATGTTATTCTCGGCAAACCTATCACAGGCGACCCCATCCCCATCAGCGATATTGAGATGGACAGCGCCAGAGTAATCATAGAGGGTGACATTTTCTCCGTTTCCCACAAGGAACTGCCCAAACGCAGAGCCATCGTTATAAGCTTTGACGTTACCGACTATAAAAACTCCGTCCATGTAAACCGTTTCTTTGACGAAAAGGACGCGGTGGGACTTGTTGAAAAACTCAAACCCGGTATGCGGGTGAAAGTTCAGGGACGCATGACCAAAAACCGCTTTGACAACGAGGATGTTCTGGAGCCGTACCACATTATGG
Source organism: Oscillospiraceae bacterium (assembly GCA_017439805.1). GTDB lineage: Bacteria > Bacillota > Clostridia > Oscillospirales > Oscillospiraceae > RGIG3171. The sequence continues at coordinate 24,611 of JAFSIK010000003.1, forward strand.
CGACGGAAAAGCCTCCAAAGCGAATGGATAATGCCCCGGAAAAGCGTGTGGAGCTTCATCTTCACACCAAAATGAGCACTATGGATGCCACCACCGATGCAAAGGCGCTGATAAAACGCGCAATCGAGTGGGGGCACGAGGCCATCGCCATCACCGACCATGGCGTGGCCCAGTCCTTCCCGGACGTTATGAGCGCCGCCAAGGACAAAATAAAAGTTATATACGGCGTAGAGGGCTACTACATAAACGACGTGGACGACCGCCAGTGCTATATGGGCGAAACCGTCCGCGACCTTTCCGCGCCTTTCGTTGCCTTTGATATTGAAACCACCGGTCTGGATGCCCACAGGGAAAAAATTACCGAGATAGGCGCAGTAATTTTTGAAAACGGCGTTGAAAAGGACCGTTTCCAGACCTTCGTAAACCCAGAAAAACCTATTTCCTTTGAAATTACCCGTCTCACCGGCATTTCCGATGCGGATGTGAAAAACGCCCCCTCTCAGGAGGAGGCTGTGCGAAGCTTCCTTAAATTTGCCGGTGACCTGCCCCTTGCTGCCCATAATGCCAGCTTTGACCTTGGCTTTATCAGCGAGGTATGCGACAGACACGGTATTGATTTTGAGCCGGAATGCTTCGACACCCTGCCTATAAGTCAGGCTTTCTGCCCCGGTCTGAAGCGGTACAAGCTGGATGTGGTTGCAAATCATCTGGGACTGCCGGAATTTTCCCACCACAGAGCCAGCGATGACGCCTATACCTGCGGTCTTATGCTGTGCAATTTCATTGAACAGCTGAAAGAAGACGGCGTAACCGATACCGCCGGTCTGAACGAAAAGCTGCAGGAACGCCGTGTGAAATCCGGCGTTAAGCGCCGCCCCCGCCATATAACCATTCTGGCCAGCAACCAGACCGCCATTAAAAATCTCTACCGGCTCATTACCAAGAGCCATCTGGAGCATTTCAGCCGCTATCCCATCATTCCCAAGAGCCTTATTCTGCAGCACCGGGAAGGTCTCCTGCTGGGTACCGCCTGCGAAGCCGGCGAAGTTTACGCCGCCGTGGTGGACCACCGCAGCCGCCGCGAACTGCGCCGCATGGCGTCTTTCTACGATTTTCTTGAAATAATGCCCCTGTGCAACAATGACTTTATGCTTCAGGGCGAAAATCCCAAGGTGTCCGATATAGAGGAACTGAAGGAGTTCAACAGACGCATCGTCCGTATTGGCGAGGAGCTTGGAAAGCCTGTGGTTGCCACCGGTGACGTGCATTTCCTTGACCCGGAGGACGAGATTTACCGCCACGTGCTGCTGAAAGCCAAAGGCTACGAGGACGGCGACAAGGAACTGCCTCTGTATCTTCGTACCACCGAGGAAATGCTGGCGGAATTTGACTATCTTGGGCCGGAAAAAGCCTATGAGGTCACCGTAACCAACACCCGTAAAATTGCTCAGATGTGCGATGCGGTGCGTCCTCTGCCCCCGGCAAAGACCCTCTTTGCCCCAAAAATCGAAAACAGCGCCCAGCAGCTTAAAGACCTGGTTTACGGCAAGCTTCACGAGCTGTACGGTGAAAATCCCCCGGAAATCGTCCAAAAGCGCGTAGACACCGAAATGAACGATATTTTGGGACGAAATTACGACGTTATCTATATGTCCGCACAGAAGCTGGTGTCCGACTCTCTTGAACACGGCTATCTGGTAGGCTCCCGAGGCAGCGTAGGCTCCAGTATGGTGGCGTATTTTTCCGGAATTACCGAGGTAAATGCCCTGCCGGCCCACTACCTGTGCCCGAAATGTAAGTATTCCGATTTTGACAGCGGCCACGGTTTCGGCTGCGGCGCGGATATGCCGGATAAAAACTGCCCCGTCTGCGGCGAGCCTTTGGGAAAGGCCGGTTTTGACATTCCCTTTGAAACTTTCCTCGGCTTCGGCGGCGACAAGGTACCCGATATCGACCTTAACTTCTCCGGCGAATACCAGGCCAATGCCCACAAAAAAACCATCGAACTTTTCGGCAAGGAGCACGTTTTCCGTGCCGGCACCATCGGAACTATCGCGGAAAAGACCGCTCACGGCTACGTCAAAAAATACATGGAGGAAACGGGGAAGCAGCTTTCCAAGGCTGAAGAGAACCGTCTTGCCCTGGGCTGTGTAGGCGTAAAGCGTACCACCGGTCAGCATCCCGGCGGTCTGGTGGTAATCCCTCAGGATATGGAAATTGCCGATTTCTGCCCGGCACAGCACCCTGCAGACGATTTCGGCAGCGATATAATCACAACCCATTTCGAATATCACTCCATGGAGGACAATCTGCTCAAACTGGACGAGCTTGGTCATGATGACCCCACCATGATCAAGATGTTGGAGGACATGACCGGCGTCAATGCACGGGAAATCAAGCTGGACGACCCTCAGACAATGGGAATTTTCAAGTCAGCCACCTTCCTTGGACTTACGGAGGACGACCCCATTATCGGCAAAACCGGCTCCATCGGCATACCGGAGTTCGGTACCGGATTTACCAGACAGATGCTGGTGGATACCCAGCCGGAACAGTTTGACACTCTTGTGCGTCTTTCCGGCTTCTCCCATGGCACCGACGTGTGGCTGGGAAATGCAAAGGACCTTATCCTCTCCGGCACGGCCTCCGTCAATGAGACCATCGGCTGCCGAGATGATATTATGCTCTATCTTATATCCATGGGCATGGATGAAAAGCGAGCCTTCAAATTCATGGAGGCCGTCCGTAAGGGTGCTATTCACAAGGGCAAACCCTGGCCCGATGGTATAGTTGAGGAAATGCAGCAGCTGGGCGTACCCGAGTGGTATATAGACTCCTGCCGCAAAATACAGTATCTTTTCCCCAAGGCTCACGCCGTGGCTTACGTTATGATGGCGTTCCGAATTGCATGGTTCAAGGTGCATGAGCCGCTGGCATTTTACAGCGCCTATTTCTACCGCCGCAGTCAGAAGGACAGCTTTGATGCAACCATTATGACCCGCGGCAAGGACAAGGTGAAAAACACCCTTAAGGTAATAAAAGAAAACCCCGACGCCACCGCCAAGGAGCAGGACCTTTTCGTAACGCTTGAGGCCTGTTACGAATTTTACCTGCGCGGTTTTGAATTTGCCAATGTGGACATTTACAAATCCGACGCCACAAAATTCATCATCGAAGGCAACAAACTTATACCCCCTCTCACCTCCGTCCCCGGTTTGGGCGAGGCCGCTGCTGCGGATATTGTCAGCGGCAGGGAAGGGCGCGTGTTTGTGGCGGTTGATGAATTTTCCGCTGCCTGTCCAAAAGTGACCAAAGGCCACATTGAAAAGCTCTCCGAATGCGGAGCTCTTGGTGACCTGCCCGAAACCAGCCAGATATCCCTGTTTTAAAATCATAACGGCAATCCCCCTTTCATAGACTTGTTGTACAAGCATGGAAGGGGGATTTTCATGTGCGAAAATAACCGGGCCGCAGCCGCGTTTGACCGGGCCGCGGCTTTTTTGCCCAGAAATCTGCGGCTTATGACCGAGGTTCTGGGAGATGATATAAAATCCGCGGCGGAGGAAATTCGGCTGCGCTGCGGTATGCCGCTGACGGTTTCGACCCTTTCGGGAGAAGTGCCTCTGGGACGCACTGCCGTAACCTCGGAGGATATTGAAACACTTCTTGAAATATCCACCGGAGCTTCTGTTTACGCCCGGGAGGAAACGGTAAAAAGGGGATATGTCACCGTGCGTGGAGGCCATCGTATCGGCGTCTGCGGCACGGCGGTAGTAAAGGGCGGCGAAATTGCAAATCTTAGGGAGCTGTCCTCTGCCGCAGTGCGCATCGCACGGGAGCACCGGGGGGCGGCAAATGAAATATTTGACCAAACGGCAGAAGAGAGCCTTGTGATAATCGCCCCTCCGGGAATTGGAAAGACCAGCCTGCTTCGCGACCTTGTCCGCCTTACATCCGACAGCGGGCAGAGGGTGTCACTGGCAGATGAAAGGGGAGAGGTGGCGGCCTGCGTATCTGGACGCGCCCAGATGGACGTGGGTCAAAATACAGACATTCTTACAGGCGCGCCCAAGGCGCAGTCGGCGCTTATGCTGCTGAAAACCATGAATCCCAAAGTTCTGGCGATGGACGAAATAACCTCTCCGGAGGATGTGCGTGCAATTTTGGCGGCAGCAAACTGCGGCGTGCGTATTTTCGCCACGGCTCATGCCGGAAATGTAAAAGAGTTCAAGTGCCGCCGGGTTTACGCACCTCTTATAAACGCTGGGGTGTTCGATGCTGCGGTAACGATAAGCATAGAAAAGGGCTCGCGCGTATACAGGAGGGAAAAACTATGCTGAGTGTAATCGGAGCCGGTCTTCTTATATGCGGAACATCGGCGTGGGGATTTTCGGCGGTACTGCGTTTGAAAAAACGTACCCAGATACTTGCCGCCCTTATTTCGGCGCTGGAGCTTCTGGAATCGGAACTTACTTTCAAACTTGCCGCTCTGCCGGAATTGATGGAAACTCTCTCAAAAACTGCGCCGCCCGCTGTCAGAGGACTTTTTGTCAGATGCGCCGCACAGATGCCGCGCCTGGGCAATTGCAGCTTCAGACGCATATGGAACGAGTGCATTTCCAATTCTCCCGAGCTTCTTTTAAAGGAGGACGAGCGTGAATGTCTTGAGGAACTTGGAACAGTCCTTGGCCGGTACGAATTGTCACAGCAGCGGCGGGTTTTGCATTACACGCGGTCGCGGCTTTATACTTTTCTCGATAGGGCGGAAAATGAGCGCTCGCGCCAGAGCCGGCTTTACGGGACTCTTGGCGTAGCATCGGGCGTAATGGCGGTGCTTATACTTATATAAAAAGCAAACGAATGAATATACAGCAAAAATATTCACTTCACAAAAAATAGTATAAAAATATTCAAAAAATTCAAGTTTTCTGAAAAATTTCTCTTGACTTTGGAAAACTAAAGTTTTATACTCCAAAACATAAATATTCCAAAATTCAGGCAAGAAAGGAGAAACATTATGAATAAGCGTTACGATGTCCATTATGAGTTCTCCTTTATTAAGACCCGTCTGTATGCGGGTCTCTATTGCCGTGCTTCTATAGCTCCTGCAGCTGAACCGCCTGTAGGATTATAGGGCGTTTTTTGGCGTATTTTTGTGTTGTATAGAGAGCGGTTCTGCCTAAAGGCAGGACCGCTTTTTATTTGAAAAACAAAGCAAACAAATGTGAAAGGAAGAACCCAAAATGAAGAAAACACTTACACTCGTACTCGTACTTGTGATGGTATTAGCACTTGCCGCCTGCGGCACCACAACCACTACTCCTCCTGCAGATCCCGGCACTGCTGCTCCTCCCGCCGACGCCGGCACCACCACTCCTCCTGCAGATCCCGGCACTGCCGCTCCTCCCGCCGACGCCGGCACCGCCGCTCCTCCCGCCGATTCCGCTGAGCCTGCACAGTCCTGGGTTGTCGGTATCTGCCAGCAGATGACCCACGTTGCCCTTGATGCCGCCACTCAGGGCTTCAAGGATGCTCTTACCGAAGAACTGGGCGATGCCGTGACCTACAAGGTACAGGACGCCGGCGGTGAATACACCAACTGCGGCACCATCATGGACGGCTTTGTTGCTGAAAACGTTGACCTTATCCTGGCCAATGCAACCTATCCTCTCCAGGCCGCAGCCTCCGCCACCAGCGATATTCCCATTCTGGGAACTTCCATTACCGACTACGCCACTGCGCTGACCATCGAAGACTGGACCGGCACCGTTGGCGGAAACATCTCCGGCACCTCCGACCTGGCTCCTCTGGATCAGCAGGCTGCCATGATTTTGGAACTGTTCCCCGATACCAAGACCGTTGGTCTGCTCTACTGCTCCGGCGAGCCTAACTCCGTTTACCAGATTACCGTTGTTGAAGGCTATCTCAACGATATGGGTGTTACCTGCGAGCGTTTTGCTTTCACCGACGTAAATGACCTTGCCGCCGTTACCCAGGCTGCCTGTGACAGCGCTGACGTTCTGTACGTTCCCACCGACAATACTGCCGCCACCTATTCCGACACCATCGGCAACGTAGCCGTTCCCGCCAATACCCCCATCATCTGCGGTGAATCCGGCACCTGCACCGGCTGCGGCGTTGCAACTCTTTCCATCGACTACTACGACCTTGGCTACACCACCGGCAAGATGGCGGCTCAGGTTCTCACCGGCGAGGCTGACATTTCCACCATGCCCGTTCAGTTCGCTCCCGAAGTCACCAAGATGTACAATGCGTCCATCTGCGAGGCTCTCGGTCTGACCATGCCTGAAGATTACGTAGCTATCGGCTGATAAAAACCGAACCGGTGGGAAGCCTTTGCTTCCCGCCGGCTGACCCTGTTATCGGAAAAATATCTCATTCATTCGGAGGAAACAAATGGACGGTTTGCTTGCATTCATAAACTCTCTGCCCGGTGCTTTCGGACAGGGTTTTGCCTGGGGCATAATGGCCATCGGCGTGTATATAACCTACCGCATTCTTGATATTGCCGACCTGACCGTTGACGGCTCGCTGGCCACCGGCGGTGCGGTTTGTGCCGTGTGCATAACAATGGGCTGGAATCCCTGGCTGGCTCTTTTGATGGCTGTTGTGGCGGGACTTCTGGCGGGTCTTATAACAGGCCTTCTTCACACCGCCTGCGGCATACCCGCGATTCTGGCCGGTATACTTACCCAGCTTGCCCTTTATTCCATAAACCTGCGTATTATGGCAATAGGCTCCGAATCCACCACAAAAGCAACCCTGGCTCTCAGTGTGGACAAGCAGAACCTAATTCTCTCCTCCCGTTACGTAAGAGAGCTGGGGCTAAACAACCCTCTCATAGTGCTTGTTATCGCGGTTATTGTGGTAATTGCTGTTCTGTACTGGTTCTTCGGACGTGAGATTGGTTGCTCCCTGCGTGCAACCGGTGCCAATGTAAACATGGCCCGTGCACAGGGCATAAATACAAATTTCAGCAAGGTGCTGGCGCTTGTCATTTCCAACGGACTTGTGGCTCTTTCCGGCGCTCTTCTTGCCCAGTATCAGGGCAGCGCCACCGTTGACATGGGCCGCGGAGCCATTGTCATAGGCCTTGCCGCCGTTATCATCGGTGAAGTTCTCTTCAGCAAGGTGTTCCTCAACTTCGCGCTGAAGCTCCTTTCTGCGGTAATCGGCGCCATTATCTACTACATCGTTATCACTCTGGTTCTGCGTCTGGGCCTTGAAGCCACCGACCTTAAACTGCTTACCGCTGTGGTCGTTGCAATCTTCCTTGCCATACCCCACATCAAAAATCAATATTTCGGCAAACGGGGAGGTAAGCATCATGCTTGACGTAAAAAATATCTGTAAAACTTTCAATGCAGGAACGGTAAACGAGAAGCGTGCCCTGAACGGTGTTTCCGTGCATATAAACGACGGTGAGTCTATAGCGGTGATCGGCGGCAATGGTGCCGGTAAATCCACACTCCTTAACGCAGTGGCAGGTGTCTGGACAGTTGATGAAGGTACCATTTCCATTGGCGGCGTGGACGTTACCCACCTGCCGGAACACAAGCGCGCCGCATATATCGGTCGCGTGTTTCAGGACCCTATGATGGGTACCGCCGCCACCATGCAGATAGAGGAAAATCTGGCTCTGGCAGCCCGCAGAGGCAAAAAAAGAGGCTTCCGTGCGGGCATAACCAAGGCTGAACGGGAGGAATACCGGGAACTGCTTCGCACCCTTGATCTTGGCCTTGAAAACCGTATGACCTCTAAAGTAGGTCTCCTTTCCGGCGGACAGCGTCAGGCTCTTACTCTGCTTATGGCAACCCTGCAAAAGCCCAAACTGCTGCTTCTGGACGAGCACACAGCCGCCCTTGACCCAAAAACTGCGGCAAAAGTTATGGAGACCACCCGCACTCTGGTAAACCGCGACAGACTTACAACCCTTATGATAACCCACAATATGAAAGACGCCATTGAATACGGCGACAGGCTTATTATGATGAACGAGGGCAAAATCGTTCTGGACATAGCCGGCGAAGAAAAGCAGAAACTAACCGTAGAGGATCTTCTGGCCCGTTTCTCTGTGGCGTCCGGCGGCGCGATGCTGTCAGACAAAGCCATCCTTTCATAACACATACGAAATCCCCCGAAGGAAACTTCGGGGGATTTTTTGTTCATATACGCTGGCTCCCAAACATAAATTTGGACAAGACCACAAAAGACGGAGGGGAGTCAAATGGAAGTTGACCTTATCTTTAAAATCGCGGCTATCGGCATACTGGTGGCGGTTTTGAATCTGCTGCTGGTACGAAGCGGCAGGGAAGAGCAGGCGATGTTGACCACACTGGCGGGTCTTATAGTGGTGCTGGTGATGCTTTTGCAGGAGATAAGCAATCTCTTTGACCTTGTAAAGCGGCTTTTTGATTTCTGATGGATAGCATATTTTCCGTATCAGCTCTGGCGGTAACCGCCGCGCTGATGGCCCTGCTGGTAAAAAAGCACGAAAAATCTATGGGGCTTCTTATTTCCATAGCCGCGGCGATGATAATTTTTTTGCTCTGCGCGGACATGCTGAAAACCGCCGTGGACTTTATGGGGGAACTTTCAAGCCTTGCCGGAATGTCCCGTGAGATACTGTCGCCGGTGCTGAAAACCGTGGGAATCGGGATTGTGACAAAACTCTGCTCGCAGGTCTGCCGTGACGCGGGGGAGGGGGCGATAGCCACTCTGACCGAATTTGCCGGAGCAGCCGGTGCAATAGCGGTGGCGATACCTCTTATGCGAGCGGTGGTTGATATGGTGAGGGACATACTGTGAAGATATTTAAAATTATGCTGTGCGCCTTTTTTGCGCTGACCTTCTGCACAGTCACCGCCGGCGCCGACCTTGAAAAACAGGCGGGGCAGCTGAAAAATGCTCTGCCCAATGAGACCCGACATATTATGCAGGAAATTGAGCCCACTGGGGCAGACCTGCAATCGGGGCTGAAAACTGTGGTACAGGACGCCGCTGAAAATATCGGAAACCATATAAAAAGCGGTGCAAAGACCGCTGTGCTGCTTCTTGCTGTTGTGATTCTGGGCGGCGTGGGAGGAAGCATATCTCCGGAGGGCAATACTGCGGCTGTAAATCTGGCGGTGGTGTTGTCGGCGGCGCTCATATCCGTGTCGGAAACCGGCTCAATGATAGCCACTGCCACCGATACCATTGAAAATATGACGGATTTTTCACGCATAATGCTGCCGGTGCTGGGGTCTTCGGCGGCGGCAGCGGGAAAACCGGCCTCTGCTGCGGTACTGTACGCCGCCACCATGGCCTTTTCCCAGCTTCTCATGACCGTCATAAAAAACTACGCACTTCCGCTGACCTACGCCTACATAGCCTGCTGTGTTGCAAACGCGGCAATTGGAGGGAAAGTTCTTGGGCGCATGGCCAAACTCATAAAACAGGCCATAACCATATCCCTTACGGTTTTGATTTTTATTTACATTGGCTATCTTTCCATCTCCGGCGCTGTCAGCGGTTCTGCGGATGCTGTGTCTGTAAAGGCGGCAAAGCTGACCATATCCACCCTTGTGCCGGTGTTGGGAGGAATAATCTCCGACGCGGCGGAAACCGTGGTTGCGGGAGCTGGAATACTGAAAAACTCCGTGGGTGTGTTCGGACTTCTGGCGGTTCTGGCAATGTGCCTTGGGCCTTTTATCGGACTGGGAATAAAATACCTCGTCTACAAACTCACCGCTGCGATTTGCGGCGCTGTGGCCGATGACCGGGTGGTTGCTCTTATAGACAGCATTTCCGGAGCCTTTGCAATGATAATTGGTATGGTTGGCGCCACGGCGCTGATGCTGTTTGTGTCCATAATCAGCGGCATAAGGATGGTGGCCTGATGGCGGAGTTTTTAAGAAACTGGATAATCACAGTAACCGCAGCGGCAACCCTTGCCGCCATTGCTACGGCGCTGATACCTGAGGGTAATGTAAAAAAAGCGTCCTCGCTGGTTTTGGGACTTGTGCTGATGCTGGCGGTAATCAGTCCTGTAAAAAGGCTGACCGGAGAGGATGTGGGCCGTCTGACGGAAGAATTTATGGTGGAAATGGAAGAAAGCGCGGCCTTTAATTTTGCCGGTGAAGAAATGATGACGGAAATCATAGAGCAGGAACTTAGGACATATATATTGGACAAAGCGGACAGCCTTGGAGCCGATATACGTGTTCAGGGATTTGAATTTCAGACCCTTGAGGGCGGTGTTTCGGTGCCGGTGAAAGTTTATCTGAGCGGTCAGCTTACGCCTGCGCTGTCTGCCGTAATTGAGCAGGACCTGGGCATTGGAAAGGACAGCCAGATATGCAGCTGAAGAATGTTTTTGAAAAGGTAAAAGCGCCGGATTTTTTAAAAAAATATAAATACCTGCTGATTGCCGTGCTGGCGGGGGTCATACTGCTGTGCCTGCCCACAGGCGAAAAGTCTGACCGCCATACCACCGCAGCCAAGGAGGTGGCCACATATGATTTGGAGGAAACAGAGCGAAAACTGGAAAACGCCATATCCAAAATTGACGGGGCAGGGAAGGCGACGGTGATACTTACCCTTAAAAGCGACTGGGAGAGCGTGGTGGCCTCCGATACACAGGCGGAGTATTCCCGGGGAGAGGAAACCAATGAGAGCCTGAACGTCACTACCGTGGTGATAAACGGAGAAAACGGCGAAGAGGTAGTTGTACTTGAAAAAATATATCCCAAATATCAGGGGGCACTGGTCATATGCCAGGGCGGAGACGACCTGTGGGTAAAGAGCGAGGTTTTAAACGCGGTGTCAAGGCTCACGGGCCTTGGCACGGACAAAATAACGGTAACCAAAATGAAACGAGATTAGGGAGGACGAAGTTATGAAAGCGTGGAAGAGGAATGCGGTTTTGCTGACGGTGCTGGTTTTTGTGTGCGCGGCGGTGTATCTTAACTGGTCGGCCGAGCGAAACGATGCAGCAGCGGCGGACGAAGCCATGGACCAGCAGATGCAGGAGGCACTTGCCGAGCAGGAGAGTGAAGCTGCTGCCGAACAGGAGGCGGTGGTTGTAAATGCAGAATATTTTGCTCAGGCCCGCCTTGACAAGCAGGAGAGCCGCGACGCAGCCCTGAGCCTTCTTGCGGAGGCCTCCGCCATGGATACCGACACTGCCGACACGGCGGCGCGCATGGAGGAAATAGCAAACCGCACCCTTCAGGAGAGCAATATCGAGACCCTCATTATTGCAAAAGGTTTCGCCGACTGCGTGGCCACCATCAGCGAAAACGGGATAAACATAATGGTGCCCGCAGGGGAGACGGGGCTTCAGAGCGACCAGGTAGCCAAAATCTCAGACATCGTGGTCAGCGAGACCGGCTGCGGCCTTGAGGACATCGTTGTAATTGAAATCAAGTGAAGGTTGTAAAGCATTTCGGAGTGTGGTATAATATATGAGATCAATCAGAAACAATCGCCGCCGTCGCGGCCCGTATAACCACACTAAGGAGGCAAAAACCATGGCCGACACCAAGGGTTACATCGTAAAAACAATGGACACCGGATCCATCAATATTTCCGAGGAAGTTATCATTACTCTCGCCGCTGCGGCTGCCGCCGAAGTTGAGGGTGTTAAGGAACCTGCTGTGGGCGATGACAACAAGGTACGCAAAAATCTTTCCCGCTACGTCAAGGCCGATTGCTCCCCCGACGGAATCAAAATAGACATCAGCATTACCCTGGCCTATGGCTGCCAGCTGAAAACCGTTTCCGCCGCAGTTCAGGAAAACATCGAAAATAAAATAACCACCGTTACCGGCATTGCGGTAAAATCCGTAAACGTAAACGTTGTTGGCGTGGCATTTGAAAAGGAAAAGAAATAAGAAGAAAATTAAACCCCCGACTTTTGTCGGGGGTTTCTTTTTTAGTGCAGATATTCAAATTCCAGATTATAGATGCTGACGGTGTCGCCATCCTTAATGCCCATCTCTTCAAGACGCTTGAAAATACCGCTTTCGCGAAGCTGCTTGTCGAAATGCATAAGAGATTCGTGGTCTCCGAAGTTGGTGCTTGCCACAAGATGCTCCAGCCAGCCACCGGAGAGAATGTAAGTGTCGTCATCAACCTCAATGCGAACGTCCTCCGCCTTGCCGCCGGTGGGCAGGGGAGCAACGTAATCGGCCTCGTAAACGGTAATGGGAGGAAGTTTTGTGAGCTTTTCGTAAATCTTCATAATGAGCGCACGGACATTATCGCCGGTGGCGGCGGAAATTTCCATATACTCATAACCCATATCCTCCGCCAGCGCTTTCAGCGCATCTGGGGCCTCGCGGTCATAGGCTATGTCGCCCTTGTTGCCTACAACGATCTGGGGACGCGTGGACAGCTCCCTGGAATATCCTGCAAGCTCTGCGTTGATGGCTTTGAAATCCTCAACGGGATCGCGGCCCTCACAGCCGGAAACGTCCACCATATGCACCAGCAGGCGGCAGCGGTCAATGTGACGCAGGAAATCGTGACCCAGGCCTGCGCCTTCGCTGGCGCCTTCGATAATGCCGGGAATGTCCGCCATTACGAAGGAAGCGCCCTCCTGAGCGTAAACAACGCCCAGATTGGGGAACAGGGTGGTGAAGTGATAGTTGGCGATTTTGGGACGGGCGTTGCTGGCGGCGGCCAGCAGGGTGGACTTGCCCACGTTGGGGAAGCCGACCAGACCCACGTCGGCCAGAAGTTTAAGCTCCAGAATTACCTGGCGGCTCTCACCGGGCAGACCGGGTTTTGCAAATCTGGGTACCTGACGGGTGGGGGTGGCAAAATGCTTGTTGCCCCAGCCGCCTCTGCCGCCCTTTGCCAGAACGAAGGGTTCGCCGTCGGACATATCCTTGATTATGGTGCCGGTCTCGGGATCGCGTACCACGGTGCCCACGGGAACCTTGATTATCAGATCCTGACCGTCCTTGCCGAAAAAGCGCTTGCTTGCGCCGTTGGCTCCGTCGCCGGCCTGATATTTTCTTTTGTAGCGGAAGTCCATAAGAGTGGACATATTGTTATCGGTGCGAAGGATAATATCTCCGCCGCGACCGCCGTCACCGCCGTCGGGACCGCCGGCGGCCACATACTTTTCACGGTGGAAGGATACGCAGCCGTCGCCGCCCTTGCCGGCCTTGACGGTAATGGTAGCTTTATCAACAAACATTTCAGTACCTCACAAAAAATCGGGCGCATCAAAAATGCGCCCGACCTGTTTTCGGATTATTCGGTAACTTCGTAAACAGAAACTTTCTTTCTGTCCTTGCCCATGCGCTCGAAACGAACGACGCCGTCCTTAACTGCGAACAGGGAGTCGTTATGAGCTCTCTTAACGTTGGTACCGGGATGGATGGAGGTACCGCGCTGGGTTACGATGATGTTGCCGGCGAGAACGAACTGACCATCAGCGCGCTTGACGCCAAGTCTTTTACTTTCGCTGTCGCGACCGTTTTTGGTAGAGCCAACACCTTTTTTATGTGCCATTTATAATACCCTCCTAACTTAGACGGAGATCTTTTCGATCTGAACCTTAGTGTAGGGCTGTCTGTGGCCCTGCTTCTTGCTGTAGCCCTTCTTGGGGATGTACTTGTAGACGATGATCTTCTTGCCCTTACCGGACTTAACAACGGTGGCCTCAACGGAAGCGCCGCTGACGGTGGGAGCGCCGAAGGTGGAATTTTCGCCGTCGATAACAGCGATAACTTCGTCAAAGGTGACCTTTTCGCCGGCCTCTACGTCCAGCTTCTCGATGAAGACGATGTCGCCTTCCTTGACGCTGTACTGCTTGCCGCCGGTCTTGATAACTGCGTACATTTTGTAACTCCTCATTTTGTAAGACTCGCTGTCGTGGGCGGACGAAAAACCGTCACTTTATACAAAGCCCATTCAAAGCGGCCTTGACAGTATAACATTTAAAAATTCCAAAGTCAATAGTATTTTCCAATAAAAAATCCTTTTGGTGACGATAAATAACAAATTTTCACAATGTCGGAACATTCGTTGAAAGCGTGCGTCAAAGATGGTATAATCCTGTCATAAATACACATAAAAACACACCCAAAGGAGGACGCCATGAAGAAAATAATCAAACTCTCCACCGTCATCGTTCTGGCATTGCTGATAGTGCTTACGGCAGCACCCTTTACCTTTGCCGCCGATGACGTTTCCACCGGAACGGAGTACATTTCAAACTACCTTACATACACCGAGAAAGGCTTCACCGCATCCTCCGACCCTCAGCAGGCATTTGTACTTAATTATACTCCCGGCGGGGATATAATGCCTGTTGTTACCTACGGCAGTGCGGTATATGGCGGTCAGAGCATCTCCGGCGCCGCCACCGACTGGGAAAAAACCGGCAATAAGGTTATCGCGGCCGTAAACGCCGACTTTTTCTCCACCACCAGCGGCATTCCCATGGGTATCCTTATTACGGAAGGCAAGCTGCGTGCCTACGGCGGTCAGTCCACTGTAGCGGGCTTCTATGCCGCAGGCGGCGGATTTATCACCACCGCAGATATTGATATTACCGTAAAAAATATGACTGTGGCTTCCCAGAGCTGGGGCAACACCGCCACTATTGATGTTCTGGCCTTTAACCACCTGCGCCAGAGCGGCGGAGTGTATCTTTTTGACAGTGAGTTTTCCACCACCACCCGTACCACCACCGACGGCGTGAATGTGGTGCTTAAAGTTGATACCGGCGCCATGACCGTCGGCGGCGGGGTTACTGCAACCGTAGAGTCCGTGGTATCCGGCGCGGATGCAGTTGAACTCAAGGAAGGCCGCATGGTCCTCAGCGTGGATTCCGCCTGGAGCGGCGCGGCGGTTTTAAACGGATTTTCAGTGGGTGATAAGGTTGCCATCGGCGTTTCCAGTACCAGCAACGAGCTTAAAACTGCCTGGTATACCACCGGCGGCGGAGACGTCATTGTCAGCGGCGGCTTCGTTACCACTGAAAGCCTGTGGGACACCACTATTTCCACCACCGCGGCTCCCCGTACCGCCATGGGCGTCAAAAGCGACGGCAGTATTGTGTTCTATTGCGTGGACGGCAGACAGAACGGATATAGCACCGGCTTGACCCTCAAACAGCTTGCCCAGGAAATGATAGCACAGGGCTGCGTCACCGCCATCAACCTTGACGGCGGCGGCTCCACCGCGATAGGTGTAATGGATACTGCCACCGGCAATTTTGTTCTTGAAAACAAACCCTCCAACGGTACCCAGCGCACCTGCTCCACCTATATTCTCCTTACAGCCGTTTATGCGCCTGACGGAGTGCCCGCCAGACTGCGTTTCGTAGAAGAGGACATTTGTATCATGGCCGGCGGTACTGCCACTCTCTCCGGCGTGACCGCAACCGACAGAGGCTATAAGCCTGTTGCCCTCAACGAGGATGTTTCCTACTTCCTTACCGGCAACATCGGTTCCCTCAGCGGCCTTAAATTTACCGCTGCCAATACTGCCGCCAGCGGCACCGTTACCGCCGTTTCCAAAAGCGGCCTGCGGGGCGTAGGCAGCATTAACGTTGTGAAATCTCCCCAGGCAATCACCATAAACACCGACAGCCAGAAAGACGTAGCCTCCCTTAGCGTTACCAGCGGTGATGTGGTGAAGCTTTCCGCTTCTGCCACCCATTTCGGCAAAGCGGTCAAGGGAGCGGAAAACGCAAGCTTTGAATATTACATCAGCGGAAATATCGGCTCAATCAGCGAAAACGGCACATTTACCGCCGCAGACCAGCGTGGCAGCGGTACCATAATGGTACTTTGCGGCAATGCAAGAAAGGAAATCCCCGTCACCGTTACCAAGTCCTATTCCGACGTTGCCAAGGACGACTGGTATTATGACGCTGTAAATTTTGCCAGCGAAAAAGGTCTGTTCTCCGGTACCAGTGACACTGAATTTTCTCCCAATGCTCCCATGACCCGCGGAATGTTCGTAACCGTTCTGGGCCGTCTGGAGGGGATTGACCCCGAGGCATACGCGCCACCCGTTGACTCCTGCACCGTAGCTGTGGGCGAGGCAATCATCCGCAAGGGACCCGGCACCAGCCACGACCTGGTCACCACCGTCAAGCGCGGCGCCGAGCTGGAATGTGTTGGCAAGATAAATGAATGGTACGCCGTGAAATCCGGTGACCACTCCGGTTATATACGCGAAGACCTTGTAAACGTGGCCTATACGTTCACAGATGTGCCCGCTGATGCCTATTACGAAGGCTATGTAAACTGGGCGGTAAGCAAGGGTATCGTGGGCGGCTACGGCGAGGGCAAATTCGGCCCCAATGACGTTCTTACCCGCGAACAGCTTGCGGTTATCCTCTACAACTTTACCCTGCGCACCAAGGGCGCCCAGACCTTTACCCAGTCGATAGGCGCATTCCCCGATGCGGCCAATGTGTCTGACTGGGCCGTGGATGCCATGAACTGGGCCTGCCACAACAAGTACATTGGCGGTATGGACGGTAGCCTCAATCCCAAGGGCAGCGCCAACCGCGCACAGGTGGCCACCATTCTGATGAATTATCTGAAATGATGAGCCAGCCGGGAATTTTAGAGATTGATGTCCACCGTATGACCAAAAGGCAGGCGAAGGTATTTATCGAAGGGAAAATACGCTCCGCCGGCCCCGCGGTTTACAGGATAAGGGTGATACACGGCTATAACTCCGGCACGGAGCTGCGCGACCTGGTCCGCCGTGAGATTGCCAAAAACAGCAAGGTAAAGCGTGTGGAGCTGGGTCTCAATCCCGGCGCCACGGATCTGATTCTGCGTGAATTGTATTGAAAAATGCCCCGTCTTTTGCAGGACGGGGCATTTTTTGCGCCGGTTGTATAAAAGTTTTTATAACTGCCAAAAATACTTCCAAAGCCACACTTTGGGAGGTGACAAAAATGGCCGACAACAAGAATCAGAACAGCAACTCCAACAGCAATTCCAATTCCGCTTCCAACCGCAAGGTAAAGAGCGTACCCTCCACCATGACCCCCAGCACCCAGTCCCAGAACAAAAAGGGCAGCCAGAGCTGCAAGTGACATAATGTCATGGCAACACCCGCCCGGACGCCTGAAGGCGTCCGGGCTTTTCATAACCATAAAAAATCAAAAACCCCTTTTCAAAACGTATAAAATATTGTATAATCATTATTCAGAGTTAATCGGGCGTTGGACAGCCCGCGCTAACCGGGGAGCCAGCGGTGCCCTATACCTGCAATCCGCTACAGCAGGGGCTAATTCCTGCCCCCGGGTACCCGGTGTGTTGTCTGACCGGCGTAAGTAGTGATGATGGGTCGGTCCTGCGCAACGAAGATCCGTGAACCATGTCAGGCGGGGAACCGAGCAGCATTAAGCGGAACCCTTCGTGTGCCGCGGGACAGCCGTCCCTGAGCCGGCTGCGCCGGTAACGGGCATATCGTGTATTCAAAGGCAGGTGCGCGGGCTGTCCAGCGCCCGAACTCTATCTATCCGACGTGAAAAGGAGGCTGTTTTATGTACCAGGCTCTTTACAGAAAATGGCGTCCCCGCACCTTTGATGAGGTCGTGGGACAGGAACACATAACCTCCATCCTGAAATCTCAGGTAGACAGAGGCAGGCTTTCCCATGCCTATCTTTTCACCGGAACCCGCGGCACCGGCAAAACCACCTGCGCTAAAATACTCTCCCGTGCCGCCAACTGCGAAAACCCCGTAAACGGCAGTCCCTGCAACAAATGCCCCGCCTGTGTGGGCATTGAAAACGGCTCGATTCTGGACGTTTTGGAATTTGACGCCGCCTCCAACAGCAAGGTTGACGACATCCGCGCTGTGCTGGAGGAAACGGTTTATACCCCGGCTTACGCCAAAAAGCGTGTGTATATAATCGACGAGGTGCACATGCTGTCCAACTCCGCTTTCAACGCTCTGCTTAAAACTCTGGAGGAACCGCCCGAACACCTGATGTTCATTCTGGCAACCACCGAGCAGCATAAGGTTCCCGCGACCATACTCTCCCGCTGTCAGAAATTTGCCTTCCGCCGTATCGGCGCGGAGACTCTCAAGGGCAGGCTCAATCAGATTGCCTCCGCCGAAGGTATTCCTCTTACCGATGACGGAGCGGCTCTTGTAGCCCGTATGGCGGACGGCTCCCTGCGTGATGCACTGTCCCTGCTGGACCAGTGCTCCGGCGCAGAGGGTGAGCTTAACGAGGACACCGTTGCCGAATTCGCCGGCATTCCCGCTCAGAGTGAGAGCGCCCGGCTGCTTTACGCCGTTGCCGAAAAAGACGGCGCCGCGGTTCTTGACAGCTTTAACAGCCTGTATATGTCCGGCAAGGAGGCCGTCACCATTTTTGACGAGCTTCTGGTTCTTTGCCGCGACCTTCTCATAATGAAAAAAGCGCCGAAAAATTCCGGAGCCATATCCTCTCCCACGGTGAGAAAAACCATTTCCGAAATTGCCCGCAGCATTTCCGATGCCCGGGCTGAAAAGATTGTTCTCACTCTGCAGGCCGCCCGCCGTGCCCTGCAGCAGAGTGCCAACCGCCGTGTTGACGGCGAACTTTACCTTGCAATGCTCTGCAGGGAGGAAGAAGAGGCAACTCCCGCGCCCCGCAGGGAGGAGCGTCCCGCCGGTAAGGCTTCCACAGCCGCATCCGCGGCCCCCTGGGACGAGCCTCCGGCGATAAAAAAGACGGTCGGCGCACCGGATATCGCTGCAAAACCCGTGGAAAAACCGGCCTCCGTAACTAAAGAAAAGGCCCCCTGGGATCAGCCGCCTTCAATTAAAACGCCGGCAGAGCCTGACCTTGCGGCAAGACCGGCCCCGCCTCCCGCCGAGCCGGATATACCCTCGGCGGATTGGGATGCAATCCTTGAAAAAGTAGAGTCCAGACTTGGCATAGCCGAGTATTTTACCCTATCCAACCCCGCCCTTGCAAAGCCCCGCTTTGTATCGGGCAAGCTCGTCATCGAGGTGGATTCCGAATTCAATCTCACAACCCTCAATGACCCGCGAATCGTTGAAACGCTCAAACAGGCCGCCGGTATGCCGGTGGAAATAAATCTGCCCGGAGCCTCAAAGGGCACGGACGGACTTGAAGAGCTGATGCGGTTCGGCAGGGAAAACCCCAACAAAGTAAAAATATTCTGAAAAGGAGATTTGTGATATGGCAAAGGGAGGATACCGCGGAGGTATGCCCACTGGCGGCATGAACATGAATATGATCAAGCAGGCCCAGAAAATGCAGCAGGATATGCTGAAAATGCAGCAGGAAATGGAAGAGAAGGAATATACCGCTACCAGCGGCGGCGGAATGGTGACTGCCGTTGTCAGCGGCAAGCGCACCGTAACTTCCATCAGCATTGAGCCTGACGCTGTTGATCCCGATGATATTGAAATGCTGGAAGACCTGGTAGTGGCCGCTGTTAACGCAGCTCTTGCCGCAGCCGAGGAGGACAGCGCAAAGAGCATGAGCAAGCTCACCGGCGGACTGAACCTTGGAGGTATGTTTTAATTGAGATCTTTTCCCGCCGCCGTGGAGCGGCTCACGGAACAGTTCAATAAACTGCCCGGCGTTGGCTTCAAATCAGCCCAGCGTATGGCTTTCCATGTTCTTGGCATGAACGACGCTCAGGCGGAGGCCTTCGCACAGGCAATTCTGGACGCAAAGCACACCGTGAAGTGCTGCGAAAAATGCCAGAACCTTACGGACATGGAGGTTTGCTCCATCTGCTCTGACCCGGGCCGCGACCAGAACGTTATCTGCGTCGTCACTGAGCCCCGTGATGTGGCTGCCATGGAGCGCGCCCGCGAGTACAAAGGTCTTTACCACGTGCTCCACGGCGTAATTTCCCCCATAAATCACGTGGGACCCGACGATATCCGCGTAAAGGAACTTCTTGGGCGCCTTTCCGACGGCACTGTGACCGAAATAATAATGGCCACCAACCCCGACACCGAGGGCGAGGCCACCGCAATGTACATATCCCGCCTCATTCGCCCTCTGGGTGTAAAGGTTACCCGTCTTGCCTACGGCATACCTGTGGGCAGCCAGCTTGAATATGCGGACGAGGTGACCCTCATGCGCGCGCTGGAAGGCCGCCGGGAGATTTAATCTGCGCGCCGCGGACGGCGCAGAATGGAGAGTTTTATGGGAAAGCTTGACAGAGATTGGGGCAAAGGCATCCCCGAGTATAATGAAAGCGACATTATGACCTCTGATGAACTTCTCAACTTTGCAATGGACATTGTTGAAAAGTATATCATTGAGGAAAACAACTACGAAAAGGTATTTGAAACCAGCGAACCCGGCGAATATCCCAACTTTATCGTTCAAGTGGAGGACGGCGTGCTGTGGTTCATCATCGTCAAGGCAGCAATTGCTCCCCGTGAGCCTTATCTCATTCCCGAGGTAAAGCAGCTTATTCTTGAGCATGGCGAAAAGCACAACGCCGTATGCTTTTTTGCTCCCGTTTGCTTCGGTTCTCAGGACGAAGAACGCTTCAAGGCCTCTCTGGCCCTGCGCGGCGACGGTTTCTACACCAACTTTAAAAACCTTGAGGAGATCGTTCTCACCGAAGAGGACATCAAGTACCTGAAAAAACAGGCTAACAAGGCCTCCAAGGAAGCCAAGAAAAAGGCAAAGGCCGAGGCGGCCGCTCAGAGTGAAGAAGAGATAAAACACTAAATTAAAAAGACGGAGCTTTTATGCTCCGTCTTTTTAATTTTTTAAATAAACAGACTGCCGATCTGGAATACCAGCAGTGATATGACGTAGGCCACTGCCAGCTGCCAGCATACGCTGAAAAGAGTCCATTTTCCGCTGTTCATTTCCCGGCGCATGGTGGAAATCGACGCAACGCAGGGAACGTAAAGCAGAATAAAGATAAGGAAGGACAGTGCGTTAAGATTGCCGGGGAAGGAACCGGAGAGGGAAGCCGCGATAACCGCTCCGCCGTCCAGTGTGGAAAAACCGTACAGTACCGCAAGGGAGGATACTACGGATTCCTTAGCGATTATGCCGCTGATAAGCGCAACCGCTGCCTGCCATGTGCCGAAGCCAAGGGGCTTGAAAATGGGAGCGATGAAGCTGGCCACAATACCGATTATGCTCTGAGCGCTGTCGGTGACCATTTCCAGCCGGAAATTGAAACTCTGTAAAAACCACAGTACAATGCTCATGAGCAATATGATGGTGCCGGCGCGGGACAGAAAATCCTTGACCTTCAGCCACATATGCTTAAGTGTGTTTTTCAGCACCGGCATACGGTAGGGAGGCAACTCCATAATAAAGGGAGCGGCGACCTCTTTAAACAGGGTCTTTTTGAAAATAAATCCGGAAATTATGGCCATAACCATGCCCAGTATGTACAGCCCGAACACCAGCAGTCCCTTGTGTCCGGCGAAAAATGCTGCGGCAAAGAGGGCGTAAACGGGCATTCTTGCCGAGCAGCTCATAAAAGGCACCAGAAGCATGGTCATTTTGCGGTCTTTTTCGTTTTCCATGGTGCGCGCTCCCATAATTGCGGGAACGGTGCAACCAAATCCCATTATCATGGGGATGAACGCTTTTCCGCTCAGACCGAAGCGCTGAAGCAGTCTGTCCATAATAAAGGCGGCTCTTGCCATATAACCGCTGTCCTCCAGAAGACCGAGGAAGAAAAACAGCAGCGCGATCTGAGGCAGAAAGACAAGAACACCACCCACGCCGGCGATAATGCCGTCGGTGATAAGGCTGATCAGCCATTCCGGAAGCACCAGCGAAGCCAGAAGACGGGATATCCAGTCGAGGAAAATGCCGTTAATAAGCGTATCCACCAGACCGGTCAGATAATTTCCCGGCGGCCCGAAGGTTAAAAGGAAAATTATCAGCATTATGATTATAAAAAGGGGCACTGCGATTATCCGGTGGGTGGCGATGCGGTCGATTTTGTCGGAAACGGTTTCTTTGGGTTTTGCCTTTTTTACCGACTCACCGATGACCTTTTCAATAAAAGCATAGCGACTGTCGGCAATAAGAGTTTCGCGGTCACCCAAAGAGGTGCTGCTTTCATACTGTGTGATTATATCTTCCACATGGGTCTTTGTGCTTTCGCTCAGTTCAAGTGCTTTAAGCACCAGAGCATCACCTTCGACCAGCTTGATGCTGGCCCAGTGCGCGGGGATACCGGCGGCGTAGGCGCTGTCGTGAATGATCTCGCCAACCATGTGGTGAATCTCGTGAGTAAGGTCATCGTAAAGATCATCCGGCTCAAGAGTAAAGCCGATATGCATCTGTCTGTGAGCGGCGTGGAGCAGATCGCCGATGTTCTTTCCCTCTCTGGCAGAAATGGGTATAACAGGCACGCCCAGATCCTTGCTCAGATGCTCCGCATCTATTACATCACCGCGCTTTTCAACCTCGTCCATGAAGTTCAGCGCCAGTACCATGGGGCGCTCCAGCTCCAGCAGCTGGGTGGTCAGGTACAGATTGCGCTCAATATTGCTGGCGTCGATGATATTTATAATTGCATCGGGTTTTTCCTTTAAAATAAAATCACGGGAAACGATTTCCTCGATGGAATAGGGAGAAAGGGAATATATTCCCGGAAGATCCACGATGGTGATCTTGCTGTTGCCGAGCTGTGCGACGCCTTCCTTTTTCTCAACAGTAACGCCGGGCCAGTTGCCCACGTACTGATTTGCGCCGGTAAGGGCGTTGAAAAGGGTGGTTTTGCCGCTGTTGGGATTGCCTACAAGTGCGATTTTCATGGCCTGACCGTGGCCTTCCGCGGCAATAAAATGCTCGTCCAGTTCATGCAGGTGGTTTGCCTGCATACGCTTCAGGGTTTCCTCATCAAGACGGTGAGTGTGGCCGTGAGTGGGAGCGGATTTTGCGGCTTTTTTATACTGTGAAGGGGGGATGATGGTTATTTTCGCAGCATCGTCCTTTCGCAGCGACAGTTCGTATCCTCGCAGGTTGACCTCTATAGGGTCGCCAAAGGGAGCGACTTTTCTTATTTTGATTTCGGTGCCCGGAGTAAGACCCATGTCGATGAGCCTGCGCTTGACCGCGCCGGGAATATTTTTGCCAACTGTTTCAATAACGCCGGACTGTCCGGGGCGCAGGGAATCAAGTGTCATTTCGGCACCTCCTTTTTTACTGCATCTAAACCCATATATTAACACATAATACTCGACGTTTCAACATAAAAAGACCGCGCCCGAATAAGCGCGGTCTTTTAATATGTTTAAAATCTTATTTGCTGATGATTTCCAGAGTGTCGCGGGCAATAACCAGCTCTTCGTTGGTGGGGATAACGAGCATCTTTACCTTGCTGTCGGCGGTGGAGATGACGTTGTCGCTGCCGCGCTTCTTGTTGGCCTCGGCGTCCAGCTCAGTGCCCAGGTAGGTGAAGTAAGCGGCGATGTCAGCGCGGGTGGAAGCGGAGTTCTCACCGATGCCGGCGGTGAAGATGATGGCGTCGACGCCGTTCATGGCAGCAGCATAGCCGCCTACGGTCTTGGCAACCCAGTAGTTGAAGATGTCCAGAGCCAGACCGGCACGCTCGTTGCCGTCTTCGGAAGCGTTGTCCAGATCACGGAAGTCGGAGGAAACGCCGGAAACGCCCAGAACGCCGGACTTCTTGTTGAGGATGTTGAGCATCTCGTCGATGGAGAGGTTGTACTTGTTCATGATGAACTGTACAGCACCCATGTCCATCTGGCCGCAGCGGGTGCCCATAGGCAGACCTACCAGGGGAGTGAAGCCCATGGAGGTGTCAACGCTCTTGCCGCCGTCGATGGCGCAGATGGAGGAACCGTTGCCCATGTGGCAGGAGATCATCTTCAGCTCTTCGATGGGCTTGCCCAGCATCTCGGCAGCTCTGGTGGAAACATAGCGGTGAGAGGTGCCGTGGAAGCCGTAGCGGCGGATCTTGTCGGTTTCGTAGTACTCATAGGGGATAGCATAGGTGAAAGCCTTGGCGGGCATGGTCTGATGGAAAGCGGTGTCGAATACGGCAACCTGAGGAACATCCTTGCCCATGACCTCGATGCAGGCGTTGATACCGGTGATGTTGGCGGGGTTATGCAGAGGAGCGAAGGGTACGCAGTCCTCGATAGCGGCCATAACCTCGGTGTTGATGAGAACGGAGGAGGCAAAGCTCTCGCCGCCGTGAACAACACGGTGACCGACAGCGTTGATCTCGCTCATGCTGGCGACAACGCCGTACTCGGCGCTGGTCAGCTTGTCGATAACTGCGGCAATAGCCTCAGCATGGGTAGGCAGGTTGATGTCTTCGTCGAATACGGGTTTGCCGCCGACGACGGGGGTGTGCTTAAGATGACCGTCGATGCCGATGCGCTCGCACAGGCCCTTAGCCATTACGGATTCGTTGGTCATGTCGATGAGCTGATACTTCAGAGAAGAGCTGCCCGCGTTGATTACCAGGATTTTCATTTTGTTGTTTCATCTCCCAAATAAATATGATACAATATCCGCGGCAATATCAGCGCGGACGCCCGGCTTGCCCCCCGGGCATGGAAATACCTTTTAATTATATAGCAAAATACGAAAAAATCAACATTTGGAGCCGAAAAATATGAAATTGGCGGGAATAATTTGTGAATATAATCCTTTCCATTTTGGTCATATTCACCAGATTGAGGCAACAAAAGCCATTCTTGGTGAAGATACGGCTATAGTGGCGGTTATGTCCGGCGACTTTACCCAGCGTGGGGAGCCGGCGATTTTTCCTGCCCGAGTGCGCGCCGCAGCCGCACTTGAAAAGGCTGACCTTGTGCTTGAACTGCCTCTTTCCGCGTCCCTTTCCTCCGCCGAGGGCTTTGCCCGGGGCGGGGTGGAGGTGCTGAAAAATATCGGCGCGGAATTCATTTCCTTCGGCAGTGAGAGCGGCTCGGTTGAAGCTGTGGAAAAAGTGTCCCGCTGCCTTTTGAGCGATGAATTCACCACCGTGCTGAAACCTGAACTTGAAAAGGGCCTGCCCTTTGCCGCCGCAAGACAAAAGGCGGCCGAGAGGATCATCGGCGACGCCGCAAAGATACTTTCTGACCCCAATGACATTCTTGCTGTTGAATATGTAAAGGCCGTTATCTCTTCCGGTGCGGCCATAACCCCTGTGGCCGTTAAACGTGTCGGCGCGGGACACGACAGCCCGGAAGAGCAAGACGAAATTCTTTCCGCTTCGGCTATTCGTGATAAAATTCTCCGCGGCGAAGAATATTCGCCCTGCATTACTGCCAAAGCATACGAAATTTATGCCCGCGCAATATCCGAGGGTTACGGCCCCGTTGCCTTTGAAAAGGCATCTCAAAGCCTTCTTTACCGCCTGCGTACCATGTCCGATGAAGAATATGCCTGCCTGCCCTACGCCGCGGAGGGACTGCATCTGAAGCTGAAAAAGGCGGCCTTTGAGTGCGGCAGTATATCCGAACTGATTTCCGCCGTGAAATCCAAACGCTACCCGGAAAGCGGCATCCGGCGCATGCTTCTGCGCGCATGGCTGGGCGCTGCGCCGGAAGGGGAGTGCGGCTATATCCGTGTGCTGGGATTTAACGAAAGGGGGCAGGCCGCCTTGCGGCAAATTGCAAAAACCTGTCCCGTTCCCGTCATAACAAAGCCTGCCGCCGCCAGAGGGCTTGACGGAAACGCTTTTGAGCAGTTCCAATACCGGGCCCGTGCCGCGTCCCTCTATGCACTATTGACGGACAGACCCGAATATACAATCTGGCGCGAAACGCCCATACACCCGTAAATTATTGCGTAATTTCCCCCAAACGGACGGAATACCCTGTCTGTGAGGGGGGATTTTTTTGCGTATCGACCGGGGAAGCCTGCTTTACGGCGCGTCAATACTTACTGTTTCAAATATAATATCCCAGCTTCTGGGATTCATTTACCGGGTGGCTCTCAGCCGTCTTATTACCACCGAAGAACTGGGACTGTATCAGATGATAATGCCGGTTTACTCCGTGGTCACCGCCTTTTGCGTATCAGGTTTTACCGTGGCGGTGTCCAGACTTTCATCGGAGTATCTGGCTCTGGGAAAAACCGATGCCGTGCGTGCTCTTGTGCGGCGCTGCGTGCGGTTTTTCCTTGTTATAACCATAGTTTTTGCCATGGCGGTGGTGCTGTTTTCCCACGGAATATCCACCTCCATACTCGGTGACAGCCGCACACGAACTGCTCTTGTATGCCTTATGCCGGTACTGCTTCTGACGGGCATCGAAAATATTTATAAAAACCACTTTTACGGCGTGGGGCGCATTATCCCTCCCGCCATAACCGAAATTATCGAAATGCTGGCCAGAATGAGCGCGGTCATCGGCATGCTTCTGGTGTTTCGTGACCGTGACGCGGGGCATACGGTGGCGCTTATCGTCATCGGTATGATTTTCTGCGAAATTTTCAGTTCGGTTACTCTGTTTGTTATCTACCGCCGCAGCCGCGGCAGACTGACCGGGCATTTCCCCGAGGGGCTGAGCAGAAAAATATTTTCCGTGGCTGTGCCCATCGCCCTTACAAACGTGCTTGGCAATCTTCTTTCCAGCGCAAATTCAATACTTATCCCTGCACGGCTGGTTGCGGCGGGCTGGGAAAGAGCCGACGCCCTGTCTGCCCTTGGAGTGCTTTTCGGAATGACAATGCCCATGCTGACTCTGCCAATGGTGCTTATAGTTGGTCTTGGTCTTGTGATGGTGCCGAAGCTGTCGGAGAGTATGGCACGGGGTGATATGAGGGCGGTACGCCGTAAGATTGCGAAGGCCATGCTGGTGGTTTGCACGTTAAGTATGCCGATAGCCGCTGTTTTTGTACCTCTGGGAGAGGAACTTGGCAGACTGATTTTCGGCAGGAGCGCCGCCGGACAGTATATCGCCCCTTTGAGCATTTGCGTAACACTTTCGGCAATACAGGGAATTTCCGGTACGGCTCTCAACGGCATAGACAAACAACGGTTTTCTGCGGTGAATTTCATTCTGGGGGATGCGGTGCAGCTTTTCTGCACATACTTTTTTACCGCCATTCCCGGCGTGGGCCTGCGGGGATTTATTGCCGGACAGCTGTTTGGAACAGCCCTTACGATGACGCTTAATCTGATATGCGTCCGCCGCCAGACCGGCCTTGAAATCCGATGGCGCAGCTGGCTTATAACGCCCCTTGTGTCCTCCGCTGCGGCGTATTTTGCGGTGAAATACCTGTTTGCTTTCTTTTCCGCCCGGGGACCGGCCTTACCGGCGGTGCTTTTTTCGATGATATTCGGCGTATTGATATACAGCGGCCTTTTGTATCTTCAGGGCATCAGAATAAGCGCCCTTATCCGCTTGAGGGCGAAAGATTGATATTGTACTTGGGCAAAAATGGTTATATAATAATTAAGATATTCAAAGGAGGCAAACTATGGATATTAACAGCTATTTTTCCTCTCTTGCCGGAAAGAGCGTGGCGGTGCTGGGACTGGGCGTCAGCAACCTGCCCCTTGCCCGCAGACTCATTGAGTGCGGCGCGAGAGTTACAATCAGAGATAAAAACGAAAACCCTGTCGGAGCTGAAGAATTCAGAGCCGCGGGAGCAAAGCTTGTGCTGGGAGAAAATTACCTTGAAAATATCGACGAGGAAGTAATTTTCCGCAGCCCAGGTATCCGCCCCGACGTCCCCGGAATCGCGGCGGCGGTGCAGCGCGGCGCCGAGCTTACCAGCGAGATGGAGGCCTTTTTCGTCGTCTGTCCATGTCCTGTAATTGCCGTTACCGGCTCTGACGGAAAGACCACCACCTCCACTCTTATAAGCGAGTTTTTGAAGGCCGCCGGCCGCACCGTACATCTTGGCGGAAATATCGGTACGCCGCTGCTTTGCAAGGCGGGGGATATGAGAGAAGATGACTTCGCCGTTGTGGAGCTAAGCTCCTTCCAGCTTATGACCATGAAGCAGAGTCCTCACATCGCCGTCATAACCAATATTACTCCCAATCATCTGGACTGGCACACCGGTATGGAGGAATACACCGCCGCGAAAATCAATGTTTTTGCCCACCAGCGTGCAGGGGATATCCTTGTGCTCAATGCCGACGACAGCGCAAGCTGCAACCTTGGCAAAAAGGCCGCGGGAGAGCTTCGCTTTTTCAGCGCGAAAGAGCGTCCCGAAAAAGGTGTGTGGTATAAAGACGGGGTGATTTACCGCGGCGATGAAAAAGTGGTGGAGACGCTGAAAATCAAAATCCCGGGTTTCCACAACGTGTATAACTTTATGACCGCCTACTGCGCGGTTTGCGACTACGTTACCGCCGAACAGGCGGCTGAGGTTGCCGAAAGCTTCGGAGGGGTGGAGCACCGGCTTGAATTTGTCCGGGAAAAGGACGGTGTGCGCTTTGTAAACGACTCCATCGCCTCCAGCCCCACCCGTACCGCCGCGGCGCTGAGCTGTTACGGCAAGGAACTTGTTCTGATTGCCGGCGGCAAGGATAAGGGTGTGCCCTTTGACTCCCTTGCGCCCATTATTGCCGAGAAAGTCAATCTGCTTGTGCTTACCGGCTTTGCCGCTGAAAATATTAAAAATGCCGTTAAAGATTGGCCCGGATGTCCGGAGATAATAATGGAGCCGGACTTCAAAACCGCCGTTATCGCCGCCGCAAAGGGAGCCAAAAGCGGTGAAACCGTGCTTTTGTCCCCGGCATGCACCTCCTTTGACCATTTTAAAAATTTCGACCAGCGGGGAAAATATTTCAAGGAGATAGTAAATGAACTATAAGGAACTTGTGATAGAGCTTTGCTCCATGAAAGCGCCCTCGGGATTTGAGGCCGCCGCCGGCGAGCGGGTAAAAGAGATTTTTAAAACTGTTCTGGGCGAGGCCTGGATTGACGCCATGGGCAATGTTATCGGTGTGCGCCGCTGCGGAAAGGAAAACGCCAAAAAACTGCTCCTTGACGCCCATCTGGACGAGATTGGCCTGCTTGTCACCGCGATTGAGGACGGATTTGTGAAAGTTTCGCCTATTGGCGGAGTGGACTCCCGTATCCTGCCCGGTTCTGAGGTCACTTTTCTTACCCAGCCCGAAATACACGGTATAGTGTGCACTATGCCTCCTCATGTTCTTTCCGAAGAGGACCAGAAAAACACTGTAAAAATTCAGGATACCTATATCGATACCGGCCTTTCTCAGGAGCAGGCGGAAAAGCTTATTCCCCTTGGCACCGCTGCCATTCTTGAGGGGGGAGGACAGACCGTGCTCGGCGAGGACAGAATTTGTTCCAAGGCTCTTGATGACCGCGCCTGCCTTGCGGCCATTATTTGTGCCGCCGACGCGCTGAAGGACGAAAAACTTGACTTTGACCTTTATCTTATGGCCTCCACTCAGGAGGAACTTGGTATGCGCGGAGCCAAAACAGGCGTGTTTTCCGTTGACCCCGACTGGTGCCTCGCGGTGGATGTGACCCATGCCCACACCCCCGATTCAAAGCCCGGGAAAACCATGAAGGGCGGCGAAGGTCCTGCCATCGGTGTGGGTCCCAATATGACCAAAAAGTTCTCCGACCTTATGATAAAGCTGGCAAAGGAAGCCGAAATGCCCCACCAGATAGAGGTCATGGGCGGCAATACCGGTACCAATGCATGGGTAATGCAGGTAAGCCGGGGCGGTGTGGCAACGGCACTTGTGTCCATTCCCATAAAGTACATGCACACCCCCTTTGAAACCATGCAGCTTTCCGACGGCGAAAAGACCGTGGAGCTTATCGTAAAATTCGTAAAGGCGCTGAAAGGAGAGCAGTGATATGATTGAAACCGTAAAAACTCTCTGTGCCTTAAACGGAGTGTCCGGCAGCGAGGATGCAGTCCGTGACTATATCCTTACCCGCGTGATGCCCTATGCTGACAAAATCGACACCGATGCCATGGGCAATGTTCTGGTTTTCAAAAAGGGCGCAAAAGATGCAGGCAAAATCATGCTTGCCGCCCATATGGACGAAGTGGGTCTTATCATCACCCATATCACCGATGAAGGTTACCTGAAATTCTCCGCCGTGGGTGGCATTGACAGGCGAGTGCTTCTGGGCAAAAAGGTGTTTATCGGTGAAAAAGCCCTGCCCGGAATTATCGGCGTGCGCGCAATACACCTTGTATCCGCCGAGGAGGAAAAGAAATCCCCCGCAATAGATGAAATGTATATCGACATCGGCGCCCCGGACAGGGACGCCGCGCTGAAGCTGGTTTCACCCGGAGATGTTGCCGCCTTTGAAGGCAGCGTTTACGAGTACGGCGACGGCTGGATAAAGGCCAAGGCACTTGACGACAGAATGGGCTGCGCCATAATGATAAAGCTCATCGAAAGCAACCTTCCCTGCGACACCTGGTTTGCCTTCACTGTGCAGGAGGAGGTAGGTGTCCGCGGAGCCGCTACCGCAGCCTATGCATTGGCTCCCGATACCGCTATCGTTATAGAGGGCACTACTGCCGCCGACTTCCCCTCCGTTTCCGGGGAAAAGCGCATTACAATATGCGGCGACGGCGCTGTTATAAGCCTTATGGACGGCGGAGCAATCTACGACAGAAAGCTTTTTGCCGCAATCCGTGACACAGCCGACAAAAACGGCATAAAGTGGCAGATAAAGAGCCGGGTGGCCGGAGGCACCGACGCCGCTGCAATACAGCGCGCCGGCGCGGGAGTAACCGTGGGCGGCCTGTCCCTGCCCGTGCGAAATATACACAGCCCCACTTCCCACGCCAAAATTTCCGACATTGAGGCAATTTATGCCCTCATCACTAAATATCTGGAGGAGTATTCCGCTTGAACGATATAGACAACAAAGTACTTGAACTTTCCCGCCGGGCGGAGGACAGTCTGGCGGAGGTTTTCAAGCGTACCGATGAGATATCACAGCACAATACCGCCAAGGTGCTGTCCGTGTTCCGTGAAAACCGGGTCTGCGAGGCGGATTTCGCCGGCAGCACCGGCTACGGCTACGGCGACCGGGGCAGGGACAAGCTGGACAGCGTATGTGCCGGGCTTTTCCGCGCCAAGGACGGCATTCTGCGTACTACCTTTGTAAGCGGTACCCACGCCATCGCCTGCGCTCTTTTCGGGGTGATGCGTCCGGGGAAGACCCTTGTTTCCGCCATTGGAGCTCCCTATGACACCCTGCAGACCGTCATCGGTCTTACTGGCGGCGCCAGCGGAAGCCTTAAGGAGTTCGGTGTTTCTTACGCCCAGGCCGACACCGCCGCCGACGGCTCACCCGACCACAAGGCCATCGCCGCAGCTGTTTCCGGCAAGGATGTTGGTGCGGTTCTGGTGCAGCGCTCCCGGGGATACAGCACCCGCGACAGCCTTTCCGTGGATGCCATTGCCGACGTGGTGGACACAATCCGCAAAGCAAACCCCGACGTTCCCATTCTGGTTGACAACTGCTACGGCGAATTTGTTGAGGAAACCGAGCCTATACAGGCCGGGGCCGATCTTGTAATGGGCAGCCTTATAAAGAATATGGGCGGCGGGCTTGCCCCTACCGGCGGCTATGTTGCAGGACGTGAAGATCTGGTTGAAATGACAGCCTCCCGTATGACCGTGCCCGGTCTGGGCAGGGAAGTGGGAGCCAGCCTTGAAACCAACCGCAGTCTGTATCAGGGCCTGTTTTTCGCGCCTCACGTTACCGCACAGGCGATAAAGACCGCGGCTTTCTGCGCCGCCATGATGGAACAGCTGGGCTATGAAACGCTGCCCCGCTCAACCGCCGTGCGCAGCGACATTACCCAGATGATAAAAATGGGCAGCGCCGAGGCGCTGAAAAAATTCTGCCTGGGCATCCAGATGGGCGCCCCTGTGGACTCCTTTGTTACTCCCGAACCCTGGGATATGCCCGGCTATGACGACAAGGTCATCATGGCCGCCGGCGCATTCATTCAGGGCGCCAGCATAGAGCTCAGCTGTGACGGTCCAATGCGTGAGCCTTTTATGGCATATATGCAGGGGGGACTTACATACGAGTCCGGCAAGCTTGGGGTAATGCTGGCCGTAAACGAGCTTCTGAAAAAATAAAAAAATATTAAAAAACCGGCTCAAAAAGCCGGTTTTTTGCTGTTTAATTTAAAATTATGTGTGAATTTTTGTGCGGTTTTGCGCTTGAAAATCCCCTGAAACGGGTATATAATATTTACAGATATTATAACATAGGGTGAAGTGTAACCATTTTTTGTTTTTGTCAGGAAAGAGGTAAATGATGTTCAAGGTAGGGGACAAAATCGTCCACCCCATGCATGGCGCAGGCATCGTTGACAGCATCGTCACACGCGAAATAAATAACGAAACCACGGAGTTTTACGTAATGAAACTGCCTGTGGGCGCAATGGTGGTTATGATACCCGTATCTTCCTGCCAGACTATCGGCGTGCGCGGCGTTGTAAACAGCGACCAGGCCGAAACCGTCATGACAAGTCTGGACAAGCTTCCCACCGATATGACCAGCAACTGGAACAGACGTTACCGCGAAAATATGCTCAAAATCAAAAGCGGCGACCTTATGGAGGTTGCCACGGTCATCAAGGGACTTGTATCCCGTGACCACGAAAAGGGACTTTCCACCGGTGAACGCAAAATGCTCCATACCGCAAAGCAGATACTCATTTCCGAGATAGTGCTTTCACAGGGCACCACCTACGAGGCGGTGGAGCAGCGACTAAATGAAGCTTTCGCTGTATAATTGCCGTAGTTTGGCACACAACTACGGCATATTATTTTATAGTACAGACCATGGCAGGTGATACTATGAATTTTTTAAACAAGCTTTCAAAACGCACGGTAAAAAAAGCTGTGAAAAAGACATATAAAAAAGCCTATGCCAACAGCGGTCGCTGTGTGGCAGTTGTTCTTGCTGCAGGCAGCTCCAGCCGCTTTGGAGACGAAGATAAGATATTTGCAAATCTTTGGGATAAGCCTGTCATCGCCCACAGCCTTCTGGCTTTCCAAAACTGTGCGGCGGTGGACGAAATAATTGTGGTTACCCGCGAAGACGCCATAATGAATATTGCGGAGCTGTGCAAATATCACAGCATATCCAAGGTTAAAAAAATCATTCGCGGCGGCGAAACCCGCCAGCAGAGCAGCTTTATCGGCGTAAATGAGGTTGACAGTGACGCACGCATCATTGCCATCCATGACGGTGCCCGCCCCCTCATTACACCCGAAATCATTGAACAGACTGTTGCCGCGGCCAGAGCCGGCATGGCTGCCGTACCCGCAGTTCCCGTAAAGGACACGGTGAAGGTTTGCGACGGCAGTGCCGTGGCATCCACCCCGGACAGGAACACTCTCAGAGCGGTACAGACTCCCCAGGTATTTGTGGCGGAGCTTATAAAAGGCGCCCTCACAGCGGCGGAAAATGCCGGCGCGCAGTACACCGACGACTGCGCCGCAGCCGAGGCTTTCGGCGTAAAGATTACTCTGGTTGAGGGCAGTGAGGAAAATATAAAAATAACGACTCCCATGGATATGACAGTTGCCAATGCCGTTATGGAAAGGAGATGGTGCAGGTGAGGATAGGACAGGGTTACGATGTTCACCGGCTGGCCTCCGGGCGAAAGCTTATTATCGGTGGAGTGGAAATTCCTTTTGAAAAAGGACTTCTTGGCCACTCCGACGCGGACGTGCTTCTGCATGCCATTGCCGATGCGCTTCTGGGCGCCGCGGCACTGGGGGATATAGGCAAGCTTTTTCCCGACAGCGACGACAGCTACAGGGGCATATCCAGCCTGATACTTCTCCGGAGGACGGCACAGGCGGTTCGTGAGGCAGGGTATGAAATTTCCAACGTTGACAGCACTCTCATCGCCCAGAAACCCCGCGTCAGTCCGTACACGGCACAGATGCGCGAAAACATCGCAGAGGCGCTTGGAGTTGATGTGTCACAGGTCAGTGTGAAGGCCACCACCGAGGAACATCTTGGTTTTACCGGCAGGGGAGAGGGAATCTCCGCTACCGCTGTGGCGCTTATAGAAAACAAATAGGTATCATATCCGGGAGGAAAGAGCTAAAAAGCTTGACAACCGCCCGGATTTTTGCCATAATCTTTTCAAATGCGACGACCGGGGAAAAGTAATCCCAGACCATCCTCTCCAGAGAGCCGCCGGCAGGTGAAAGGCGGCAGAGGAACCGGGGACGAATACACTCCGAGAGCAGCGCGCCCAACGGCAATTTTGCCCAGTAGACCGCGTCGGGTGGCTCCCGTTACAGGGCAAGGGTGATTTACCCGCTGAGGCCGGCGGCCGTGAGGCGTCGGTGAACTGAGGTGGTACCACGGAATTTTCCGTCCTCTGCTTTTACGGCAGAGGATTTTTTATTGCAAAAGGAGACAAAGAATGACTATTGTTGATTTTCTGGAGAAAAACGCCAGACTCTACGGCGCCGAGACCGCTCTGGTAGAACTCAACCCTTCCGAGGAGCACGACAACGCCATGACCCAGGCGCTGACCTGGCGTGATTTCAGCCTTATTCAGGGCAGCGACCCGGATGCGCCCTACCGCCGTGAAATGAGCTGGCAGGAATTTGATCGCCGTGCCAACAGATTTGCAAATCTGCTGCTCAGCCGCGGCCTTGAGCGCGGAACAAAGGTTGCCATTCTGCTTATGAACTGCCTTGAGTGGTTGCCCATATATTTCGGTATTCTGAAGGCCGGCTGTATTGCCGTTCCTATGAATTTCCGCTACTCCAGCGATGAAATCAAATACTGTCTTGAACTGGCAGATGTTGAGGTACTGGTGTTCGGACCCGAGTTTGTCGGCCGTATGGACGCTATTGCCGATAACATTCCCGGTGTGAGAATGATGTTCTTTGTGGGCAGGGACAAGCCCGCATATACCGAGGATTGCGGAAAGCTGATGGGCTTCTGCTCCACAGGCGCGCCTCCCGTAGCTCTTGAGGAGGAAGATGACGCCGCCATATATTTTTCCTCCGGCACTACCGGCTTCCCCAAGGCTATCCTCCACAACCATCTCTCCCTTGTAAGTTCCTGTCAGACTGAACGCGCTCACCACGGTCAGACCCGCCAGGACGTATTCCTGTGCATACCGCCCCTGTACCACACCGGCGCAAAAATGCACTGGTTCGGCAGTCTGCTTGCCGGCAGCAAGGCAGTATTGCTACGCGGTGTAAAGCCCGAGTGGATACTGCGCGCCGTCACCGAGGAAAAATGCACCATCGTATGGCTTCTGGTGCCCTGGACTCAGGATATCCTTGACGCTATCGACAGCGGCAGCATAAATCTGGACGACTATGTGCTTGACCAGTGGCGTCTGATGCATATCGGCGCCCAGCCCGTTCCTCCCAGCCTTATAAAGCGCTGGAAAAAAGTATTCCCCGGGCATCAGTACGACACCAACTACGGCCTGTCCGAATCCATCGGCCCCGGCTGTGTGCATCTTGGCGTGGAAAATATTCACAAGGTGGGCGCAATCGGCAAAGCCGGCTATCTCTGGCAGACCAAGATCATCGACGAAAACGGCGAAACCGTTGCCCCGGGCGAAGTTGGCGAGCTTTCCGTCA
The DNA here is from genome assembly GCA_017439805.1 of Oscillospiraceae bacterium. Classification (GTDB taxonomy): domain Bacteria; phylum Bacillota; class Clostridia; order Oscillospirales; family Oscillospiraceae; genus RGIG3171. The sequence continues at coordinate 60,161 of JAFSIK010000003.1, forward strand.
AGGGGCCCGGTGTCATGACCTGCTATTATAAAAATCCCCAGGCTACAGAGGAAATTCTCAAGGCTGACGGCTGGCTCAATACCGGCGATATGGCCCGCGAGGATGAGGACGGATTTATTTATCTTGTGGACCGTAAAAAGGACGTCATTATCTCCGGCGGTGAGAATATTTACCCCGTGCAGATCGAGGACTTCCTGCGTGCCAATATAAAAATCAAGGACGTTGCCGTTATCGGTCTTCCCGACGACAGACTGGGCGAAATTTCTGCCGCAATTATCGAACTGAAAGAGGACGTTACCGCCGACGAGGACGAGATCAACACCTTCTGCCTTGAACTGCCCAGATACAAGCGTCCCCGCAAAATTATCTTTGCCAAGGTGCCCCGCAACCCCACCGGCAAGATCGAAAAACCCCGCCTGCGCGAGATATACTGCGGCGGCCGACTGGTAGAGGTTCAGACCACCAAGTGAGAACTTGACAAAAATTTAAGCCTGTGGCATAATACTTAAAAATTAAATCAAAGGCTGTGACGAAGAGGGTCGGGCAATAATGCTCACAGAGAGCCGGCGTATGGTGCGAGCCGGCAGCGGAGTTTCCCAGTACCTATGGCTTCTGAGCCGGGGGTTCGATATGTAGGGCCTCACGTTTGGCGCCGCGTAAGAGCGCAGGGTTTGAAAGAACCCCTGAGTGGCATCGAAAGATGCAATTTGAGTGGTACCGCGGGTATTCATCCCGTCTCAAAGATAATTTGAGGCGGGATTTTCATTTTTACCGAAAGGATGAGCCATATGAAAGACTATTCCATCAATACTAAGTGCGTTCAGGCGGGATACACCCCCGGAAACGGCGAGCCCCGTCAGATTCCCATCGTACAGAGCACCACTTTCAAATACAATACCAGCGAGGATATGGGAAAGCTTTTTGACCTTGAGGCCAGCGGCTATTTCTATACCCGTCTGCAGAACCCCACCAACGATTATGTGGCCGCAAAGATATGCGCCCTTGAGGGCGGGACCGCCGCTATGCTGACATCCTCCGGTCAGGCGGCAAACTTCTTTGCTATTTTCAATATTGCCGGCTGCGGCGATCACGTTGTGGCTTCCTCCACCATCTACGGCGGCACCTACAATCTTTTCGCCGTCACCATGAAGAAGATGGGCATTGAGTTTACCTTCGTTTCACCCGACTGCACCGATGAGGAGCTTGAGGCGGCTTTCCGCCCCAACACCAAGGCCGTGTTCGGCGAAACTATTGCCAATCCTGCCCTCACCGTTCTGGATATAGAGCGTTTTGCCAACGCCGCCCACGCCCACGGCGTTCCCCTCATTGTTGACAACACCTTTGCAACCCCAGTAAACTGCCGTCCCATCGAATGGGGCTGCGACATCGTAACCCACTCCACCACCAAGTATATCGACGGCCACGGCGCCAGCGTTGGCGGCTGCATCGTTGACAGCGGCAAATTTGACTGGCTGGCACACGCTGAAAAATTCCCCGGTCTCACCACTCCCGACGATAGCTATCACGGCATTACCTACGCTGAAAAGTTCGGTCTTGCCGGAGCTTATATAACCAAGGCCACCGCCCAGCTCATGCGTGACTTCGGCAGCATCCAGTCCCCCCAGAACGCTTTCTATCTGAATCTGGGTCTGGAAAGCCTCCACGTGCGTATGCCCCGCCACTGTGAAAATGGCCTTGCGGTTGCAAAATATCTGAAAAACCATCCCAAAATCAGCTTTGTCACCTATCCCGGTCTGGAGGGCGACAAGTATTACGAGCTGGCCCGGAAATATATGCCCAACGGCACCTGCGGTGTAGTATCCTTCGGTTTTAAGGGCGGACGCGCCGCTGCAGAGACCTTTATGAAAAATCTCAAGATTGCCGCCATCGAGACCCATGTTGCCGATGCCCGCTCCTGCTGCCTGCATCCTGCCAACGCCACCCACCGCCAGATGAATGACGCCGAGCTTATTGCCTGCGGTATCACCGCCGACCTTGTGCGCTTCTCCTGCGGCATTGAGGACGCCGCCGACCTTATCGCTGATATTGAGCAGGCTCTTGAAGCCGTGAAATAACCGGCGACCAATTTCAAGGAGTGAAACAAAATGCCCATTAAGATACCAAATCTTCTCCCGGCCACCAAGGTGCTGGAGCAGGAAAATATCTTTGTCATGACGGAAACCCGGGCCCGCACCCAGGATATTCGCCCTCTGCAGATACTTATCCTAAACCTTATGCCCCAGAAAATTGTAACCGAGACTCAGCTGTCCCGCCTTCTGGGCAACACCCCCCTGCAGGTGGAGGTCGAGCTTATAAACACCCGCAGCCACCTGGCGAAAAACACCTCCGCCGAGCATATGCTGGCCTTTTACAAGCACTTTGACGACGTCAAACACCGCAAGTTCGACGGTATGATAATCACCGGAGCTCCCGTTGAAAAGATGGAGTTTGAAGAGGTGGAATACTGGGACGAGCTGTGTGAGATAATGGAGTGGACAAAGACCAATGTTCACAGCACTTTCCACATCTGCTGGGGCGCTCAGGCGGGTCTTTACTACCACTTCGGTGTGCCAAAAAAGGCGTTGAGCCAGAAAATGTTTGGTGTATTCCCTCATGTGGTTGAGTACCGTCAGTCCATTCTCTTCCGCGGTTTTGACGACAATTTCATGGTGCCTCATTCCCGTCACACCACTTTCGACAGGGAAGATGTTGAAAAGCATCCGGAACTGAAAATCCTTGCCTCCTCTGCAGAGGCGGGAGTTTACGCCATATCCACCAAAAACGGCAGACAGATATTCATCACCGGCCACTCCGAATATGATGCCGATACTCTGAAAAACGAGTATGTCCGCGATGTAAACGAGGGTCTGGAGATCCAGATACCCAAAAATTACTTCCCCGATGATGACCCTGCAAAAAGCCCACTGGTCAGCTGGAGAGCCCACGCAAACCTGCTCTATACAAACTGGCTCAACTATTTCGTTTATCAGACAACCCCATACGACATATCCACCATCACTCCTCATGAAAAAGAATAACGTTAAAGCCGCGGCACAGCACCGCGGCTTTTTCTTGATTTATGGGCATTTGTAAGGTATCATAAAAGATACGAAAAAACCGCCGAGGAGGATACTATGGCTGATAAAAAAATGGGCTTCGGACTTATGCGCCTGCCAGTTCTGGATGAAAACGACCAGAGCACCATTGATATCGAGCAGACCTGTAAAATGGTGGACAGCTTTATCGAAAAGGGTTTTACTTATTTCGATACCGCCCTTATGTATATGGGTGACAGCTGTGAGAGCGCGGTAAAGACCGTTTTAACCTCCCGTTATCCCAGAGATAAATATACCCTTGCCACCAAAATGCACGCGGCATACGTAAAAACCGCTGAGGACCTGGACAGAGTTTTTGCTGAACAGCTCAGCCGCACCGGTGTGGAGTATTTTGATTATTACCTTATCCACTACGTAGGCCGCACAACCTATAAAAAATACAACCGCCTTGACACCTTCAACTGGCTTAAAGAGAAAAAGGCCCAGGGACTTGTAAAAAAGATTGGTTTTTCCTACCACGACAGCGCGGAATTTCTTGAAACCGTCCTCAGCGAAAATCCCGGTATGGATTTTGTCCAGCTCCAGATAAACTATCTGGACTGGGACAGCGAGGGAGTGCAGTCCCGCCTGTGCTATCAGGTAGCCGTTGACCACAACCTGCCCGTGGTGGTAATGGAGCCTGTAAAGGGCGGGACTCTTTCCAAACTTTCCCCTCAGGCCGAGACCGTGCTTAAAGAAAGACACCCCGACCTTTCCATCACCAGTTGGGCGATGCGTTTTTGCGCCAGCCTTGAAAACGTGTTTATGGTTCTCAGCGGCTCCAGCAACATAGAGCAGATGGAGGACAACCTTTCCTATATGTCCGATTTCAAGCCCTTTGATGCGGACGAATTTGACCGGGTGAAAAAGGTTGCGGAAATCATAAATTCCGATGTTCACATTCCCTGCACCGGCTGCGGATACTGCCTTGGCCCCTGTCCTCAGGAAATCCCCATTCCCAAGTATTTCTCCCTGTACAACGCCGACAGAAAAGAAGTTTCCGGCAACGACTGGACACCACAGATGGGTTATTACGACAACACCGTCAAGGTCAGAACCCCGGCGGGACAGTGCATAAAGTGCGGCAAGTGCGAGGAAGCCTGCCCCCAGCACCTGCCGGTCATAAAGCATCTTGAAGAAGTGGCGGAGTATTTCGGAAGATGAAAGACCTTGTAAAAGCAAAAACCACCCTTGCGGAGGGCGGCTATACCTGCGTTTTGTGCAGGGGAGATGCAGTTTACACAAGCCGCGACAGGGGAGTGGCGCCTCTTATAGGTTGGTATGAAAGCGGCGCGGTGGAGAGCGGCTTTTCCGCCGCTGATAAGGTGGTCGGCAATGCCGCGGCATATCTGTATGTACTTATGGGAGCTGTCCGTGTTCATGCCCTTACAATAAGCGAAAGCGCCCTTAAAACCCTTACGGAAAACTCGATTGAAACAAGCTGGGAAAATCTCGTGCCCGCCATCAAAAATCGCGCAGGCGACGGATTTTGTCCCATGGAAACCGCCGTGCGGAACGCGGAGAGCCCACGCCACGCCCTTGAGCTTGTTAAAGAAACCCTTGCGCGGCTTAAAAACGGTAAATAAAGAATATTAAAAAGGTGCGAGTAATACTCGCACCTTTTATTTTGCTTTTAAACCGTCGGCAGGGAATAGGGAATAAATTCGTCAAGGTTGGGCACTTCAATGAAGACATTATCTCCGTAACCCGTAACATCGGTGGTGATGCTGTAAGTGTAATTTACAACGTGTGTCTCTCCGTCCACCGTCAATGTAAGCACCATTTCCATATAAGTAACGTTAGTATCCAAATTTCCGTTGTAATCGAAGCTGACGGTGGTCTCGATAACAGGGAAGCTGATTTTCATCTTTGTGCCCGCAGACTCCTGTATTCCCTGCTGTTCAAGATAGTTGCTCATGAACGCATCCAAAGAGGAGTCGTATCTGAAGGTGTAGCTGCCATTGGGGTTTTTGACGATGGAATCTATCATAAAAAGGGGATCGCAGGAAGTGGCGGAGCTTTCAACGGTTAAGGAAATCAGCTCCTCGGAACTCATATCACCTGCGTATACACAGTATTTTCCGGTGTTATCGTCTACATACAGAATGCCGTCCAGAAGCCATTCTTCCGAAATTTCGCCGTCTGTATCGCTGAATATGTAGCAGTCTGAACTGCCGTCGTCGCCGGCAACAATCCTGACTTCGCTGAAGGTGGTCTCAACACTGTTTAAAGAGGGAGTTGTTTCACTGTAATATTCCATGATGCTGGTCATTTTCATGGCGACAGTATCCATGGCGGCAAAAGCGGCGGTGGCGGCAACATACTGACGGTACATGTCTGATTTTTTGATAAAGTCGGCAGCGGCCTCGCTGTCAACGGCGCCGCCCTCAACAAGACTCTTTACAAGGGAAGTGTTTTCACCTTTGATGCTTGTGGCCAGAGCCTGATAGGAGAGGGCAACCAAATCGTCGCGGATAAAAGCTTCGCTTATAAAATCGCTGTTGTAAATGCCCAGCTGAGTGGCCTTTTCAATCGCCTGGTCGTATGTGAAATCTCCCGCTTCCTCGGTATAGCCCAGAGCGCGCAGAATAAAGGTGCAGTACATCTGAGCCGTGCAGTCGCCCTTGCCGTACTGGGTGTCGGAAACACCCTTGGTCAGACCGTTGGAGTAAAGCCATGCAATTGCATAATCCGCCCAGGTGGGAACGTCGTTGAAGGGATGGGATATGTTGCCCTGTTCAAAGTCCATTACAGCGCCGTCTTCAGCGCCGAAAAGGCGAACAAGCATAATCGCCGCCTCAACGCGGGTGGCGGGACGGTCAAGCTCAAAGCCGATGTCACTGCCCCGGAAAAGATTCATTTCCTTAAGCTGCTCGGCTGCGGAATCATAATTTGAAGCCCCGGCAGGCACGGCGAAAAAGCCGACGGCCAAAACGAGACAAAGAATAACAGCTAAAAATTTCTTTTTCATAACAAGACCTCCGGGTAATTATATTTGCCAGTCTAAATTATACCACTTTCAAAATGGGGAGTCCACGCGTAAAACGACGAATTAAATAAAACTTAATCAAAAGCCCCCGGCGCTTTCGCGCCGGGGGCTGATGCATTTTGAGGGGCGCGGATTAATACATGCCGCTCATGCCGCCGCCCATAGGAGCCTCGGGAGCACCCATAGGAACAGCGGGTTCGGGCTTGTCGGTGACAAGGGATTCGGTGGTCAGAATCATGGCAGCTACGCTGGCAGCGTTCTCCAGAGCGGAGCGGGTGACCTTGGTGGGGTCAACGATGCCGGTTTCCAGCATGTCGCAGTACTCGTCGGTGGCAGCGTTGTAGCCGTAGCCTACCTTGCCGCTGTCGAGAACCTTCTGCAGAACTACGCCGCCGTCCTTGCCGGCGTTAACGGCGATCTGGCGCAGGGGAGCCTGCAGAGCCTTGATAACGGTCATAACACCGGTCTTTTCGTCGCCCTCGGTGGTCTCCAGCAGATCGGTGACCTTGGCAATGGCGTTGACGTAAGCTACGCCGCCGCCGGCAACGATGCCTTCCTCAACGGCAGCCTTGGTGGCGTTGAGGGCGTCCTCAATGCGCAGCTTCTTCTCGCGCATTTCGATCTCGGTGGCAGCGCCGACTCTGATAACGGCTACGCCGCCGGAAAGCTTTGCAAGACGCTCCTGCAGCTTCTCCTGGTCGTACTCGGAGGTGGAGTTGGCAATCTCGGTGCGGATCTGAGCAATACGGTCGGCGATTGCTTCCTGAGAACCCATGCCGTTTACGATGATGGTGCTGTCCTTGTTGGCCTTGACCTGACCGGCGCGGCCCAGCATATCCATGGTGGCTTCACGCAGCTCCATGCCAAGCTCGCTGGAGATAACGGTACCGCCGGTGAGGATAGCGATGTCGCGGAGCATTTCCTTACGTCTGTCGCCGTAGCCGGGAGCCTTGACGCATACGCAGTTGAAGGTGCCGCGTAGCTTGTTAAGAATCAGAGTGGTCAGAGCGTCGCCGTCGATGTCCTCAGCGATGATCATCAGCTTCTTGCCGTTCTGTACCAGGGGCTCCAGAACAGGCAGGATGTCCTGAATGTTGGAAATCTTCTTATCGGTGATCAGGATGTAAGCGTCGTCCAGAACGGCTTCCATCTTGTCGGGATCGGTCATCATATAGGGGGAAACATAGCCGCGGTCAAACTGCATGCCTTCAACGACTTCGCAGATAGTCTCGGCAGTCTTGCCCTCTTCAACGGTGATAACGCCGTCCTTGGAGACCTTCTCCATAGCGCCGGCGATCTTCTCGCCGATATCGCTGTCGGCGGAGGAGATGGTACCTACACGGGCAATATCCTTGCTGCCGTCAACAGCCTTGGAGTTTTCCTTAATGGACTCAACAGCTACGGCAACGGCGGCGGCCATGCCCTTCTTGAGGAACATGGGGTTGGCACCGGCGGTAACGTTCTTGAGGCCTTCGCGGACCATAGCCTGAGCCAGAATGGTGGCGGTGGTGGTGCCGTCGCCGACAACATCATTGGTCTTGGTGGAAGCTTCACGAATCAGCTGAGCGCCCATGTTTTCAAAGGGATCGTCAAGATCGATTTCCTTGGCGATGGTAACGCCGTCATTGGTTACCAGGGGGAAACCGAATTTCTTGTCCAGAACTACGTTGCAACCCTTGGGACCCAGAGTTACTTTAACGGTATCGGCAAGCTGGTCGACGCCGGAAAGCAGAGCGGCGCGGGCTTCTTCGCCGTATTTGATAAGTTTAGCCATTTATAATTACCTCCAATTAAATACTGTGATTACTCAACGATAGCCAGAATGTCGCTCTGACGGACGATGATGAACTCTTCGTCGCCCAGCTTGATCTCGGTGTGGCCGTACTTGGTGGTGACGACCTTGTCGCCTACTTTAACGGTCATTTCAATCTCGGCGCCGTCTACAAGGCCGCCGGGGCCGACAGCGATAACTTCACCGATGGCGGGTTTTTCCTTGGCTGCGCTGGCCAGAACCAGACCGGACTTGGTGGTCTCTTCGGCCTCGGTCATTTTCAGGACAACTTTGTCTGCGAGAGGGATGAGTTTCATTATATATTGCCTCCTAAAATATTAAATAACAAATTAAAAGAGATGGGGGATCTCGACTTTTTAGCACTCGAGTACCACGAGTGCTAACTACCTATTATAATAAGTCAGAACAAACCATATGGCAACATAGTTTTTGCCTGTTTTTGGTTAAAAAACGGGCAAAAACAGGCAAAAAATTAAATTAGCTCTCAAAACATGGTTAAATTGCAATTTTTTCCTGGATTTCTTCGTTTTTCTTATAAGTGACCCCTGCAGGGTAAAATATATTTATCTTCTTATCGGAAATTTTGAAAACCGCCTCATTATCGCACATCAGAACCTCGCCGTCCACGTTGATTCCGGTGGGGCGGTCAAACCGTACCGTACAGGTATCGTGGCGGTATAGCCGCATAAGTTCGGGGAATTTTTTATACATTCCCTTGGCAAAACGGCCTATGAGTTTTGCCACGGTAAATCTGGAAACTTTTTCAACCATCAGAATATCCATAAGACCGTCGTCGGGAACTGCGTCCGGGGTGGGGTTGAAGCTTCCGCCGTAGTACTGTCCGTTGGCAAAAACAATAAGGGAGTAATTGTCGTCAAACTGTCTGTCGGGCATAAAAACCTTGTAGGGCAGATGTATCCCCTTAATTATATTCACTGCGGCAGAGATGATATACGCGGTTTTTCCGGAAATAAGAGGGGGGTGCTTGTACTTTATCATATCGTGGCCGATGCGGGCGTCAAACCCAACCGAACAGATGTTTACGGACAGCCTGCCGTTGCAGTCGATAAGATCCATGGTTGAAACCTGACCGTCCATAAGCGCCTCAAGATTTTTGAAACTGTCCACATTGCCGAACATTTTCAGAAAATCGTTTCCGCTGCCGCAGGGATACTGGGTCACGGCGGCGTTTTCAAATCCGGCGGCGCCGTTTACAACCTCGTTAAGGGTGCCGTCACCGCCACAGGCGTAGATTCGAAGTTCTTCTCCGCTTTCACAGGCTTCACGGGCGATCCGGCAGGCGTCCATAGGAGCCTTTGTTACGGCACATTCGTAATTTGCTCCGGCCTTTTCCATCACCCGGGAAATCTCACCAAGAAGACGTTCTCCGTTATTACCTTTGCCGGCGATAGGATTGATTATAAACAGATGCTTCATTCATCCAAAACCCCTGTCAATACGTCTTTGTTTATTCCAGTAATTATAACAGTTTTTTCCACATTATGTAAAGAATTTCCCTCAACCGCAACTTTCATATAGTTGCCTGCGTGGCCGGTAAAAAACCCCTTTTCCTCGGTCTCAAAAAGTACCTTGAGCCGGCTTCCCACAAGGCTTTGCAGGTATTGCGCCTCCATCTGCGCCGCCACCTTGGCGGCCTGTGCCGCCCGCAATTCCTTAACGGAATTTTTAACCTGATTGTCCATCTTCGCCGCCGGAGTGTCGGGACGTGGGGAATAGGGGAATATATGCATGGAGGAAAAAGCGCAGCGCTTTATAAATTCCAGCGTCTGTTCAAACTCCTCATCGGTCTCACCGGGGAAACCCACGATAAGGTCGGTGGTAACGGCGCAACCGGGAAAATACCGGCGCAGCAGGGAAACGGACTCAAAATATCTGCCGGTATCGTACTTTCTGTTCATGCGTTTTAAAACGCTGTCGCAGCCGCTCTGCATGGAAAGATGAAACTGGGGGCAAAGATTTTCAAAAACCGAAAGCTTTTGGCAAAAATCCTCTGTTACCGTTCTTGGCTCCAGGGAACCCATACGGAAACGTACCGCCGGCGCGGCCCTGCACAGTTCTTCCGTAAGAGAGACGATGTCCCATCCCTCCAAATCCCGGCCGTAGGAAGAAATTTCAATGCCGGTCAGAACTATTTCTTTATAACCCTCTTCTGCCAGCCGCTTTGCCTCAGCGATTGCCGCGTCCGGTTTCATGGAGCGCACGGGTCCGCGGGCGTAGGGAATAATACAGTAGGAACAGAAATTGCGGCATCCATCTTCTATTTTCAGCATGGCTCTGGTGCGCTGGGAAAGGCCACCGGCGGGCAGTACCTCAAAATCAAAACGCTTCAGCGCGTCGTCCACGTGGACACTGGGCTGCCTGTCCTCAAAAGCCCTTTCCAACAGGTCGATAAATCCGCCTCTGTCGCCGGTGCCGCATACCAGCTCCGCACCAAGAGTAGCCGCTTCCTGGGGGTGCAGTTGGGAATAGCAGCCGCAGACCGCCACCACGGCTTCCGGGTGCAGCCTTTTCGCCCTGCGTACTGCCTGACGGGACTTTTTATCCCCCGTTGCGGTAACGGAACAGGTGTTTATGACATATGCGTCACAGACCTGGTCAAATGTGCCAAGTTCGTGTCCGCGCCTGACAATTTCCGCTTCCAGCGCCTGTGATTCATACTGGTTGACCTTGCACCCGAGAGTGCTGATGGCAATTTTCATCAAAAAACCTCACAATTTGCATTTAACCTATTATATCATTAAATAGTGATGGTACAAGGGATAAAATTTTCACTTTTTTCATATCCTTTCTCCGGGAGGGATTGAATTTGAAAAAAGCAGTTGCCATCGTACTTTCATTGATACTTCTCACCGCAACGGCATTTGCCGCCGGTGAAATAGAGACTACCGCCGGCTCATATGTTCTTATGGAAAAGACCACTGGGCAGGTACTTCTTGAGGAGAATTCCCATGAACCCAGGCCCATTGCCAGTGTGACAAAAATCATGACCCTGTTGCTGGTTATGGAGGCTATAGACAGCGGCGCCCTTACTCTGGACACCACTTTGACCGCCGGTGCCCACGCCTGCTCCATGGGCGGATCCCAGATTTATCTGGAGGAAGGGGAGCAGATGACCTGCGAGGAGCTTTTGAAATCCGTTGTTGTGGCCTCTGCAAATGACGCCGCCGTGGTGTTTGCCGAGCATATAGCCGGCAGCGAAGCGTCTTTTGTGGAAAAGATGAATGAAAAAGCAGCGCAGCTCGGTATGGACGACACTACCTTTAAAAACTGTACCGGTCTGCCTGAAGAGGGGCACCTGAGTTCAGCCATGGACGTGGCGATAATGTCGGCGGAGCTTTTGAAGTATGACCTTATAAAGAATTACACTACAATCTGGATGGATACCGTCCGCGACGGTCAGTTCGGTCTTGCAAACACCAACAAACTGGTAAAAAGCTACAACGGCATCACCGGACTGAAAACCGGTTTTACCGCCGACGCAATGTTCTGTGTCAGCGCCACCGCCCAGCGCGACGGCATGGAGCTTATATCCGTGGTTCTTGGCGCCAGCACCGGCGATGACCGCTTTAGCACCGCCGCCGGCCTTCTGGACTGGGGATTTGCAAACTTTACCCTGTGCTCCGTAAGCGCGGATACCGTTCCCGAAAGCATTCCTGTATCAATGGGCATAAAGGATGAGGTAAAAACCGCCCTTTCCGGCCCGAGGGAGATATTAATTGAAAAAAACCGTGCGTCTGCACTTGAAATAAACGCCGAAATATGTGATGATGTATGTGCGCCTGTGGCGGAGGGTCAGGTTATCGGTACATTGACTGTAACCTCAGAGGGACAGCTTGTTGCCGCCCTTGATATAGTGGCGGCGGAAAGCGTACCCAGATTGACCTTTTCCGGCATATTCAAACAGGGACTGCACGCCCTCTTCACCGGCGTAAAATAGAGGAGAAACACATCTATGATAAAAGTGGACCTTACCACTGCGGAAAAGTTCATAACCCGTACCTCTTTTGAGCAAACCTGGGAGGCCTGCGCCGCCGCCCATGCAAAACTGATGGAGGGCGGAGCCCCCGGCGAAGAATATCTTGGCTGGGTCACCCTGCCGGAAAATTACGACAGGGAGGAGTTCGCGCGTATTATTGCCACTGCGCAGAAAATCAAAAGCGATTCTCAGGTCCTTGTGGTCGTAGGCATCGGCGGCTCTTATCTGGGTACCCGCGCCATTATTGAGCTGCTTCAGGGACAAAACCACAACCTTACCCAAAAGGACCGCCCGGAAATATATTTTGTCGGAAATTCTCTCAGTTCCAATGCTTTTTACGAGCTGAAAACCATTATCGGACAAAGGGATTTTTCAATCAACGTTGTATCCAAATCCGGCTCCACCACCGAGCCCGCCGTTATTTTCCGCCTGCTTCGCGAGCTTGCCGAGCAGCGTTACGGCGCTGACGCTCACAAGCGTATATATGCCACCACAGACGCCGAAAAGGGTGCTCTGCACCAAATGGCTCTGGAAGAGGGCTATGAGATGTTCACCGTTCCCGATGATGTGGGCGGCAGATACAGCGTGCTTACCTCTGTGGGCCTTCTGCCTCTGGCAGTTGCCGGCGTGGACATTGAAAACATTATGAACGGCGCCGCCAGGGCGATGAAAGAACTGGCTCTCGGTTCGCCCGACAATCCCGCCTGGCAGTATGCCGCCGCACGCAACCTGCTTTACGGACAGGGTAAAAAAATCGAGCTTCTGGCAGTTTACGAGCCCGGCGCGCGATTTTTCTGTGAATGGTTCAAACAGCTTTTCGGCGAGTCCGAGGGAAAGCACGGACGGGGCATTTTCCCCTCCAGCATTGAATACACTGCCGACCTGCACTCCATCGGCCAGTATCTGCAGGACGGCGAACGCCACCTGTTTGAAACCGTTCTGGATTTCGGCACATCCGAAAATCACGTTTATGTACCCTATGACACCAAAAACGCCGACGCGCTCAATTACCTTTCCGGCAAAAATCTTGACTTCATCAAGGAACAGGCCTTCCGTGCCGCGGTCAAGGCTCATGCAGACGGCGGTGTGCCTTCCGTTATCGTTGAAATTCCCGGTCTGAAGGCTGAGAGTGTTGGTGTGCTGGTATATTTCTTTGAGTTCGCCTGCGGACTGTCTGCATACATGCTTGGAGTAAATCCTTTTGACCAGCCCGGCGTGGAAGCATACAAAAAAGAGATGTTCAGACGCCTCGGAAAGCCCGGACATACCGGCTGACGCAAATAATTTCTTGATAAATTTTGCATTTCGAGTTGAACGTTGGCAGAAAAAATGTTAAAATACAAATACAAGCCAATAAAGTAATTAAGGAGGACTCCAAAATTGGTTAAGGTAATTATGGGCGTCAAGGGCTCCGGCAAGACTAAGGAAATGGTAAGACTCGTCAACGAGGCCATTAAAGTAGAACACGGCAATGTCGTTTGCATCGAGCACGGCCCCAATATGACTTTTGATATTGATTACAGAGCCAGACTCATTGATTTCACCAGCCTTCCCGTTAAGAAAACTTTTGACCAGCTCAAGGGCTTCATCTGCGGCCTGTATGCTGGAAATTTCGATATCACCCACATCTTTATCGACAGTCTCTATAAAATTGCGGCTGCCAACACCCCCGAGGAAACCGATGAATTCCTCAAATTCTGTGATGATTTCTCCACCGCTCACGGTGTGAACTTCACCATGACCATCAGCGCCGACGTAGCCAACGCCTCCGAGACCATGAAGAAGTTCTTCTAAAATAGCATTTATTGCGGCACTCTTTTGAGTGCCGCATTTTTTTATTTTTTACATTGCTTTTCCGCCAAAACTTTCATTGGATTTTTTCCGCCGCGACATAAGTCGCCATGTTGCGCGCTTAAAATGCTTTATCATTTACTTGTCCGAAAACGGAAATAATTTCTAAGAAGGCGCAAAGATGGCACGAAAATTTACTTTTATGCTCATTCCTCACCGTGGCGGCGACACCAAACAGACGATGCTCAGCCTGTGGCAGCTGCTGCTAACCGCCGCAGCGGCGGCGTTGTTGGCCGCCCTTGTCATATCAAGTCTGATTTACAGCGGATATCTGCGCCTTGAGACCAGGGGGTTAAATGCCCGCCTTGAAAGGGAAGCCGTGCTTGCCCGACAGCGACTGGAGGCCTCTCAGCAGAGTTACGCCGACCTGACAAGCGAAAATGAAGCTTTGGAAGAGGAACTTGAAAGCTGGCAGCGGGAGGTCACGCAGCTTCAAACCCAGGCAGCAATGGCGTTGGACGCTCTTGAGGAACTTGAGATGCGGGAGGCGGAGATTTATTCCGTCCTTGGTATGAAAAATGCGGTGGGCGGCGAGGGGGAACCCGTGACCGTCACTTACGGAGACACGGCGGAAATTTTTGCATACATAACCGCACGGGCAAATGATGCCATTGAAGGACTGAGCGAAGAGGAAACCTCGTACGCCATTGAATATGTATTGGACAATATTCCTGACGGCTGGCCGCTGAAAGAGAGCGGGGAAGTGACCTCCGAATTTGGCACGCGTATAAATCCGATTACTCACTCCGGCTACGAAAAGCACTCCGGCATAGACATCGCCGCCGGGCACCGGGAGCACATTCTTGCCGCGGGAGCAGGTACCGTGATTTTTACAGGAGAAAACGATGTATACGGAAACTTCCTGCGCATTGACCACGGCAACGGATATGTGTCGCAGTACGGTCACTGCGACAGCATTATTGCCAAAAAAGGCGATAAAGTCAATAAGGGCGAGGCCATAGCCTATGCCGGCAATACCGGCCGCAGCACTGGCACACATCTTGATTTTCGCGTCAGTTACGAGGGCGAGTACATAGACCCGCTGGCATTACTCAAAAGCTAAGGAGGAAAAAATGAATCTTTTTAAAAACACCGAACATTTCAGCGCTGTGGTGGGCGGAGACACGGTCTGCGAAGGAAATATTTCCTCACCCGGCTCAATCAGAGTTGACGGAATTCTGAAAGGAGATGTAAATACTTCAGCCTCGGTATATATCGGTCCCGAGGGCAGAGTGGTGGGAAATATCAACGCCTTACGCGTCATACTTATGGGACGTGTTGACGGGCGCATAACCGCAGAAGAGCGCATAGAGCTTTCCGGTACCGGCAGCATTTACGGCGATGTGGTATCCGCCAACTTTGTGGTGGCGGAGGGCGCGACCATCAGCGGCAGCTGCGTGGTGGCGGAAAAACGTATTGAAAGCCGGGAACTGAGCGTTGTGGCATGAAAAATCCGGACGGTATTTTACCGTCCGGATTTTGCTTTCGGGGATAAAATTTACAAAAATAATATAGAATGTATCACAGGAGTATGATAAAATATCCCAATCACTAACCCGGAGGCGTTTTAATGAAAGGCTTCTACGGCAAATTTGACCGTTTCTGCTCCCGGAACGAGCGTTTCGGAATAAAAAATCTTATGATGATCATCGTAATTATAAGCGCGGTGATCTATGTTCTGGGCTATATGTCCCAGTCGAACCCTTATTTTCTTTATAACAAACTGTGTTTTTCCCCTTATCATATTCTGAAAATGGGGCAGGTCTGGCGTATAATCACCTACGTCATAGCTCCCAATCCCGCAACGGGCATATTCGGTCTTGCAATTTCCCTGTTTTTCTATCTTTTTATCGGACGCGTGCTGGAACAGCAGTGGGGCAGACTGAAATTCACCATCTTCTATTTCAGCGGCGTAATAATCACCGCCGTTTTCGGCCTTGTTTTCCGCTGCTCAATATCCTCTGCATATATTAACCTTTCCATGTTCATGGCCTTTGCCACCCTTTACCCCGATCAGAGGGTCATGTTCTATTTTATCATTCCCATAAAAATCAAATGGCTGGCCTACCTGTCCATCATTTACTATGTGTACGTGATGATAATCAACCGTAGCCTTTTCCCGGCAAATCTGGTGCCCATAGCGGCTCTTATAAACTACGCCATTTATTTTGCCCCTATGTTTTTTGCCATGACCGCCAACCGCAAGCGCCACCGCCAGTGGGAGCGCAGCAAAGTTGTGGATTTTGAGGAAGCGAAAAACCGACCCGGTGCCGCCGCCCGGGCTCAGCATCAAAAGCCGAACTATATGCATAAATGCGAGGTCTGCGGAAGGACAAACGTCAGTCACCCGGAACTTGAATTCCGTTATTGCTCCAAATGCGCAGGCTACCGGTGCTACTGTATCGACCATATAAACAACCACAACCATATAACGGAAGAATGAAAACAGGCCCGAAAATATCGGGTCTGTTTCATTTGACTACGGAATATATGTCTGATAATATTAAACAAAATGCCTAATGAGGAGTGGGAAATGATGCAGATAACCATGGCTATGATATGGGATCTGGTCAATGCCAAACATCCGTCGCTGGAAACAACCATATATGACAGTCATCCTGTACGCGGCATCAAACTGCTGCCTGACACCGGCGTGATCGAATCTGATTTTCTCTACGTCACCCGGCACGAGGACGGAATGCTTCTGTCCTGCAACGGATTTAACGATATTTTGCGTACCGACATTCCCATGGACATTCTTTTCAACGAACTGCAGGACATTTTTAACCGTCTGCGCGATTGGGACATGGAGACCCACCTTGCTCTGATTGAGGGCGCAGACACTCAAAAACTTCTGGACATCAGCCAGAATGTATTGGAAAACCCAGTTACTCTTATGGATCCCAGCTATAAACTGCTGGCGCGTACCTCCCACAGCAAAACCTCCTCACACATTTTCAATCAGGTTTCTCAGTGTGGGTATCTTCCTGCCGACACAGTGGAATTTTATCGGATTCACGGATATCTTGCTGATTTGGCAAAGTCCAAAGAGGAACTGGTCTGTCTTTCCGAGGGCGCCTGTATCAGTGTTATATATCCTTTGCGTATTAAAGAAAACATTGTTGGATTTATGACGATGCCATGCGTGGAACGTCCATATTCCCAGGGAATGGCTGAGTGTTTTCGCTATCTTGCAAAATGTATTGCTCTGTGCATGGAACGACAGCAGCACAGCACCGGAATCAATCACTATATGCACAGTTATTTTTTAATAGAACTGATTGACGGACATCCCTTTGCACCGGATGAAATCGCAGAACGTCTGCAATACATTGAACTGCCAATGCAGGGACGGTTTCGCCTGGTGGAGCTTGGCGCGGAGAGCCTGTTCGGCATGAACCATTATCTGTCCCGCAAATTGTCTGACATTTTGCCGAATGAGAGGGTTTTTCCTTTCCGCAACAGCGTGTTTGTCTTTATGAACGAATCCCATTTTGAGTGGGTTATGGACACATTAAAACCTTTTGCCGCCGAATATGGTGCGGTATGCGGAATAAGCCGCGTTTTTACAAATCTTCCCGACATCAGACAGGCATATAACCAAACTGCCGCTGCACTCAGACTGGGGCAGCAAATCAGCTGTAACCGCACTTTGGCGCGGTTGGGGGTTGAATATGTCCGGTATGATGACACAGTATTCTTCTATGACCGTTACGCCGGTCACCATATGCTGGAGCAAGCGGCCAAAGAACGGCGACTTTCCCCTAAGATCGAGCGGCTGGTTTCCCTTGACCGACAGGGAAATACCGATCATCTCCGTGTACTTCACGCATTTCTGCAATGGGAGCGGCGTCCAACGCAAACCGCGGCATTTTTGCATATGCACCGCAATAATGTGATTTACCGCATAGACCGTCTGAAAACTTTGCTGGATATATCCCTTGAGGATCCCGCAGTGCGAATGGAACTGGAATGTTCCTTGCTGGTGCTGGAACTGATAAGCCCCGAAGACATTCAACAAAATGCACAATGACCTGACGCGGCACCGTTTCTAAAACTGTAGCCCCCTCCAATGAAAACGGAGGGGGCTTTTGATATTATTCTTAACGAAAAGAATTTTAAAAGAGAGGAGCCGCATATGAACAACATTATCGTAAATACCGAGCTTTGTACGGGCTGCAAAATCTGCTACAAGTCCTGCTTTATCGATGTTATAAACTGGGACGAAGAGCGCAAGTGTCCCGTCATTGCATATCCTGAGGAGTGCGTTCAGTGCATGTTCTGCGAAATGAACTGCCCTGTTCGCGCCGTTAAAGTCATTCCTGACTACGAGGCATACGCATTCCCCCGTGACAACATTATGTATATGGAAGGAGGAGCCGGCAAATGAGTGCTGTAAAAACCGATATCCTGGTAGTTGGCGGCAGCCTTGCGGGTATGGCCGCAGCTATTAAAATCAAGGAACTCAGCCCCGAAACCGATGTTACCATCGTTGAAAAGTATACCGCCGGTTATTCCGGCAAGGCCAACCGCGGCGCGGGCATTATTGTTACTTTGGGAAACAGCAAACCCGAGGATTTTGTAAAATATCACACCACTTATATTGGCGACAACCTTAACAAGCAGGACGCACTGCTGAAATTTGCCCAGAATATGAACGACGGCCTGGAAGATCTGGACCGCTGGTGCGCGGGCAAGATCTGTAAAAATCCCGACGGCAGCTTTAAAACTCTTAAATGGCTGGCACAGATTACCGGACAGGATGAAAACGGCAAGCGCACTTTTGATGAGCCGGACCATTTCCCCTGGACTCTGGCTGCCGTTGAACTGGATTACATGAAGGATGTCCGAAATACCGCCCGCAAGGCAGGCGTCAAGTTTGTCGACCGCGTTGGTATCGTTGACCTGCTGAAAAAGGACGGCAAGGTAACAGGCGCCGTTGGCTTTGGAATGGATGACGGCGAAAGGAAAATCTTTACAGCCAAGGCTGTTGTTCTCGCAACCGGCAGCCAGAACTACCGCATCATGCCCATGTGGTCTCCCGGACGCGGTGAAGGTTTGGCAGCTGCATGGCGAGCCGGTGCAAAGGTGACCAACTGCGAGTTTGGCTCTTTCTATAACTGGACCAGCCCTGATAACTTTGAATCCAATATGGGCGTTGAATTTGCCCTTTTCAACGACAAGGGCGAAAACGTTGGCGCCGAACATACTCAGGGCGAGCATCCCGATGTTGACCAGAACAGCCTTGCCGAGTGGTACAAGCAGACCCGTGACGGCAATGGCCCCCTGCATTACCGTGTTCAGGCCAACCCTCTGATGCCTTATCTGACCTCTATTCTGGCCTCTGATTCTTACTATGACAGACCCTACGCAGACCGCTTCTGGGGATATCTGTTCTTCAATGCATTCTCTCAGCAGACCAGCGACGTATGCATCCCCGGTCTGATCGGAGAATTTTCTCCCCTGCGGGTTGATGAAAACTTTGCTACCACCGTTCCCGGTCTGTTTGCGGCAGGAGACATCTGCTACGGCGGCAGCCGCGCCACCGGCGCCGTGCCTCCTCCTCCCGGTAGAGTCCGCGGTTCCGGCCTGGGATTTGCCCTTTATTCCGGCCGCGCCGTTGCGGAAGGTGCTATCGCCTGCGCTAAAGCGGCTGCTGAGCCTGAATACATTGAAGCCGACGCAGAGGCCGTTGAAAAGCGCTTCAAGGCACCTGTAACCGCCGGAGGCACCATCGCTCCCATGGACTTCCTGCGCGAGTTCCAGAAAGTTATCCAGCCTCTGGGCAACTCCCTCTACCGCCATGAAGAGCGCCTTAACGCCGCCATAAAGCGTGTTGAAGAACTGCGTGCCGAGCTTAAGAATGTTGCCGCCGTCACTCCCCACCACCTCTTTGAGGTAAACGAGTTTGAATCCATGCTGCTCTGCGCCGAGATGTTCTTCAAGGCATCTCTGCTGCGTAAGGAATCCCGCGGTTGGTTCCTGCGTGAAGATTATCCCGAGCACAGTGACGAGCTGAAATGGTACAGCTTTGAAAACGTAAACGGCGAAATGGTTCCCAGCGAGGAAACCGTTCCCCAGTATGATATTTTCTGAGAGGAGGAGTAAGTGATGTATAAGATTTTTGGCCCCCTTACACCCGAGGAAGAAGCGCTTCCTTACGCCAAGTATTTTTACCGAGAACCCGCACAGCCCGATCCTCACCGTATGGCACTTCTGAGCAAGGGTCCCATGGATCCTGCTAAGGCTACCCCCCTTAACGAGATCAACACACTGCTTACCCGCCTTGAAGCCCCCGATGACGAGATCGGCTACTGCATTCTGCCCGACGGCACCGGTTATGTGGGTATGAGCGCCTTTTATCCCGACTGCACCGTTGATATGTTCAAATGGTGGTTTGCCTGGCATCCCCTGAATAACCTGCGCTACCGTATTTGGTGTCCCAGATGCCACGCTGGTATTTCCGTAAGCGCCAGAGATGCTGCCAAAATTAAAGACCCCAACGTTTCCGTTGAGGACAAAATCACCAATGTTGACCATTTTGTAATGGAAGACATCGGCGGGGGCCTGTCCGATATTGTAATAAGCTTCCTTAAACCGGAAAATATGGGTTTTGACAAGGAACTGCTGGACAAGTCCGGTGTTACCGTTATCGGCGGCTACGGTCTGACCGAGCCCCGCGAAGGACCCGTTGGCAAGGTGCCTGCCGTTATGATGCACCTGTTCCATGAGGAAAACGGCGGTGTGCGTCAGCGTACCCGTTTCTATATGGGTTGCCGCGTAAACAAGGGTATCCCCATGAATGTGCTTCCCCACGGCGTTCAGGTACCCATGGTGGCGCCTATGGGATTGGCCTTCCATAATGTTGAGGAATTTTCCAATCTGGGTTCCTTTATCAAGGATATTTATGCCGAACTTGGCCACCAGCCCATAAAATAAATATGAAAAACCCCCGGAATTCCGGGGGTTTTCTTTATTCTTTTTTTTCCATGAAGGTTGCCAGTGCAACGCAGACGAGGATTATTGCCGCGCCTACGAAACCGGCGGGGGAGAGGGTTTCTTTCAAAATTATAAAAGAGAAAAATGAAGTCATTACCGGGTTGAGACACTGAAGCAAAGCCACGGTACGGGCGGAAATTTTCCCCAAAGCCTTGTTTTGCAGCATATATCCGATAACGGTGCATACAATCGCCAGATAGGCGGTTATGGCGAAAAACTTGGGGGTGAACTCCTTTAAATGCCATCCGCCGCCCAGAAGGGGTGCGCAAATGGCACATATTATGCCGATAACAATGGTCTGAGCCGCGGAAAGCACCACAGCGTCCATTTTTTTCATGGCCTCGCCGCTTGAAATCAGTCCGCCGGCCATCAGCAGCGCCGCCAGCAGCGCGAACACCTCGCCCAGTCCGAAACCGGTAAGGCCGCCCTTGCCGCAAAGCAGGTAAAGACCCACAACTATGGCCGCCTGAACGGGAATTATGCGCCAGTTGTATCTGCGCCTGAAAAATATAAGACCCAGCACAGGAGTGAAAACGATGGGCAGCGAGCGCAGAAATGAAACTGAGGTGGCGGAAGCCAGCTGAAGCCCCAGATTACCCAGTATGTAGCTGCCGGATATGCACAGACTTGGAATTATCCACACCTTGGGAGACACGGCTTTCAAACCCTGCACGATGCGTTTGCCGAAGAATATAAAAAGCACTGCAAGGGCGATAACGTACCGGATGGACATTGCAGAATATACCGGAATGTTGGTATATACGATTTTGGAAATTGGGTCTCCAAAGCCGTAAACAATGGTCTGCAGCACAACCAACAGGCAGTATTTATTAACTTTGTTGCTGTCAGTTTTCATTTTTTCACCGTGCAAATATATAATTTCACCGGCGTCGAATAGCGAAAACCGGCGAACAGGATATAATTTTAACAGATAACCATATAAACTTCAACATTAAAAGCCTGCCCTGAAAAATAAAAGTTCAGAGGAACAATATCCTCTGAACTTTTAAATTTAAAGATCTTCAAGATCTGCCGCCGGCAGGTCGTTTTCAATATTATCTCTGGCCAGATCGGTGTCAATCACGGGGTAAGCTGCGGAGTTTATTGGCTTGGCCTTTTCCTTGCCGGACTTCGGGCGTCCCTGTATTTCCGGCACGGGCGGCAGATCGTTTCTGGGTTTGGTGTGGGTGCGTTCGGGACGCTTCATACCTTTCTTCGGCATAAAATCACCTCACCGTTAGTTTGCCGTTGAAAGCGGAAATCATACGTATCGATAATCCGCACTTCTATGCAAAATTGTCCTTATTATTTGAAATTCAAATCTCCCGTGGCGGGGTTGTCAAGAAGCTTGCCTTTTTCCGTAAAGCGTGAGCCATGACAGGGGCAGTCCCAGGAACGCTCGCTGCGGTTCCATTTCAGAGCGCATCCCAGATGGGGGCAGCGGGGCTTTGAAATGGCAAGCTGGTTGGCAGTGGTTTCAAAAACGTTGGCAATAAGCTGCGGACGCATGATTGACCGGGATGGGGAAAATACCCGGGAAAAAGGATTTTTCTTGTCCTGTATCATATCGCAGAGTATCATGGCGGCCACCATTGAGGAGGTAATACCCCACTTGTTGAAGCCTGTGGCAACGTACAGGTCGGGTGTGCCTCTGCCGTAACGGCCGATGTATGCAATGCCGTCCATCGACATACAGTCCTGAGTGGCCCAGCGGCAACTTTCAACGGCCTTTGGATAATACTTTTTGGCAAAGGCCTCCAGTTCTGTCCAGTTTCCACCCTGTTTGCCGGTGCGGTGCGACCCTCCGCCCAGAAGCAAAAAACCCTTATAGTTTCTGAAAGACAGACCGGTTTCCCACTGGTCCAGATACATTCCGTCCACTTCCTGCGCGTTTTCAAGAGCAAGCACATACGAGCGGTGCTGATACATTTTCAAAAAATATCCGCCATGCTTATTGATTATGGGAAAATGAGTGGCCATTATTATTCTGGAAGCGTTTATTTTGCCGCGGTCGGTTTCAACGTTGCACCCGTGAAATGCGCGGGCGGTGGTTTGCTCGTGTATATTCAGCCCGCCGGCTATACCGGCGGCGAATTTCAGCGGATTAAACTGGGCCTGATTTTCAAACTTTATCGCTCCCGCCGTCCGGAAGGGGAGAGGCAGGTCAGCCGCATACTGCGCATCTATACCCAGACGTTCAGCCGCTGCAAGCTCCCGCTCAATCCGTTCGGTATTGCCTGTGGAATACACATAGGCGTTTTTGGTTTCAAAATCACAGGGAATATCCCTGCACAATTGACGGTATCTGTTCAGTGCGGTCTCATTTGCCTGCCAGTACATACGAGCAGTGTCCTCTCCGAATTCCCGGATAAGCTTGTCGTATATCAGCCCGTGCTGAGAGGTTATTTTAGCCGTAGTGTTTCCCGTTACGCCGCGGCAGATACGTTCGGCTTCGATGAGCATGTAATCAACACCAGCTTTTTCCAGCATAAAAGCACACAGCAGCCCGGCCAGACCTCCGCCTACAATTAAGACGTCGGTTTTTGCATCATGCTCCAAAGGCTGAAATGACGGCAGCGAAGTGTCCGTCCATACGGAATTTATCATATAATCACCGAGGTTATTATGCTCTGTCTTATATAAAATATGAAAATTAAAATCCGCCGCAGATGACAAAGCATCGCGGCGGAGTGCTTTATATGGAATTTTCATTCGAATATTCAAAGCTGGCGCAGCAGTCGGTGTGCTCAAATATTGTGTCATTTTCATATCGGAAACAAAAATGCAGCTTTGAGCAAAGGCTTTCATGTATTATTCGCCCCATGCTGCCCTGTAACGGCGCCCGCAGCGGATGAGACTGACCTTCCAGAAGCTTTATCTCAAGACGGTATTTGCCCTGCCCAATCACAGCGCCGTCACCGGACCAGTATTTGGCCCGGGCACCGCGATAAGTGGCCAGACGGTACTCCCGTCCTTTGTAACAAACAGCGCATATACATCCGGTAAAACTTCCCCGGGCCATGGGAATAGTGGCGATGGAAAGCATCAGACTGTTAATGCCGGACTGACTCCAGACACACTGAGTCCAGAGTAAGCACTGGGAAAAGAGCGCCCTCGGTCTGTCTCTATATACCCCGTGCCTCCGGAAAAATCAACAATTTCTCCGTTGATTTCAATCGTTCCCTCCAGAGAGTGCATCATGCTTATAACACCGTGGGAACACTCCATACCTGCAATAAACCGAAAGGGACCCATACTCTAATACTTCCGGAGAAGGGAAGAAGTGGCGTGACGATTTCTACGATAGCCTTATAAAGCACACCGGGCTGAAAGGAAATAGGTCCAAACCTAAAAACGCCGCAAACTTCTATGTGTTGCGTAAAACCACCATGCCGGCCGTGCTTCTGGAGCTGTGATACATGGACAGCAAAACCGATGTTCCCATAATCCTTACCGACAAATACGCCAGGCAGTGCGCCACAGCCATTGTGGAGGTTATCGTCAAGCGCGGTAAGCTGACCAAAAAGGCGGCCGAGCACCAGGTTCTGTACCGGGTCCAGGTAGGCGCATTTGCCAATAAGGCCATCGCCGAAGGCCTGGTGGCGGAGCTAAAAGGGAAGGGGTACCCGACTTATATAACGAAGGAATAAAGAAAAAGCTCCTCTGAATGGCAAACAGAGGAGCTTTTTTGGTGCAATGCACCTGTGAAAGAATATATCAATAAACAGAAAAGCCACGCTTTCTGAATACTGAACGGGCTTGTTCCGCCTGAACGGAGGAGGGAGGAATCGTGTTTTTCAGAGTATAATCCAGACCCAAAAGCTCCCATTTGTGGCTACCAAGCTGGTGAAAGGGCAGAAGCTCTACACGCTCAATACAGGTGAATGGAGAGAGGTAATGAGCAAGAGCCTCCAGGTGTTCCAGCACCAAAGTGTAGCCGGGCACCAGAACGTGCCGTATCCAAACGGGTCGGTTTTGGGATTGCCTGTATTCCAACAGAGCCTTTGCTCCGGAACCATCGGCGCCCGTTATGTTGCTGCACAGGGCAGGGTCCAGTGCCTTTATATCCAGCAACAGTAAATCTGCCAGATCCACTGCCTCGCGGCATTTTTCAAGAGGAATGGAGCCTGCGGTATCAATGGCGGTATGGAAGCCTTCATCTTTCAAGCGTCTCAATAACTGTGTGGCAAATTCACTCTGAGCAAGTGGTTCTCCTCCGCTTAAGGTGACGCCGCCTTTTCGGTAAAAGGGCCGCAATGAGATGATTTTGTCTGCAACTTCATCTACCGTCATTTTAATGCCTTGGGAAAATTCCCATGAGTCAGGATTGTGACAGTAAATGCACCGCAGGGGACATCCCTGAAAAAATACCACATACCGTATACCTGGGCCGTCTACAGCGCCAAAGGATTCCAAAGAGTGTATATGTCCTGTTACAGCGCTCATGTCGGCCTCCTTTGCTTTTAAAGTGCCTCGTGGAATGTGCGACTGATAACATCCAACTGCTGCTCACGGCTGAGCTTGATGAAATTTACTGCATATCCGGAAACACGGATAGTAAGCTGGGGATATTTTTCGGGATGATCCATTGCGTCCAGCAGAGTCTCGCGGTCAAGTACGTTTACATTCAGGTGCTGACCGGTCTGGCCCATGTATGCATCCATAAGATTGATAAGGTTGCTTTCCTGCTCGGCTATGTTTTTTCCAAGAGCCGAGGGACACATGGAGAAGGTGTAGGAAATGCCGTCCTGCGCGTCCTCGAAAGGAATCTTTGCCACGGACAGAAGGGATGCCAAAGCGCCGTTTACATCTCTGCCGTGCATGGGGTTTGCACCGGGAGCCAGAGGCACTCCGGCGGCACGACCGTCGGGGGTGTTGCCGGTATTCTTGCCGTAAACAACGTTGGAAGTGATAGTCAGAACGGACTGGGTGGGGATACTGTCACGGTAGGGTCTGTGCTGACGGAGCTTGTTCATAAACATGGATGTTACCGTCTGGGCAATGGAATCCACCCGGTCATCATTGTTGCCGTATTTCGGGAAATCTCCCTCGATTTCAAAATCTGTCGCTATGCCCTTATCATTGCGAACGGGTTTGACTTTAGCATACTTGATAGCAGAAAGAGAATCGGCTACAACGGAAAGACCGGCAATGCCGCAGGCGGTGGTACGGATTATCTTTTCATCCATCAGAGCCATTTCGATGCGCTCGTAGTTGTACTTGTCGTGCATGTAATGGATGCAGTAAAGAGCCTTGATGTATACCCGGGCCAGGTAATCCGCCATCTGGTCAAAGCGGGTCATAACCTCGTCATAATCAAGATATTCGCTGGTAATGGGGGCAAATTTGGGAGCAACCTGATTGCCGGTCATCTCATCCACGCCGCCGTTAATAGCATAAAGGAGGCATTTTGCAAGGTTGGCTCTGGCGCCGAAAAACTGCATCTGCTTTCCAATACGCATGGGGGAAACGCAGCAGGCAATACCATAGTCATCACCGAGATCGGGGCGCATCAGATCGTCATTTTCATACTGGATAGCAGAGGTTTTGATGGAAATGCCGGCAGCGAAGCGCTTGAAGTTTTCAGGCAGTTGTTCGCTCCACAGCACAGTCAGATTGGGCTCGGGGGCGGGTCCAAGATTAAGCAGGGTCTGCAGGTAACGGAAGGTCATCTTGGTTACCATATGTCGGCCGTCCTGGCACATACCCGCAAGAGCTTCAGTAATCCATACAGGATCACCGGCATAGAGCTCATCATATTCAAGGGTTCGCAGGAAGCGCACGATTCGCAGCTTCATAATGAAATGGTCTACCATTTCCTGAATTTCTTCTTCGGTATATTTCCCGCTGGCAAGGTCGCGTTCTGCATAGATGTCCAGGAAAGTCGAAGTTCGGCCCAAACTCATGGCAGCGCCGTTCTGGTCTTTTACCGCGGCGAGATAACCAAAATACAGCCACTGAATAGCTTCTTTTGTATCCTGCGCCGGCTGAGAAATATCGAAACCGTATTTTGCGGCCATTTCTTTCAAGTCGGCCAGAGCCAGTATCTGATCGGCGATTTCTTCTCTTTTGCGCAGCAGGTCTTCGGACATCTCGTTGGCATCGTATTGATCCTTGACCTGCTTTTTCTGCTCAATCAGATAATCGACGCCATACAGCGCCACTCGGCGATAATCACCAATTATGCGTCCTCGACCATAGGCATCGGGGAGGCCGGTCAGCAGTTTATTGCTGCGGGCGGAGCGAATCTCGGGTGTATAAACCTCAAACACGCTTTCGTTATGGCTTTTGCGGTATTTAAAAATGTTTTTTACTTCGGGATCCAGATGGTATCCGTGCTCTTCCAGGGACTGCTCCACGGTACGTAAGCCGCCGAAGGGCATGATGGCGCGCTTCAGAGGTTTTTCGGTTTGCAGACCTACAATTTGCTCCAGATCTTTATTGATATATCCGGCATCATGGGCGGTGATGCTGGAGATAACCTTGGTATCTGCGTCCAGAACGCGGCCTGGAGCATTTCTTTCCTGCTCAAGCAGTTTACAAAGCTCTGCCCAAAGCTGTTTGGTGCGCGCAGTGGGGCTGGCGAGAAAACTTCCATCGCCGTCATAGGGGGTGTAATTGGAAATGATATAATCTCTAACATTGATTTTGTGGGACATAGCGGAAAGCGCTCCTTTCTTTATTAGTGTCGGCAAAATAAAATGCTTCTTTCTGTCTTGATACTATCAGAAAGTGAGGCTTTAGTGGAAGACACCAAATAGGAATAGCGCTATTCCTTCGGGTTATAGCAACATGCACAAAGACGCCGCCTCTCAACAATGGCCTGCGAAAAACCTTGGAACTTATAATTAAGACACCCTGTATTAAGGTCTCAGCCCCATGCCGCCTTCAAGGGTTATGGTCTCGCCGCTCATATA
>JAFSIK010000036.1 GCA_017439805.1 Oscillospiraceae bacterium
AGTTTTGCGTTTTTGGGGGTAAATCCATCGTTTTTCAGGTTGCGCTAAATAGCCTCAATCCCTTGAGATTACTGGCTTTTTAGGTTTCCATCTACACCCATTTACCGCTAACGGAACCTTCTCCATCCGATTCGAAATCGAGTAGGTCATTTCGGCTTCCGTGCCGGAAAACCCTTGATATTTCGGCGTTTTTGCGGTATCCTGATGTTAGCTTGTGAGGCGACTTCTACGCATTTTCTACGCTTTGTGAGAGGTGCGTACTTGACTTATTATGCGAGTGGAACTCGTTCTGGCGGGGTCTTAAAGTTACTTATCGATTTCTATCGATTTTTTGCTCCAAATGACTCGAAATCAGTTGGGGCGCAAGCCCACGTGGGTTCGAATCCCACACCCTCCGCCAAACCGCCGCAGTTTTTTATATAACCTGCGGCGGTTTTTAATTGCTTTCTATCTTGAATTTAAAATTTCACAGGTGTAAAATAACTAATCATATTCCCAAGACTGAGGCGATGTTTTTGGCAAAAACCGTAAATCTTGACATGTGTCAGGGACCTCTGTTCGGAAAAATAATCCGATACACCATCCCGATAATACTGACAAATCTGCTGCAGCTTCTGTTCAACGCCGCCGACCTTGTGGTGGTTGGACGTTACTGCGGCAGTATTTCCGTGGCCGCAGTTGGCGCTACGGCATCAATAATAAACCTTATCACAAACCTTTTTATAGGTCTGGCCGTAGGCGCCGGCGTAGTCGTTGCCCAGGGTCTGGGGGCCGGCAAGGATGATGAAGTTCAAAAAACCATACATACATCCATTCCTGCAGCTCTTATAAGCGGAATCATTCTGACGGTTGTCGGAATTTGCTGTGCGAAAACTTTTCTGGCCTGGATGGGCACACCGGATAATGTTATCGGACTGTCCACCACATATATGAGGGTATATTTTTTTGGCATAACCTCTACCCTGGTGTATAACTATGGTGCGGCAATACTGCGCGCCGCCGGAGACACGAAAAGTCCTCTTATTTTCCTCTTAATCTCCGGCGTTGTAAACGTTGCGCTGAATATTTTCTTTGTAACGGTGTGCCATATGAATGTGGCCGGCGTAGCTCTCGCCACCGCCATTTCCCAGACTCTGTCGGCAGTGCTGGTCATGTGGGTGCTTATGCGCAGAAACGACGCCTGCAGGTTTGTTATCTCAAAAATGAAAATTTATCCCCATCAGCTTAAGCGCATTATGCGCGTGGGTCTGCCGGCGGGTATTCAGGGTTCTCTGTTCGCCATTTCCAATGTTATTATCCAGTCCTCAATAAACTCTTTTGATTCCGAAATCATAATTTCCGGCAACTCCGCCGCCATGAGCATCGAAAGCTTCATTTTCGTTATGATGAACGCGTTCCACCAGACGGCGCTGAATTTTACCGGGCAGAACTACGGCGCCGGAAAATTCCATCGGCTTAACCGAATCCTGTGGCTTTGTCTGGCTTGTGTTGCCGTCTTGGGTCTTGTGTGCGGCGCGGGGCTTTATCTGCTGGGCAGACCTCTGCTCTCCATTTACATTACAGACTCCGCCGAGGCCATAGAATACGGCATTTTGAGAATGAAATTCATGTGCCTGTCATTTTTCCTGTGTGGCATGATGGATGTGGTCACGGGCGCCATACGAGGCATGGGCAAATCCCTGTTCCCGATGGCCATAACCATTTTAGGTGTGTGCGGGATAAGAATCCTATGGGTATATACCGTTTTTCAGGTACCGGAGATGCACACGCTCAACTGGCTTTTTATTTCTTATCCCATTTCCTGGATTATCACTTTCCTGGCGGAGCTTTTCTGCTTCATGGGAATAAGGCGCGGTCAAAACAAAATCCTGCGCACGGCAGAAACATAAAAAACGGGACTTCTTTCGAAGTCCCGTTTCATTTTAAAGCAGTTTCTCAAAAGCTTCACGCTTGTCACCGGCCTGAATTCCCTCCCGGAGAGTTACGGTACCGCAGTGGACAAAACCAGCTTTTTCCACAGCGCGAAGCATGGCGGTGTTCCCGGCGTGGGTGTCCACGCGTACGGAGGCAAATCCCAAATTTTTCGCCATGGTAAATGCATGGGCAAAAAATTCTCCCGCTGCTCCCCTGCCCTTAACGTCATCGTGTATGCACAGGCGGTGGATGGTGGCATAGGGTTTATCGGAAAGCCACCTGCCTTCAATATCGCAATAGGACGCATCCGGCTCCGTCTGGAAAGTATAGGTGCCGATTACAGTTCCCTCCTCCGCGCCCACATAGGCCGCGCCGCGACGAATATCCCCGTCCCAGACCTCCCTGTTGGGGTATCCTTTCTGCCACTGGTCAAGGCCCATTGATTTAAGCTGTGCCTTGGCTTGTTCGGTTATTTCGCAAATGCGGTCAATGTCGGTCATCGCCGCCGGGTAAAACTCCATGTTCTTTCTCCAAAAACAATATTTTGAAGTTATTATACAGCATTTTATCTCATGTCGCAACTCAGCAGGAATAATTGACTTGTTTACCGTGTTGTTATATAATATTAAAATACTGTTAATGAGAGGACAACCAAATATGAGTAACAGCACCGCCAAACCTAAAAAGCGCTTGGGCGACCGCCGCGACGGAACCCTCCTTCGCGATATTGATTCAATGCACTTCATAATGCCGATGCTTTACCCCAACCGCTGCGACAACGAGGCTTTCATTTCCGAATGTATTGACCTTACAAAGGCCGAAAAATATCTGCAGGAAAAAAATGCCGCCAACCCCGAGTATAAATACAACCTGTTTCAGCTGGTGGTCACCGCAATTCTTAAGGTTATAACCCTTAGACCCAAGATGAACCGCTTCATCGCCAACAAAAACATTTATCAGCGAAACGAAATTACCGCTGCTTTCGTTGTCAAAAAGCTGTTTTCCGACAGCGGCGCTGAAGCCCTTGCCATTATCAGAGCCAAGGGCAGTGACAATATTGATTCCGTTCACGACAGCATTTACCGTCAGGTTTCTTCCTGCCGCAGTGATAAAAAGGACGACTCCTCCGCCGCAATGGATGCTTTCCAGAAGCTGCCCCGCTTCATATCCAAGGCCGGCGTTGCCATTGTACGTATTCTTGACAGACACGGTCTGGTGCCCAAGGGCCTTATTGCCACCGACCCCTATTACTGCTCTGTTGTACTTACCAACCTTGGCTCCATCAAGCTGCACTCCGGCTATCATCACCTTACAAACTGGGGTACAAACTCTGTTTTCTGCGCCATCGGCGAGAAGAAAAAGCGCCCCTTCTACAACGAAGACGGCAGCTATGTGATGACGGAGAGCATCGATTTGGGGCTTACCATTGACGAGCGTATCGCCGATGGATACTATTATTCCAAAACCGTGCGTCTGCTTCGCAAGCTGATAGAAAATCCCGAGCTCCTTGAGCTCCCTTTAAATGAAGAGGTGGATTACTAATGTCTGTGAAAACCCCCTGGAAAGACTACATCGGCGACGTTCCCTTTACTCTTGATTATTTCGAAGGCTCCATGTTTGAGGCTGTCGAAAAAATTGCCGATAAATATCCCAACAACATTGCCTTTGACTTTATGGGTAAACCCACCACCTAAAAAAAAATGGTGCAGGATATTGAAACCTGCGCCAAGGCTCTTAAGACCATCGGCATCCGCGCCGGTGACAAGATCACCATTGCAATGCCCAACTGTCCCCAGGCGATCTATATGTTCTACGCCGTAAACCTTGTTGGCGGCATCGCGAACATGATTCATCCCCTGTCCGCCGAGAAAGAAATTGAATTCTATCTCAACGAGTCTGAAAGCGTCACCGCCATCACTCTTGACCAGTTTTATCACAAGTTTGAGCGCGTACGCCAGAACACCAAGGTTGTAAACGTTATCATTGCCAGCATCAAGGACGCCCTGTCCAAACCCATCAAGGCGGGATATATGCTTACCGAGGGCCGCAAAATTGAAAAGATTCCCGAGGACGCCCCCATCATTCGCTGGAATGATTTTATGAAAATGAGCAAGCACTGCTTCTATAACTACAAGGTCAAGCGCACCGGCGAAGACCCTGCCGTTATTCTCTACTCCGGCGGTACCACCGGCACCACCAAGGGCATTGTGCTTACCAACAGGAACTTCAACGCTCTTGGTCAGCAGGTCATCGCTGCCAACCAGATGTTCCGCCCCGGGGATAAAATGCTGGCTGCAATGCCCCTGTTCCACGGTTTTGGCCTGGGCGTTTGCGTACATACCATGCTCTCTCAGGGCGGCCGCTGCATACTTGTACCCCGCTTCACCCCCGAGAGCTATTCCAAGCTCATCGTAAAGCACCGCTGCAACTTCATCGCAGGCGTGCCCACTCTGTACGAAGCTCTGCTTCGCCTGCCCTCCATGGACGGCGCCGATCTGAGCTGCCTCAAGGGTGTTTTCTCCGGCGGCGATTCCCTTTCCATTGAGCTTAAAAAGAAATTTGATAAATTCCTCTATGACCACAAGGCGTCCATTCAGGTGCGTGAGGGTTACGGCACCACCGAAACCGTTACTGCCTGCTGCCTGACGCCGGTCCATATGTTCAAGGAAGGCAGCATAGGCCTGCCCTTCCCCAACACCTTTATAAAGATCGTTGCCCCCGGTACCGAGGAGGAACTGCCCTACGGCCAGGAAGGTGAGATTCTGCTCTCCGGCCCCACCTTAATGAAGGAGTATATGAACCACCCCGAGGAAACTGCCCAGACTCTCCGCACCCACGCCGACGGTCTTACCTGGGTCTACACCGGTGACCTTGGCACCATGGATGAACAGGGTTTTGTATATTTTAAGGGCCGCGCCAAGCGTATGATCATTTCTTCCGGTTATAATATTTATCCCGGACAGCTTGAAAACATCCTTGACGCCCACGAAAAGGTACAGATGAGCTGCATTATCGGCGTTCCCGATGCTCTGAAAATTCAGAAGGTCAAGGCTTTTGTAATGCTCAAACCCGGTATTGAGGCAAACGAAGATACCAAGGCTGAACTTATGGCCTACTGCCGCAAAAACATTGCAAAGTACGCCCTGCCCTACGATATTGAATTCAGAGCGCAGCTGCCCAAAACTCTGGTTGGCAAGGTTGCATACCGTATCCTTGAAACCGAAGAGCTTGAAAAACTGAGCCAGGAAAAAACCGGCTGAGGAGGCTTCTTATGAATATTGCCGTAATTACCGGCGCCAGCTCCGGCATGGGCAGAGAGTTCGTGCTGCAGCTTGACAAACAGCAGAAATTCGACGAAATCTGGGTCATCGCCCGGCGTGAGGACAGACTCAGAGCTCTCGAGACCCGCTCTCCCCTGCGCGTACTGCCAATGGATCTTACCGACAGAGCCAGCTATGATAAGTACAGCGCTCTGCTTGAGCAGGAAAACCCCAACATCCGTGTGCTTGTAAACGCCAGCGGTTACGGAAAATTCGAGCCCTATGACAAGGTCAGTTTTGATGATGCCATGGGAATAATCGACCTTAACTGCAAGGCTCTTATCGCCATGTGCCACCTTTCTCTGCCCTATATGCAGGAAGGCGCGGAGATTTACAATCTGGGCTCCATGTCCGCGTTCCAGCCCACGCCTTTTATGCTTAACTACGCCTCCTCAAAGGCGCTGGTGGTCAGCTACTCCCGTGGTCTGAACGTGGAACTTCGTGGCCGTAAGATAAAGGTTATGGCTGTATGCCCCGGCTGGGTCGTCACCGAATTTTTTGACAAGGCTCAGGAAAAGGACAAAACCTCCGTCAATTACTTCAACGTTCTCTACAAGCCTGAGGATGTTGTTTCCTACGCCCTGAAGGATATGAAAAAAGGCAAGGATCTGTCCGTTCTGGGACTGCCGGTGAAAGGTCAGAGGGCGCTGGTAAAGCTGATGCCCGCAAAGATGGTCATGAATACCTGGCTGAAACAGCAGAGCAAAAAGAAATAAGAAAAAGCCGCCTTTTAAAGGCGGCTTTTATTTTACTGTCCGTAGCCTTTAAGGCTTTCACGAATTTGTGCAATCTGCTCTTTGGTAAGCGCCACGGGCTCTCCTGCAGCCTTTGCGCGAAGATACACATCGCAGCAGAACTCTGTCTCACCGGCAAGGGAAAATGCCTTGGGCAGGCTGTCCGCGGCCGCAAGCA
This sequence comes from Oscillospiraceae bacterium, assembly GCA_017439805.1. Classification (GTDB taxonomy): domain Bacteria; phylum Bacillota; class Clostridia; order Oscillospirales; family Oscillospiraceae; genus RGIG3171. Next base: position 6,147 of record JAFSIK010000036.1, read on the forward strand.
GTCCGTGGTTTGCAAGAAAGCAAACGGAGGATTTTTCCATTGCTTTCACGGCGTTTTCCGCCAGTTCCCGGGAACCGAAAACGGCGTAATCGGCGCAGGGTATTTCGCCATCGGATGCCAGCGCGGTAAGGTAATTTACCGCTGGCAGAGGTATGCGCAGAGATGCCACAGCCGCAGCAGCGGGAGAATGTGTATGCACCACAGCGGAAAAATCCTCCCTTGCGGCATAAAGCCCGGCGTGCATCCGCCATTCGGAAGAGGGCTTGCGGCTGGAGTGCATATCGTTTCCGCCCAGAGTCATCACAACGATGTCATCGGGCGTAAGGCTCATATAGTCCATACCGCCGGGGGTTATTGCCATCAGTCCGCTTTGGCGGTCAAAAATGCTGATATTGCCGCCGGTACCCCGGACAAGTCCCTCCGTAAGCAGCTTTTTGCCATACTGTACGATAAGTTCGCGTTCTTCTTTCAGAAGCATCAGTCGCCCTCCTTGATGCCAAGCAGTTCACGGTAATAGTCAACGTCAAAGCGGCTCTTTTTACCTGCAAGCTTGTACACAGAGGTCTTTTTATACTTTATATTCCACTCGTAAGCAATACCGCCGTCATTGAACCATATCTGGCGGATCTTGTCATCGTAGTTGTCATAGACCTCAAGGCTGATCCACTTATCGCCCTGAGGTTCGCCCCTGCCGCGGCGCACGCCGGTGACATTCTGGGCATTTTCCACCAGATAATAAATCACATCGAAATCGTCCTCGGAGGTAAGTTCAAGAGTGACGGGTCCATCACTGCCCTCTGCGCTGACACGCATTCGGCTTACCTTTTCGGGAGTGGTTTTCAGCAGCAGGCGGGGGCAGAAAATTATTATAAGTGCAACGATAATTATAAGGATTACAAGAACCGCAAATTCCTGTATTCCGGTGGCAGGCATCAAAGTCATAACGGTACCTCCTGTTTATAAAAGGATTATGACAAACATCGCGTCAAAAGTCAATAATCTTGCCAGAGGGCGATTTAGGCGGTATAATATTGTAAAAGGAGTGATTAAATGCCTGAACTTCTCTCCCCTGCCGGCAATATGGAGTGTCTGAACGCTGCTATTCATTTCGGCGCAGACGCGGTATATCTGGGCGGCAGCAGGCTGCAGCTTCGCAGCGACAAGGTTGGTTTTGACAGTGAAACTCTTGCCCGGGCGGCGGAGACCGTTCACAGGGCGGGTAAAAGAATATATGTAACGGTTAACTGCTTTGCCACAAATGCCGAGGCGGATATTGCGGCGGATTACGCACGTGAACTGGAGCAAATGGGCATAGATGCCGCCATTATCAGCGACCTTGGCGTATTTTCCGCTTTTCGCAGCGCTGCAAAGGATATGGAACTGCACATCAGCACACAGGCAAACTGCGTAAATTACATGACCGCCCGCACCTATTACGACATGGGCGCGGCAAGAGTCATTTTAGGCCGGGAAATGCGGCTGGCGGAAATTGCGGAGCTTCGTGCAAAGACACCCAAAGGTCTGACAATAGAGGCTTTCGTCCACGGCGCTATGTGTATGGCCTTTTCCGGGCGCTGTCTTATAAGTTCCTACATGGCAGACCGCAGCGGAAACAGAGGTCAGTGCGCCCAGCCCTGCAGGTGGGAATACACTCTTATGGAACAAAAGCGTCCCGGAGAATATTTCCCCATTATTGAAGAGGAAAAAGGCACGTCAATTTTAAGTTCCCATGACCTTTGCTGTATAGATATTCTGGACGAACTGGAAAAAGCCGGCGTTGATTCTTTTAAAATTGAGGGGCGTATGAAGACAGAGTATTATGTAGGCACCGTAGTAGGCGCCTACCGCTCTGTAATGGACGGCGGCAGTGTGGCTGAGGCCAGAAAAGAGCTGGAGGCCGTGTCCCACAGACCTTATTCCCAGGGTTTTTACTATGGTCACGAGGCTTATGACCCCTACAATGACGGACTTTACCGCCAGAGCAGGCTCTACGGCGGCATCGTGCGTGAGTGTAAAGACGGGTTTGTTACTCTTGAGCAGAGAAATAATTTCAAGGTCGGCCAGGAACTTGAAGCGCTCTCCCCCGGAAAGCCGGTGCGGCGTTTCAAGGTCGAGGAGATAATAAATGAGGAAGGTCAGCGCCAGCAGGCAGCCCATCTGGTTCGGCAAACGCTGCGCGTCCCCTGCCCCTTTGAGCTGTCTCCCGGCGATATTTTAAGATTTGACGAAATTATCAGATAGGAGGCTTTTCCCAATGGCAGAGATACTTGCCCCCGTAGGCGGCCCGGCTCAGCTTGAGGCGGCGGTACGCGCCGGTGCGGACGCGGTATATCTTGGCACACAGGGCTTCAACGCCCGGCGAAACGCGGAAAATTTCTCCGGCGACAGCCTGCGTCAGGCCGTTTCCTACTGCCACGCCCGGGGCGTGCGTGTGCACGTCACCGTCAACACTATCGTCACCGACGATGAGCTGGGCGCTCTGGAAAGAGAGCTTGAGGTGGTGGCAAACAGCGGCGCCGATGCAGTAATTTTGCAGGATTTGGCCGCAGTGCGGCTTTTCAGGGAGCGCTGCCCCGGCATTGAGCGGCACGCCTCCACCCAGATGGCGGTACACAACGCCGACGGCGTTATTGCCGCCCGTGAAATGGGATTTACCCGGGTTGTTCTGGCAAGGGAGCTCAGTCTTGAAGAAATCGAAAAACTTTGCAAAATTCCCGGCATAGAACTGGAAGTTTTTATACACGGCGCTTTATGCGAGTGTCTGTCCGGTGCCTGCTATATGTCCGCAATAATCGGCGAACGCAGCGGTAACCGCGGTCTTTGCGCCCAGCCATGCCGCACGGATTTCAAATGCGGTGGAAGAAATTTCGTTTTGTCCCTTAAAGACCTTTCGGCGGAGCATTATATGCGCCGTCTTATCGATGCCGGCGTGGCTTCCTTTAAAATTGAAGGTCGCATGAAGAGACCGGAGTATGTTGCCGCCGCCGTTGACGCCTGCGTGAAAGCACGGGCGGGCGAACCTTACGACACGGAGCTTCTGCGCTCGGTGTTCTCCCGCAGCGGCTTTACCGACGGTCATCTGACAGGGGTGCGAAACGCGGATATGTTCGGCATCCGCACCGCTCAGGACGCAGAGGACTCAAAGGCGGTTTTAAGCAGCGTCACTTCCCTTTACAGACGCGAGCGTTCCTCTCTCGGTGTGGATATGGAATTTTCACTGCTTCGCGGCAAGCCTTCAGCGCTTACAGTGCGGCTCGGAAATGATGAGGTCACCGTTTCGGGCGAAACCGCTCAGGAGGCGGTTAATTCCCCCGCAGACGCTGAATACGTGCGCCGCAGTCTGGCAAAAACCGGCGGCACGCCGTTTTATCTTGAAAACTTTACCGCAAATATAGACAAAGGCGTTACGCTCCCGGCCTCGGCGCTCAATTCCCTGCGGCGGGAAGCGCTGGAAAAGCTTCTTGAAAAGCGCAGTGAAGTAACCGCTCATGAAGTCACTCCTCTCCCCTGCTACTACGGTTGGGGCGTGCACGAACCTGCAAAAAAACAAGCCGTATGGGCCAGATTTTCAGACCTTTCCCAACTCCCCGATGACCTGTCGGCATATGACCGCGTCATCGTCCCCATAGAGCGTCTGAAGGATGATATATCCGGACAGCTTGCAGAAAAACTGGCGGCGGAGCTTTCCCCGGCGGCGTTTCCCGAGTACGAGGACAGACAGCGTGATATGCTGAAAGCTCTCGTACAAAAGGGGCTGAAGGCTGTGTATGCCGAAAACATATACGGTGTTAAGCTTGGGCGAGAAATGGGGCTCTGCGTGCTGGGAGGGCCCTGTCTGAATGCGGCAAATTCTGCCGCTCTGGAAGAGTACAAGGCTCTGGGCGTAGACGAAATGACGGTGTCCTTTGAACTTTCCATGAGCAAAATCAAGGCTTTGGGCGGATATTTACCCAGAGGTGCGCTGGTTTACGGCAGACTGCCGCTTATGCGGCTGCGCGCCTGTCCCGCAAGGGGCAAAAAGGGCTGCGGAAACTGTCCCGGGTACAATAAGCTCACCGACCGTCTGGGTGTTGAATTCCCCCTTGTATGCCACGAAAAGCGCTTTTCCACGGTTTTAAACAGCGTACCGCTTTATGTAGGTGACAAAAATCTGTCCGGGCTCGACCACATACTGCTTTATTTCACCACAGAAAATAAAAATGAATGCAGCTACATAACCCGCGCCTGTTTAAACGGCGACGAGCTTGGCGGCAAGAAAACTACCGGACTTTACTACCGAAACGTTAAGTAAATGAACACCAAAAACAAAAAGACAGCCCATAGGGCTGTCTTTTTATATTGAAAAATCAATATTTGCCGTAATTTATGGTGGTTTCAAACATTGCGTGCAGGTTTTCCTTATTGCATCGGTCCATCAGAATGGAGCAGTCCATAATGAAGCCGCCGCCGGGAGCGCAGATGTCGATGAGTTTCTTGGTCTCGTCGATGACCTGCTGCTTGGTGCCGTACATAAGGGTGGAAGTGGGCACATTGCCGCAGATGCAGGCAACCTGACCGACG
>JAFSIK010000037.1 GCA_017439805.1 Oscillospiraceae bacterium
TGCTGAGGCTCTGCGTGAGGTTTCCGCTGCCCGTAAGGAAGTTCCCGGCCGCCGTGGCTACCCCGGTTACCTGTATACCGACCTTGCCACCATGTACGAGCGCGCCGGCCGCCGTATCGGCAACGAAGGCTCCATCACCATGATCCCCATCCTCACCATGCCTGAGGATGACAAGACCCATCCCATCCCCGACCTTACCGGCTACATCACCGAGGGTCAGATCATTCTGTCCCGTGACCTGTACCGTAAGGGCATCGTTCCTCCCATCGACGTTCTGCCCTCCCTGTCCCGTCTGAAGGATAAGGGTATCGGTGAAGGCAAGACCCGTGAGGACCATGCCAACACCATGAACCAGCTCTTCGCCGCCTACTCCAAGGGCAAAGACGCCAACGAGCTGATGACCATTCTGGGTGAGGCCGCCCTCAGTGAAACCGACAAGCTCTACGCCAAGTTCTCCGAGGAGTTCGAGCGCCGCTATGTCGGTCAGGGCAACGATACCAACCGCACCATCGAGGATACTCTGGAACTGGGCTGGGAGCTGCTTAAGATCCTGCCCAAGAGTGAGCTGAAGCGAATCAAGACCGAGTACATCGAAAAATACTGGCACGAATAAGTTACCGCGAGGTGAGTTAATTGGCATCCACAACCGTAAACCCGACCAGAATGGAGCTTACCCGCCTGAAGGGCCGCTTGAAAACCGCCACCCGCGGTCACAAGCTGCTCAAAGACAAGCGGGATGAGCTGATGAAGCAGTTCCTGGAGGTCGTAAGGGAAAACCGCGTCCTGCGCGCCAGAGTCGAAGAGGCTCTGATCCAGGCGCATGCCTCCTTCACGGTAGCATCGGCGATCATGTCGCCGGAGATGCTGGAGCAGGCCCTGCTTTATCCCAAGCAGAGCGTTGAGCTCCACATGGATTTTGACAACGTAATGAGTGTTGAGGTGCCCCGTTACACCTTCAAGACCAAAAGCGACAACGCGGCGGAGATTTATCCCTACGGCTTCGCCCAGACCTCCGGTGAGCTTGACGACGCACTGGACAATCTGGCAACCGTATTTCAGGATATGCTGCGTCTGGCGCAGGTTGAAAAGTCCATGCAGCTTCTGGCCCAGGAGATTGAAAAGACCCGCCGCAGGGTTAACGCTCTTGAGTACGTAATGATTCCCGACATGAAGGAGAAGATTCGTTATATCTCCATGAAGCTGGAGGAAAACGAGCGCGGCGCCAACACCCGTATCATGAAGGTCAAGGATATGATCCTCAAGGAAGCGCGTGAAAAAGAGGCGGCAAAGAAAGCCGCACAGGCCGCAGTTTAACAAAGCAAAAGCACCCGGTGATAAATTCATCGGGTGCTTTTTTGTGCGTCTGAGAAGGCCGGAAACGCCACTGATGGAGGCGGGAGGAAAGCAGATGGGAATTTACAGTCGCAGCCTCCGCGGCGCATGCATACGCAAAGTATATTGCCAAAAGAAGCCCGCCCTGTTTTCACAGGGCGGGCTCTTATTACCTAAACCTTTCGGTCAGGGTTTGTATGGGATGATTAGGCGATAACGAAGGAGCCGGAAACGGCGGTGCCGCCGGTGATGGTGTAGGTGTAGTTGCCAGCGGGCAGGCCCTTAGTGGCGGTCTGCCAGTTAGAAGCGTTGCCATCGGTGGCGACTTCTTCGCCGACAAACTGCAGGTAAATTACGCCAACAGTGCCGGTGGTGACAGACTCAATGTAAACAGTGGTCTCGCCAGCCTTGATGGTCAGAACCTGTGCAGTGCTGGGGTCACACTTGAAGTACAGAATCTCAGCAGCATCACCGTCGCAGTCAATGCCGGTGGGCTTGGAGGCCAGGGTGTAAAGGCCGTCATCAGCATCATCAAAAATGGCAGCGAAGGTACCGGTGGTGGAGAGAGGAGTGGAGCCGACAACAGCGCCGGGAGCGACAACCCACAGGCCGTTGATGTAGCCGGCGGTGTTGACGGTGTAGTAAACGGTGGCGTCGGCTTCAACCTTCAGGGTAGCCTTGGTCAGAACGGGCTCTACGCCTTCAGCCAGAGCAAAGTAGCCGTCGTCAAGCTGTACGATGTTGCCGGTGCGGCTAGTGAAGGTATCAGCGTTAGCAACGGTGGAGCTCAGGGTGCCGTCCTTATTCAGGGCGTAAACAGCGGAGACAGCAACGGGAGCCTTGGTGCTGACGGTGCCGGGCTGGCCAGCAGCGTCGGTGGTGGCGTAGGTGTAAACGTACTCAGCGCCAACCTTGGTAGCGCTCATGGTAGCGATGTCAACGTAGACATACTTGTTGTCGGTGCCGGAGCCGTAGGTGGCGCCGATAACGATGATCTTGGCAACGATGGTCTCGTCAACGTCAGCGTAATCAACGATAACGGTAGCATCGGCGGAGTTAGCGATGGTGATAGCGGCAGCCTTGGTTACGGAAACAACCTTGGTGTCCTTGTTGGCGCCGGGATCGTTGAAGTATACGAACTCGGTAGCGTCGGTGATCAGCTTAACGCCTTCGTCCTTGATGGTGATGGCGGAAGGAGCAACCTTGCCGGTCTCAACTTCGTACTTAGCAGTGGTCTCAACAACATCGGTGGAAACAGCGTCGATCAGGGTGATGGTGTTGCCGTCGATGGTGTAGGACCACCACTTGCCGGGACGGGTGGGATTGTCATTGCCAGCCAGTTCGTCCATAACAGCATCAGCGGTGGTGCCCAGATCGTTGGCGCCGGAGTACAGGTGACCAGCGTTGGTGGTGGTGTTCAGGGTCAGAGCAACCTCGTAAGCACCGTAAGCGCCGTCGTCGGTGATGGCCTCAACAGAAGCGGTGTACTTGGAGAAGATGCCGCCTACGCCTTCAACAACAGCAGCAGCGTCGAAGATGTAGATGTAGTCGCTGGACTTGGCAGGAGCGCCGGCAGCGGAAGCAGCAACGATGTTGCCCATGCCGTCGAGTACCAGGTTGGCGCCAACTACGGTGCCGTTTGCAGCCTTGGACAGGCCAGCCTCGTAGACAGCACCCACGGTCTGAGCGCCGGAAGCAAGCAGGCCGTTCAGGTAGGACAGGGCATAAGCCTTGCCGCCCAGAGTTACGGTGGTGTTGGTGTAGGAATCACCAACAACGCTGGCTACGGTAGCCATGGGAGCGATGGTAACAACGGGGGTGTAAGTGCCGTACTTCAGGGTAACGGCGGAGAAAGCAGCGGAGGTATCGGTTTCAGATACGGTGTAGTAAGCATCCTTTACGAAGGAATCATACTTGTAGAACTTCTGGGTGTTCTTGGCGGCGTCCTTGTCGAAGCTGTAGTCAGCGCCGTCGGTGACATAGACAGCCTCTTCATTGGAAACGTCAAGAGCGGTCAGGGTGTAGGTGGTGCCGCTTACATTGGCAATGTAGGGAACGGCAACCTTGGTGACCTTGTAGTAAATGCCAGTGGAGTCAAGCTGGGTGTAGCCGGTAGTGCCAGCGTTGCCCTGCTTGAAAACGATCTTAATGCCCTGCTGGGTGAAAGCGGCGACTTCGTCGGCATAAGCCTCGGCGTTGGCCTTGGTGAAGCCGGCGGCTTTCATGGCAGCCTCAGCAGCGGGAGCGGTCATCTTGGTGGTGGTGGTGATGGTGGGCAGCTTGTCGGGGGTGACTTCGGGGGTATAGGTGGCAATGCAGACTACGTCGCCGGTCTTATTGTGGGTGTAAACGGTGACTTTGTCGTTGACCTTGCCTTCGTAGGTGCCGATGGCGTAGCCGCCGCCGAGGGTAACGACAACAGCGTTGTCCTTCAGCTCAACGACCTCAGCGCCGGTGGCGTAAACGGCCTCGTTCACATTGGCGGAGCAGTTGAAGTACTTCTCGATGCCGAGCATATCCTGAGTGCCGCCGAGGTTGGGGTTGTCAACAGTTTCCCACTTCCAGTTCCAGGTACCCAGGTTAGTGATGTTGCTGTCCCACTGAGCGACAACTACTTTGCCCATCAGGCCGTTGTAGAGGATGAGAGCGGCTTCTTCACGGGTCAGAGCCTTGGCGTAGGAACCGATGTAATCGGTGTACAGACCAGCCTGAGCAGCAACGCGGTTGATGTTGGCAGCCCAGTTGTCGCCGGTGAACAGCTCAGCGGGGTAGCCCAGGGCTACCAGCATGAACTTGGCCAGTTCCTGAGCGGTTACAGGATCCTGGGGGTTGTACTTGCCGGCGTGGCCGGAAGCGATGCCCTGGCCAGCCAGGTAGTTGATGTAGCCTTCGCCCCACAGACCGTCTACGTCGGTGAAGATCTTGGCATCTTCGTAGAGGGTGGGATCCAGGGTGCCGCCGGTGAGGGTCATAGCGACGATCTTGGCAACTTCCTGACGGGTCAGGTTGGCTTTGGGATTGAAAGCACCGTCGGTGCCTTCGAATACACCGAGGCCGGTGAGGGTGGATACTGCATCGTCATAGGTGATGGCAGCGTCATCGGTGTAGGCAGCGCCAGCGCCGATGGCCAGGCAGCCAACTACCATTACGATAGCCAGTACCAGGGTGAGAACCTTCTTGAGATTTCTCATGGGAGAGCTAAGTTTTCCTATTTTTTTGCGAAAACTCTCAATCCCTTGCGCCCCAAGGGTTACAGCGTTTTGGCGGCTTTGATGTTTTTTGCGTTTTGCGGCAAATTTCCGCATATTTTTTGCTGATATTTGAAAAAAACGCCGATTTTTTATCAAAAAACGCCGAAAAATCCCGAATTTGGTTTACATAACGCAAAAAATGCCTCAAATTTCTTATAAAAACTTTAAGTTAAAAAAGCGCTGTTTTTTCTGTTATCGCTTTTTAGAATTGACACCGGACGGGGTTTAAAGTAAAATTTTCTTATAACAAAACTCCGATGCATGGGAGGAATTTTTATGGATATAAACTGCAGAGTCTGCGGCAGGGTTTTGCCGGAAGGAGCCATTTGTTGCCCTCACTGCGGCAGCGCGGCTGATACCGCCGCGGTCAGCGCAGCGCCCGTTCAGATGGTGCCTGTGCGCAAGGGTACTCCGGGTGGATTTTGCCGGGTGTTTTTCAGCGCCCTTCTGTGTATAATTTTCACCGCAGTTTCCTTTACCGCGATTTTGTCCGCCGCCGTGGGCAGAAGTTTTCTTGACGGAACCATCAGCGACTTTATTGTGAGCTCCGGCTATGCCGAAAAGTGGCAGGAGATGGGTGCCGACGGCTGGATGGATGAAGAAGAACTGACGGGCTTCATTTTTGATATCCTAAAAGATTCCGTCCCGGAAGACCAGTGGGATTTTCTCTATAACGAGATACGGTTTCAGGTTGCGGGCTCAGGTGGAATATATAATTTCGATGATATGAACGAAGAAGTAAAGCAGGTAATGCTGGCGCTGTTTTCAATGGGCAGGATCCCTGCGGTAAAAGCGCTTGGCATCGCGCTTTTTGTCATAAGCGTTCTTGTGGCGGTGTGCATATTTGTCATAAACTTCCGCCGTCCCCGAAATGCATTTATGTATGTTGGCATCCCACTGCTGTATAATGCCTTTACCATTGGATCCATCGGCCTTTTTCCGGCGCGCAATATGCAGGTGATCGGTATGGGTGGAGGACAGTTTGTGGACATGTGCGTAAAGGTATTTGCGGATTTTGCACTTACAATTCGCTGGCTTGGCATTGGTTGCCTGATAGTTGGTGTGGTTTTTGTGCTGCTTTATGCTTTTACCTGCGATAAATACAAGGCAAAGCGCTCCGCCAAAAAATCAGCCCGATAAAGTAAATAAAAAATCCCGCTTCTTTGAAGCGGGATTTTTGCGTCTTAAACATAGACGAAAGATTTATTCGGGTAATAACTTATGGGGTTCATGTAGGTTCCGTTAACACGTATTTCGAAATGCAGGTGGGCGCCGGTTGAGTAACCGGAGGAACCAACATAACCTATGACGTCACCCTTGAGTACGTAATCGCCTTCGGACACGGCTCTTTCACTCATATGGGCGTACAGGGTGCTGACGCCGTTGCCGTGGTAAATTACCACATATTCGCCGTAGGCGTAATTGCTGCCGGATGTGATAACCGAACCGCTCTTGGCGGCGTATATCTTGCTGCCGTAGCTTGAACCGATGTCCACGCCTGTGTGCAGCTTGTAAACGCCGGTGACGGGATGGGTGCGCATGCCGTAAACGCTGGTGATGATGTTGCAGTAGGAGGGCCAGTAGAAATCGGAATCGTCCACATAATCCTTGCCTGCGGCGGCCAGAGCCTCCAGACGGCGGCGTTCTTCCTCTTCGCGGGTGACGGCGGCGTCATACTCGGCGATTTTGCGGTCGATAGCATTGGCCACGTCGGCTTCCTGCTGCTCCACGTACTCCAGCATTGCGGCAAATTCTTCTTCCTGATTTTCCAGTTCTTTCAGAAGAAGCACTGCCTGGTCAACCTGCTGTACCAGAGTTTCTTCCTGCTGCTCAAGAAGCTGCTGCGCCTGACGCTGTTCGCTCTTGGATATTTCCAGCTGATCCTGCATAAGGGTTATGTCGCTTCGCATCTGAGCCATACGCTCAATGATGCGGTTGTCATACTGAGCGATCTCGCTGATCATATCGATGCGGGTCAGCAGGTCGCTGAAGCTGCTGGCGCCCAGAACGATGGCGATGTAAGAGGTGGAACCGTTTTCCTCCATTGCGCGTATGCGGTCGGAAAAAGATTCCAGCTGCTGCTGTTCCTGCTCAATGACTCTGTCCAGCTCGCTTTGCTGGTTGGCGATCAGCAGGGTGTACTGCTGCAGCACCTCGGTGGTGTTGGCTATCTCCTGTCGGGTAACGTCGATCTGCTGGTCCATAAGAACTTTCTTTTCGACGGTTGCACCCTGTTCGGCGGCGATAGCCACAAGTTCCTGCTCAAGCTCGACTTTGCGCTTGGCAAGGGAGCTGGCGGTGTTTTCAAGGTTTGTAATCTGATTTTTTATTTCTGCGCTGGTGGCGGCGTCGGCCTTGGTGGCAAAAAGCATACCGAAGGTGGACGCCACAATACCCAGAACAAGGATAATTATCAGAATTATTGCGACTATGCGTTTGGCTGTTTTCATCCGCGTCACCTCATACCTTCAGGAACTTGCGGATGGTCAGAGCGCTGCCCAGAATACCTACAAGGAATCCTACAATGGCGAAAATGACGGCCATAATTACCATAACGCTGCTGAAGGGAATAAGGTTTACGATGCCTGCGGCATCGGCCTGTGAAATGGCGCGGCATACGAACTCGTAAACGCCCCACTGGACGAAAAATGCTATGGCCGCACCGAAAATACCCAGTATAACGCCCTGATAAACGAAAGGCAGGCGGATAAAGTGGTTGGTGGCGCCAACGGTTTTCATAATGGTTATCTCCTCACGGCGGGAGAAGGTGGAAAGCTTGACCGTGTTGGAGATGATGAAGATGGAGATGACGATGAGAATGATGCCGATGGCGTAGGTAACGATGCTGATGATGGAGCGCACGGTGGAGAAGCCCTGTGCCAGCTCCGTCAGCGCGTTTACGTCCGCAACGCCTTCAACGGCCTCAATGTTTGCCACGGTTTCCGCCATAAGAGTCACGTCATCAAGCACGATGACGTAGCGGTGGCGGAAAGTGTCCGGCTGAAGTCCGTCAAAAATGGACTGGTCGGGATACTGGGCGATGAAGTTTGCCATTGCCTCCTCCCGGGTAACAAAGGAGGTGGAGTTTACGTTGGAAATGAGGTTGAGCTGGGAACTGAGGCTCTTTGCGTCGGCGTCGGACATATCCTCGTCCACATAGGCGATAATCTCGCTCTGGGATTCAAGGGAGTCTACCATGCTGTTGATGTTCAGCAGCAGCAGGGAGAAGCTGCCCAGAATTATAAGACAGGCCACCACGATAACGATGGCGGCAAAGGACATAAAGCCATGGTTGAATATGCCCTTTATACCCTCGGCCAGAAAATATCCGGGGTTGGTTCTTCCGTATTTAACTTTCACTGCCGACCCTCCCTTTCGCTGGAGAGGATGGCTTCAAGCGCTTCCTCCTGAGAAATCAGTCCGCTGGTTATTTCGCCCGTTTCAAAGGTGGGGACGCGTTTTTTGCCGGTTTCTGGCGAAAGCTGGGAGGAGCTTTCGTGAATGTTCAGCTCCGGTATATCAGCCAGAGCGTGTTCGATGCTGGCAAAAAGGTCGTCGTCCATTGTTACGGGGGAGGACACGGGAATGGAGGGCGCCGCAGCAGGCGCGGAATCTTCCGCCGGAGCCTGAGGCTCGGCAACGGTTTCCTGTGCTTCGGGAACTTCCTTATGAGAAGTTTCCCGGGCTGCGGCCGGGGGAATTTCCCGGGCGTCGGGAGCTTCCCCGGTTTTGTCGGAGTTCTTTTCGTACTCCTCGTAGCCATCGTATTCCGCGTCGGTCTTTGCGGGAGCGGGGCGGCGGTTTTTTTCGTAGTATCCGCCGGTGCCGTCGGATATAACAACGCCGTCATCAATGGCGATAACGCGCTTGTTGAAGTGGTTTACAAGACCCTTTTCGTGGGTTACCACCACAACGGTGGTGCCCATGGAGTTGATGTGCTCCAGCAGCTCCATAATTTCCATGGAGCGGGCGGGGTCAAGGTTGCCGGTGGGCTCGTCGGCGATGATAAGATTTGGGTTGTTTACCAGGGCGCGGGCGATGGCCACACGCTGCTGCTCGCCGCCGGATATCTGGTCCGGCAGACGCTTTGCGTGGTTTTCCAGACCCACCAGACCCAGAACGTATTCAACTCTGGGTTTGATGAATTTGCGCTTGACGCCAAGGGCGCGCATGGCAAAGGCCACGTTGCTGTACACACTCTTGTCGGAAATAAGACGAAAATCCTGGAAAATGACGCCCAGAGTGCGGCGCAGATAGGGAACCTTGCGGGATTTAAGCTTCTTTACGGAGAAATCGTTGATGATGACGTCTCCGGAGGTGGGACGCAGCTCCGCGTTCATAAGGCGGATAATGGTGCTCTTGCCGCTGCCGGAGGGGCCCACCAGAAAGACGAACTCGCCGTCCTCGATTTTAAAGCTGATACCCTTGAGCGCCTGAGTGCCGTTGGGATAGGTTTTGGTTACATTTTCAAATTGAACCATTTTTTACTCCAATGCGGTTTGATCAAACGTATTTAGAGTCCAGATATTTCTTTACCATAAGAGCCATCTTGAAAATAATGGCGTGGTCAAATTCCCTCAGATCAAGACCGGTAAGCTTTTTGATCTTTTCAAGTCTGTAAACAAGGGTGTTTCTGTGAACGAACAGCTTACGGCTGGCCTCGGATACGTTAAGGTTGTTTTCGAAGAATTTGTTGATGGTGAAAAGGGTCTCCTGATCCAGAGAGTCGATGGTATTCTTTTTGAATACCTCGTCCAGGAACATTTCACACAGGGTGGTGGGCAGCTGATAGATAAGTCTGCCGATACCAAGATTTTCATAGGTGGTGATGGTCTTTTCGAAATCAAATACCTGTCCCACCTGAATGGCCATCTGGGCCTCCTTGTAGCTGGCGGCAACTTCACGCAGGCTGTGGGCAACGGTGCCGATGCCTACGACAACACCTTCAATGCCGGCCTCGGTAAGGGCGGCAAGCATCTCTTCCGCATTGGCGATAAGCTCGCTACCTTCCAGCTCCTCCTCAAGCTGCTTTACCAGCACCACGTCGTCCTCGCTGATATTCAGCACAAAGTCGGTGTTCTTGTCGGAGAAGTTTTCGGCAATGATGTCGGCGATGCCGGCGTCGGCGCCCAGAGAACGTCTGAAGAGGAAAACGGCGCGGAAAACGTCGGTGAGGAAGTTGAGCTCTCTGGCGCGAACGTATATCTCACCGGGCATGATATTTTCGGTAATAATGCTTTTGAGGAAAGCGGATTTATCGTACTTCTCCTCAAAATAGCTCTTTGCGCCGGCCAGAGCCACACTGGAAAGCTGGCATACCATGGCGGCGTCCCCGTCGTCACCGCGGACAAAAACCGCGTTTTCAAACAGGGGGCCGGAGGAGGGCAGGGCCTTCATTGTCAGTCCCTGCAGGCGAACGAAACCACCGGCAGCCTCCGCCAATGCGGGGACGCAGCCGGCAATGGTGGTGCCGATGAAAGAGCTGTCGGAGCAGGCAATGATGCTGCCGGTGTTGTCGGTAACACCGATAGTTTTTCCGCTGGCTTCCTTCAGCTGCGAGAGCACCGTCTGAAAAATTCTTCCGGACATATCTGTTCCTCCCAAATCACATATATGCAAAAATAACAATTTCACAAAGCCTTTGATGTATATAATAACCTACACAAAAGAGCATTTCAATAGTTTTTTCTAAAAAAACCAACGTTTTTTGTTATTTTTGACGAATATATGACAAAAGTGGAAAAACAGCACTATATGATGTGCGGAGAAAGTCAGCCAACCACCCAGATGCCCACTATAACGCCGGAGTCATCAAGGGCGTAAACAACGCTTGCACCGGCCTCCATTGCGCCGTCTTTGGCGAAGATTACAGGGGAGCAGCCTTCGGCAAGGGAAAGGTAGGTGTCCGCGCCGGGAGTTGCATCGGTATCCAGGGCCAGGGTGCTGCCGTAAACGTCGGAAACCTTGGCGCTGTTGGTTTTGTCAGACATATAGCCGTCCTTGAGCAGGTAGACTTTATAGGTCTGAATGTCGGCGGCGGTGGAGATTGCGGCGGTGGAACCGTCGGCGTAATATACATTATAACTATATACGTAGGACGCCTGAGTTTCGTCATAACGGATGGCGGTCTTTTCGGGGTCGATGAGAACGTAACCGTTGCCGGAGGAGATGTTATCGTCGGCTGGTTTGTCGGTCACGGGGCTGCCAAAGCAGGCCTCACGCAGGGTGATGCCCTCGGATGTGGTGGCGGAAAGGGCGTTGCATACCATCAGTGCCATATCGTCACGGGTGATGGGAGCATCCATGGTGATGTCCTCCAGACCGGCGATGATACCACGGCGGGCAGAGAAAATTTCCACATTGCTTTTGAAAACGTCGCCCACAAAAAGGGTGGAGTCTTCGCCAAGAGCAACCAGCAGCATTTTGGCAAACTGCTCTGCGGTGATAGGCTCATCGGGAGCAAAGATGCCGTCGCCGTGACCGCCCATAATTTTTTTCTCAGCCACATAATTTATATATGTAAGCCCCCATGCGTCGGCGGTATCGGTGAAATAAACAGCGTCGGTTGCAACGGCGTTGAAATCGCCGCCGCAGAGCATAACAGCCATTACCTTGGCGGCCTCCTGGCGGGTCATAAACGCCGTGGGGTCAAAACTGCCGTCGTCACGACCGCCCAGAACGCCCAGCTCGACGAGAGTCTGAACGGATTCCTTGTTTACGATATCGTCCTTATCGGTAAGGTCTTCGTATGCGGCGCCGGCTGTCAGCATACCTGCCGCCATAATTACCGCCAGCGTCAGCGCGCCGGCCTTTTTAAGAAACTTCATTTTTGTCCTCCGTATACATTTTAATTCTATAGACTGAATTTTACCCCATCTTGTTCCCGGAATCAATGAGACTTAAGCAAAATTAATCAACTTTTAAAA